>JBMOGB010000166.1:0-8480 GCA_049318585.1 Bacteroidia bacterium | reverse complement strand
GGCGTACCCTTGCGGTCGCCCTTTTAAGTAGGGTAACCGCGAGGGTTACCCTAACGGTTACCCCAACGAAAAAAAATAAAAAAAATGAACGATAAATCAAAATATAATCCCAATATTCATCATCGAAGGTCAATCCGATTAAAAGGATACAATTATTCGCAGGCGGGTTTGTATTTTATAACTATCTGTTGTCAGGATAGAATTCATCGTTTTGGACACGTAGAAAACGGAGAAATGAAACTGAATGAATTTGGAACTATTGCATTTAATGAATGGGTAAAATTGACTGAACGATTTACAAATTTTGAACTGGATGTTTTTCAAATAATGCCCAATCATATGCATGGAATTATTGTTTTGAACGATTTGGATAAAGTGTCAGGGGCAAACCCTACCCCTACGATTTTCGATATTGTTGGTGCGTTTAAATCATTGGTGGTAAATGTTTGTATTGATATTTGCAATTTGGAAAATAAACGGTTAGGTAAATTGTGGCAACGCAATTATTATGAACATATTATTCGTGATGAACGATCGTATCAAAATATTTCTAATTACATTATAAACAATCCGGCAAAATGGGAAGAGGATAAATTTTTTACAAAATGAATAGCGGTATACTCATTTAAAAAAATACAATTGTAACATAATAATAAATAATGATTAAAAAAAGAATCGATGGCTAACCCTCTGTCTTGACTTTGAGTATTGTTTTAAGTAATAAAGCTAACAGAACTGAAAGAATTGCTTCTTTCGAAATTAGCAACAATAGCAGGTTGAAACGGACAAATAAACCTTAAAACATACAAAAATGTAAAAATAAGTATAATTGAATATGCTTATTTTTACTATATTTGCATAAATAAACAATTTTATGAGTAGTTTAAATCTTATTCCACCAGAAAAAATAATTGAACGCTTACGGTACGAAAACCCTTGGTGGGTAACCAAACAAATACCATTGGCGTTTAGTTCCTTGTCAAAACGTTTGTATTTCGATTTGTTTTACCCTTTTGTAAAAGAAAAAAATATCCGCAGGGCTTTAGTGTTAATGGGTCCTAGACGTGTTGGTAAAACGGTAATGTTGTTTCACAGCATTCATCAGTTATTGGAAGAAGAAGTTAACGCACAGCAAATTTTTTTTATTGGTATTGATAATCCAATTTATGTGCATTTGAGTTTAGAAGACATTCTTACTTTATGTAAAAAATCACTCAACTTATCTAATTTGGAAGGCTGCTATGTTTTTTTTGATGAAATACAATACTTAAAAGATTGGGAACGTCATTTAAAAGTTTTGGTTGATTCATTTCCTGAAACTAAATTCATTGTTTCAGGTTCGGCAGCAGCAGCTTTAAAATGGCATAGTACTGAAAGTGGTGCAGGACGTTTTACTGATTTTATGTTGCCACCCCTCACATTTCAGGAGTACATTCACTTAAAAGAAATGAATCACTTAATATTCAATGGCAACATAGAATATGGAGACAAAGCAATTCCTTATTGCCTTACTCACGATATAAAAGCACTCAATAAAGAGTTTATTAATTATTTGAATTTTGGTGGTTACCCAGAAGTTGTATTGTCTGAAAAAATTCAGAGCGATATGGGGCGATATGTTAAAAATGATATTGTAGATAAAGTGTTGTTGAGAGATTTGCCTAGTTTATATGGTATAAAAGATGTGCAGGAATTAAACCGTTTTTTTACTTACATCGCATACAATACAGGTAACGAATTTTCGTACGAAACAATGTCGAAAGAAAGCGGTATTCAAAAAGATACCCTAAAAAAATATTTAGAATATCTGGAAGCTGCTTTTTTAATAAAAGTACTAAATAAAGTAGATGTAAACGCTAAACGTTTAAGGAGGATTACCAGTTTTAAAGTTTATTTAACTAATCCGTCATTGAGAACAGCTTTATTTTCACCTATTTCTGAAACTGATTCTGAAATGGGTAATATGGTTGAAACAGCAGTGCTTTCACAATGGATGCATCGCGAAAAACTCGATTTAACTTATGCAAGATGGAAAGAAGGCAGAAGTGAAGGCGAAGTAGATTTGGTTTTGGTAGATGATAAAAAATATAAGCCAGTTTGGGGTGTGGAAATAAAATGGAGCAATAGGTATTTTGACAAGCCAAACGAATTGAAAAGTTTAATTCAATTCTGTAATACTAATAATTTTGAAACAGCACTGGTTACTACTATTGACCTGCAAGGCGTAAAAAAAATAGATAAAATAAATCTTACATTTTTACCTGCCTCTGTTTACACTTACAATATTGGTGACATCACGCTGAAAATGAAAAATTCAAACTAGTACTTGATAAAACTATGATTGAAATTAATAGAAGTAAAATGTTAGAACAATTGGGAAATATAGATATATTGGAACCTTTAAGAAAGTCATTAAATGGCATTTCTATTTATAAAATAGAAGGTGCAAATAAGGTATTAACAACAGCGCATAATTGGAATATTATATAAAATTACATTTTGATAAAACATTGTTTAAAAAATTGATTCGTGGTAAACGCTGAAATCAATTAAACAAAGATTGAGTGAAATAATTTGGACTGTAAAAAAAAATTATGAAAACTGTACACTTTCCTATTTATTTGAATAATTTCAATGGCCGATAAAACAATAAAATTAACTCTTCAACAAGCTTTACTGAAAATGGCTCACTATTGCGCCTATCAAGAAAGATGTCATTATGAAGCAAAAAACAAATTAGCAGAACTAGGAATTTATTATGATAAAGCGGATCAAATAATAGCTGAATTAATTACACAAAATTATTTAAACGAAGAACGATTTGCTAAAGCTTATGCAGGTGGAAAATTTAGAATAAAAAAATGGGGACGTAATAAAATAAAACAAGAATTGAAGCAAAAACAATTATCTGAATATTGCATTCAACAAGGTTTAAAAGAAATAGATGCTGATGATTATTTGGTAACTTTAAAAAAAGAAGCCATTGAAAAATATAAAAAAGTAAAAGACAAAAATGTGTTAGTAAAAAATAATAAAACAGCCCAATATTTAATGAGTAGAGGTTTTGAGGGCGATTTGGTTTGGGATGTTTTAAAAGAATTGAAATAAATGAATATATTGGAAAAAAAACAAGAAAAAACACAACTCATGAATAAAAACAATTTCGATTTTTTAAGATTTTTGTTTGCATTTATAGTCATTCTCTCTCATATTATTGACCTTTCGCGATTCCCTGATTTTATATTTTTAAAAAAATATTTTGACACATATCTTTCCGTTACTGGTTTTTTTATAATAAGTGGATTTTTAATAACAGGAAGTTATGTAAAAACACAAAATATAAGACTATATTTTATAAAAAGAGCCAAACGATTATTGCCGGCTTATCTTTTTATTGTGCTATTTTCAGCTTTGTTTTTTAGTATTTTTAGTATTTATAATTTACTAGAATACTTTTCAAATTCAATGCTTTATAAATATCTTATAGCAAATTTGTTTTTTGTGAATTTTATTCAACCTTGCTTACCAGGTGTGTTTTTAAATAATATATTATGTACTATAAACGGAGCACTTTGGACTATAAAAGTAGAAGTGAGTTTTTATATCATATTACCCATAATAATTTTACTGATAACTAAATTTGAGAAGAAAACAATCGTGTTTATTGCAATTTATGCTTTAGGACTTTTATATATACTTGGGCTATATTTGACTAACTTTATACTACCAGAAAAACAGGGTTTTCTGTTAATTTTAAAACACCAACTTCCAGGGTTTTTAACTTATTTTATTTCAGGAATAAGTCTGTTTTATTTCTTCGATTTTTTCATGAAATACAAAAACAAACTTGCAATTATTGCTATCATTGTTTTTTCGATTGAATATTATTTCAATTTGGAAATTTTAAGACCAATAGCTTTGTCGTTGCTTATTCTGTACTTTGCTTATGGGTTTAAATTTTTAAATAATTGGGGTAAATATGGCGATTTTTCGTATGGAATATATATTTATCATTTCCCTATTATTCAGTTGGTAGTAAGTTTAAATTTACTGAATAAATTCAATCCTTATTTAGTAGCAATTTCTATTATTTCAACAGTTTTTTTGCTGGCTTTTTTATCTTGGAATTTTTTGGAAAAAAGGTTCTTGAAAAGAGGATAGTTTCTGAAATTATTTTAGCTAATTGCCTTTTCTAAATCTTTTGAATTATGTTTATGTTTAAATAAAAAAGCAAATGCAATGGCTATTATTAAGGCATAAATTGCAAAAGAAATCCAAATGGAATACCAATCTTTTGTTCCATTTAAGGTAAAATATTTATCAATTACAAAGCCACTAACTGAACTTCCTAAAACAGCACCAAAACCGTTTGTCATCATCATAAACAAACCTTGAGCGCTTGAACGAATAGAAGAATCGGTTGATGTTTCAATGAATAATGAGCCTGAAATATTAAAAAAATCGAATGCCATTCCGTAAACAATACACGACATAATAATCATCCATAAACTACCTGAAGGATCACCAAAAGCAAATAATCCAAAACGCAAAACCCATGCTATCATTGAAATTAACATGACTTGTTTAATTCCAAATCGTTTTAAGAAAAAGGGAATTGCTAAAATAAATAAGGTTTCCGATATTTGAGAAATAGACATGATGATAGTTGAATATTTTACAACAATAGAATTACTGTATTCAGGGATTTTCGAAAAATCGGAAAGAAAAGTATCGCCATACATATTGGTTAATTGCAAAGCAGCACCCAAAAACATAGAGAAAATAAAAAACAGCGCCATTTTATAAGTTCCAAATAATTTAAAAGCATTCAAACCTAATTTTTGCGACCAATTAGCTTGCTTATCTATTAATTTTAAAGGTGGGCATTTGGGTAAAGTAAATGAATAAAAACCTAATATTATTGCTGCAATAGCAGCAATATAAAACATATTTGCCGATGCTTTATTTCCTGTTAAATTGGTTAGCCACATGGCTGCTATAAAACCAATTGTACCCCAAACACGAATTGGTGGAAATACTTTTATTACATCAAAATTATTATTTTTTAAAATGTTATAAGCTACAGAATTAGATAGAGAAATAGTTGGCATATAACAAAGCATTGCACCAAAAATTACCCAATAAAAAGTAACAGGATTTTCAACTTGAGGAATATAACAAAGAAATAAACCACCAAGAATATGTAAGATTCCATATAATTTTTCGGCATTCAAATATTTGTCTGCAATAATGCCAGTAATGGCTGGCATAATAATAGATGAAAGTCCTAAAGTTGAAAAAATTGCACCAAATTCCGAACCGCTCCATTCTTTGGTAGCAAACCAATAATTTCCTACTGTAATTAACCAAGCTCCCCAAACAAAAAACTGTAGGAAACTCATTAAAATAAGACGGTTTTTTATATTCATGTTGGTTACAATGTTAATGAGTTTTAGGAATTACAAAATCCTATAACCTATTTCCTTTAAGTTAATTGTTAGCTTTAGGTCTTTACATTATTTTCAAAAAATTTATTTTCTTAAATCAATTTCATCTCTAATTTTTGCAGCCAAAACATAGTCTTCTATTTTAAGTGCATCGTTTAGTAAAATATGCAAATTTTCTAAAGAAGCTTTCGATAAATCGTTGGGTGAATTAGTGTTATTATTTTGTTCTGAAAAGTTTTCGTTTACAGTTTCTTCATCGCTGGCATCAACAATAATTCCTGCTTCTTCCATTATATCTTCAAAAGTATAAATTGGGCATTTGAACCTCACAGCTAAAGCAATGCTATCGCTAGCTCTGGCTTCTAATTCTTTTATAATTCCTAATTGCTCACAAACCAATTTAGCATGAAAAACGCCTTCGTTTAAACTATAAATTTGTACTTCAATCAATTCAATATTGAATTCTTTGAAAAAATTCAAAAACAAATCATGTGTCATGGGGCGAAAAGGAACAATTTTTTCAATTTCAATAGCTATGGCTTGTGCTTCAAAACTGCCAATAACTATGGGCAATCGTATATTACTATCCTCTCCGCCAAGTATTAGCGTGTAGCTACCGCTTTTGTGACCGGTGCTTAAGCCTAATACATTTAACTTTATTTTATCCATTCAAAAGTACTTTTATAAAAAAACAAATAAATTAAATAATTACCTTATTGTACAAACAACTTATCAATATTAGCATTTTAATTTATAAAAGTTATGTTTTGTTTTATAAATCAATTTCAATTATGAAGTAAATCCTATAAATAGCACAAGTTTTGAAATTAAATATTACTTTGCGCCTTTTAAAATAATTGGGAAATAGCACCGCATTTTATATGTATAAATACAAAAAAACAACTAGAATTTGCATATTATTATTATCGATATTCTTATTCAATTTCAACTATTCAATAGCTCAAAATCAAACGCTTAGTTTACAAAATATTTCTAAAATTAAAGTAGATGAACTAACAGACGATGAAATAGCTGATTTTTGGGAAAAAACTCAAAATAGTGGATTAACACTTGCTCAATTAGAAAAAGAAGCCAAAAACAGAAATGTTCCTGCTGATGAAATATCAAAACTAAAAGAAAGAATCAATAATTTACAGGTTACTAGTACACCTAATAAAGTAAAAAATACTAAAACTGGTGAAAGAAAAAGTACAGCTAAATCAACTAAAGATAATCAATTTGAAAAAGAAGAATCTAGGATTTTTGGTGCTGAATTATTCAGCAATAAAAATTTAACGTTTGAGCCAAATTTAAAAATGGCTACTCCTCAAAACTATCAAATAGGACCAGATGATGAATTAATTATAGACATATATGGTTACTCGGAAGAAACCATGAATTTGAATGTAAGTCCTGATGGTAATATACGAATTCCTTTAGCTGGTGTTGTGCAGGTTTCGGGTTTAACAATAGAACAAGCGAAAGTAAAAATTGTAAGAGCTTTATCACAAATTTACGAACGAATAAACACTGGTGAAACCAAAGTAAACATTACTCTTGGAAATATTAGAAGCATAAAAGTTTTAATTGTGGGTGAAGTAAACTTACCAGGAACTTATACTTTACCTTCGTTAGCCACTGTATTTAATGCACTTTATGCATCAGGAGGTCCAAACAAAAATGGTTCCATGCGAAACATAAAAGTAATTAGGAATAACAAAGTACTTGTAACTTTAGACATTTATGACTTTATGCTAAAAGCCGAAGCCAAAGGAAATATAAGGCTTCAAGATCAAGATATCATAAAGATAAATCCTTACGAAAATAAAATAGAAATAAAAGGTGAAGTGAAGCGTGAAGGTTTTTTTGAAGTTCAAAAAAATGAAACTTTAAAAGATGTTGTAAATTTTGCTGGTGGCTTTACCAATGATGCTTTCAAGGAAAGAATAAAAGTAATTAGAAATACTTCAAAACAGAAAAGTGTGGCTGATATTCAACAAGAACTTTTTGGAATGTTTAATCCACAAAGTGGCGATGTATTTCAAATTGATAAACTACTGAACAGATACGAAAATAGGGTTCAAATAAATGGTGCAGTTTTTAGACCAGGAACTTATGCTTTAGAAAATGGCTTAACAGTTTTAAAATTAATCAATAAAGCTGAAGGTTTGAAAGAAGATGCTTTTACTACTAGAGCCATTATTTACCGATTGAAAGAAGACAATAGTTTAACCATGCTTTCTATTAATTTAATTGATGCCAAAGAAGGAAAAGTAAGTGATATTTTACTACAAAGAGAAGACATTATTCAAATTGCTTCGAAGCTTGATTTAAAAGAAGGATATAATGTTACCATTAACGGTCAAGTAATCAATCCTGGTTCATTTTCGTATGCTCAAAACATGAAAATTGAAGATTTAATTATAGCCGCAGGTGGATTCAAAGAAGCTGCTTCATATAGTAGAGTGGAAGTTTCGCGCAGAAAATTTGATGTAGATAAAACAAAAGCAAACACTGAAATTGCCATTGTAAAACAATTTGATTTAGACAAAGATTTAAAAGACAATGCCTCTTTAAAATTTGAATTGGAACCTTTTGACATTGTAAATGTGTTTACACAACCTGGCTATGAACCACAGAAAAATGTAAACATTGAAGGCGAAGTTTTATATCCTGGGAAATATACATTAGAGAAAAACAATGAACATATTTCTGATTTATTAAGGCGCAGTGGAGGCTTAACAGCTACAAGTTCTATTGATGGTATTGTACTTTTAAGAAAAAAAGATAAAAATATTGTAGAGGACTTAATTAAGGCTAATAAATTGAAAGCATTGCAAAAGCAAAGTAAAGATACTGCAGATGTAAACGAACAAATACAAAACTCAGAAAATGAAAATTATGATATTGTAGGTATTGATGTTTCAAAAATATTGAAGAAACCAGGCTCAAAAGCTGATTTATTATTAAGAGATGGAGATTTACTAAAAGTGCCTTACGAAAAACAAACTGTTTTGGTAAGTGGTGAAGTGC
>JBMOGB010000165.1:0-8494 GCA_049318585.1 Bacteroidia bacterium | reverse complement strand
CATTTATTTCCCACATTGCAGTATAGCCACGCCAGCAGTCTGTCGACTTAAATATGAAATGTATTTCTGTCTTGTTTTTATAAAAATATGCTTGCAGAGGTAGCTCAGCAATGCTGTAATTTTTATTTTCATATTTCAGCCGATCTTTTACTTGAAAAGTCATTGTTGGTTTTATTAAACATAATGAATACACTTAGAAACTGTCTAAATTTTAAATTGCAAAAAAGATTTATACATAAATTAATAGTTTTTGGAAGTAGAAGGACCGACCTCAAAGAATTTACGTATGAAAACAAGACATTAAAATAGTGTAGGACTTGCAGCAAGCAATACAGGAGTGGCAAATGATACTTTATATTCATAAGCAAACTTCATATTTGCCACGGCTTGTATTGCGCAGGGTTTTAATGGCGTAGTTTTCAAGTAAATTATTTGCAGACTTGATTTTTTGTAACTTTTTGATCAAGCAAAAAGTTAAATATCAATTAATTACGAATTATCCAGATAAAAGTTTTTTAATGAATGTATTTATTTTGATTTTAAATATGCTTAAACTAGTATTAAAGCCCTATAAATTCCTAATAAATAAATTTAGGCAGTTTCTTATACTATTCCGTTTATGTATGATATAAATATTGCCTTCCACGTTCTATCCCATCCTGGCTAATCATCATATACACCTCATCATCTCCATAGAGGCTTATCAACGTATGGATCTTATAATCATTTGCCAGCAATATTTTTGCAAATGGATCTTCCTCATTTAAAGGGTTCATTTCATTTGAATCTTTGCGTTGAAGGAACAATACAACCACCGCAACATTCAGTTCTTTAATCAGTTCTTTTACATCTTCAAATCCATCTTGCTGTATTGCCTGTATGTATTGAAAATAGTCGATAAAGAACAATTCAGTTTTCTTATGATTGTGGGTTATAATTATATAATCAAAGATATTCGCCGCATTGGAATTGCAGCATTCACAATAAAAATTAGGTTTGTAGCTGATGTTTTTATCCATCGATTGTTTAAACTCAATATTTATTTCAGCTTCAGTTTTTTTCGGGACTATTCTTTTTTCGCTTTTCAGGTACAAAGTCTTCAGTTCTTTGGGCGTTTCTTTCATCGAAAAAATTGAGAACGCTGTCTTTTCTTGACTCAGGTATTTGGCAATGCCAAGCATCAACGTAGTTTTTCCCAATCCGGCTTTGCTGCTGATAACAGAAATTTTACCTTTTTCAAATGCAATGTTTTCATTCTTAATAATGATCCCGCTTTGAATACCATTTTTTGTTCTTTCCATTTTCCCGATTTTAAATGTTCTATTATTGAAATGCAAAAATAAAACACCCCATTGAAGTGAATCTGCAATGGGGTAAAATCTCTTAGTCTCTCAGTCTCTTCTTCGCCTTTTTTCTCTCTTCGTCTCTCAGTCTCCTTTTCGCTCCCTCCCTCTCTCCCTCTCCTTTTCACGCTTCACTAAATTGTTTGATAATTTGAATAAATTTTCCAGGTAATCTTTTAAAAGTTTCTATTAAAATAGCATCAGGTATAAAATTGTAAAATGCTGCAGCAATTCCACCCGCCATGCAGGCAATGGTATCGCTGTCACCACCAATGGAAATGGCCAGCCGAATACAATTCTCATAGTCCGAACTTTCAAGGAAAGCTACGATGGCCTGCGGTACGGATCCCTGACAACTTGCTGAAAATTCATAGGTAGCACGTATCTCATCCAGGCTAAAACTTAAATCATAAGCAAACCGATCTGAAATAAAACTTTTGATATCATCTTTAAGAGCTCCTGATTTAGCCATGAAAATAGCCCCAGCAATCGCCTGAGCACCTTTTATCCCTTCTGGATGATTATGTGTAACGACTGCGCTCTTTTCAGCCTCTTCTATCACCTTTTCCAAGCTATGGTAAGCAAAGCCTACAGGACTTACCCGCATGCCTGAGCCATTGCCGTAGCTTCCATAAGGTTGAGGATGGTCACTTAACAACCATTGGTAAAAAGCAGGCCCATAACCTCTTCGGAGATATTCCCTGCCATAACAATGTAAAGTATCACCGTAGGCTTTCCCGTTCACTATGCTGTCTGCAATAGCTATGGTCAATACGGTATCATCAGTAAATGTCGACTTCTCCGTAAACAATGGAAAAACAGTAGTTTTAACATTCCTGAATTCGTAAACAGAACCAATAACATCTCCTGCTATAGCTCCGATAATGCCAAGTTTTTTCATGTTTATATTAGAATAATGTAAATAATAAGAATAATATAATGTCTTGTTTTGTGCTTTATATATTTATATATTAATTGAATACGTATATAGTTTAAGTTTGATAAAATGGGATGCATAAAAGAAATTCATAAAACTAGTATTTTAAAAACGATATTAATTCAGCTATTAATTTTAGATTTATAAATTAAAGAACCTGCTTTACTACGATGAAGGACCGACATCAAATTAACAGTTTCTTGATGATTTGCATAGCAAAGCTTTTTAGAAACTGTAATACCGATAGGAATATTTGCGAAATACATTCAGTATCGATAGAATTTACGCCACAAAACAAGCATTTTAAAATAGCGGTGGTACTTATAACTGATTGCCCTAAGGCAAACGGACGCGCATTCGGAAATTTTGCGTTAAAAAATCAAACGAATGTAAAATTTTCTAATTACATTATTTTCAATAATATGCAATTACCTTATGAACGAAGAAGGACCGACCTCATTGAATTTACGCAACAAAACAAGCATTTAAAATAGCGTTGGGACTGGCAAGCAATACAGTAAAGCGACGACTTATATTATAATAAATGCAGTAATGTTTATTTCGCTTTAACTTGTGTTGCGAAGGGATTTTAAATGCGTAGTTTTGAAGTAAATACTATGCAGTCTTGAATTTTTGCATACTTTTTTTTCAAGAAAAAAGTATGAAAACAAATAAATTAAGAATTTGCCTTCTAATAAAAGGTGTTACTTTTTCATCAGGAAAAGTAAAATAAAAAAAATGAATTTCAGCTTTAACTTGTATTGCGCAGCATTTTTAAATGCGTAGTTTTGAAGTAAATGATTTGCAGTCTTGATTTTTTGCAACCTTTTGCATCAAGGCAAAAGTTTGAAAAAAAAAAATAAAATTAGACATTAAATGTTATTTAAATATTTGCGACCAATATCTTATTGTCTTTCCTTAATCCATTCATCCAGATTTTCTTCCAATTGCTCGATATCAATTTCTTCATCAAAAATATCAGCATAGTTTTTTATAAAATTAAACATCGCATAACTATAGCCAGGTCTTACTTCTTCATTCAAATCATATCCTATCAAAAATTCCATACCATACAGCACATATTGCCAGTCTTCTAAAATAGCAATATCATATTCATCCAATGCATTATCATATTCAGGATAGAAATCTTTATAATGATTATCTATAAATGAGTATCCACATTCTTTTTCTTCTTCATTCCATAACGCTGGATGCTGTTGTAGAAGTTCTCCTGCAAAATCATAAAAAATTGTTCGGTCTCCTTTACTGATGCCGCAATAGTTACAGTATTCTTTAATAAGCAAACCCAATATTGTTTGAATGTCCACTTCTCTCCCCTTGTTAATGTCTGAGATAAAATCAGCTAGATAGGGGCTAAATGTTTCTTTCGCAAAAACAAGCTTAAATGCTGGTATTGCTAAAATTTCTTCTTTTGTTATTTTCATGTTTTATTAATTTTGTTGTTGATTGCTGATATAAAACCAACTAAATTTAATTTTTCTTTTGCTGATTGAACACTGATAATAGTATAGAAATTATTTACATAAACATAAAGCGAATAACAAAGTATTGATTTGAAATCTTCATCAATTTCAATATTCATCGACAGCCTTATAATATATTTCACCAATCCGAGTTTAAATATATCTCCGCAACCTGTCTCATCCGATGTAAGATAATAATTTGGATAAAAGTATTTAAAATTTAAATACAACTTATAATATTTATTTGCTCTCTCTTCTTCACTTGCAAACGGACACTTCTCCAATTCAAAAACAAGTATAAAAAGATAAAATACCATTCTTTCCTTTGATGCTTTTTCCTCTTTTTTACGTTGGTATGCTTTAATAAAAAACTCTGAAATTTTATTTTCTCCGATGAGCTTCCCTTTATTTACTTCCCTGACAAAAGTTCCAAGATATGCTTTAAATTCCCTTGAGAAAACCAACCAAAAAACAGCCCTTTTCAGAATTTCTTTTTTTGTAATTCTATCTTTCATAACAATTAGATTTTCTATGATGGCAATTTAATTTCTTGTGAGTTTCTGTAAAATTCATCCACTAAACGATCTATTATTTGCAAAACTTCTTTCGCCTGCGTAATTGTATATTCCGGCCGGCTCAGCAGTTCAGCTTCTTCCATTGTAAGTCCTGCTATAACAAAATCGCATTCAGCTTTACGGAGCACAAACTTAGCCATTAAGAAGGCATCAATTAATTCAAAGATACCTCCTTTATTTGCTATCATTATTTCAAATCCCTTTTTTCTTGCTGATCTTGACATCTTAATTATATCAATTTATAAACCGCAAAAATAAAATACCCCATTGAAGTGGAGCTGCAATGGGGTATTATTAGTTCTGAAATTTAATTATTTCAAAATTTTATTCATCCTCTCAATAAAAAAATTTTCTTTTTCAATTAGATTGTCAATATTATCATTTGCATTGTCTTCAAATCCTGATAAATCAATGCCTTCAACAATAAATTTACCATCACCACCTAACCAGGAATCTGCATAACAGTTTTGCTCTGAAAATGCTTTATTCATTGGATAAAGCAAACCTCCAGCAATTAAATTACTAGCCTTATTAAAATAACTCATATAAGTATGAATCTGAAAAAAATCGCTACGGTCTAAGTCTCCATAATTACCATCTCCGCCACCTGATATCATATTCATCCTTTTGTATTTAGCTTCAAATACAGCTACTTTGTTTGTTTTATTATTAAACAATACAATATCAGGGCGTATTTCTCTCTTATAAAAAATTGGTTTATCATAAACAATAACAGGATATTGAGTTTCAACACGCCAATCAGTTTTTGATAATCCATTAATTAAAAGGTTGGACAAATACAATTCCCAAATTTCTGAAATATCAATTAAATATGCTGAATGTTGAGTTTGGCTTTTTCTATTAGTTGGATCTAAATCCTGTAATTTAAGTAAAAGTTTAGAATAACGTAAAACTTCTTTATAACTAGCATAAATTGGGTTTTCTAAAGATTTGTGATTTAATGCTTTATCAATAAAAAAAACATCAACCAATTTCCCTGTTTGTTGTTGTTTTAAAAAACTTCTTATACTTCCTAACCTTCCTGTTATGTCTTTACTAAATTCCTTTTCTAAAAATTTTATGGTACCGTAAATAATATTTGCAATTTCAGGGACAAAGAGTTGTTCTCTGGTAACACTCGAAGTTTTTCCTTTAAATGGATTGTCAAATTTGATAAAACTATTAAAATCGATATTCCCGTGTATTTTCGCTTCGTGATATTCAACCTTTTTATAAGCTTTAGGAAATCCTAATAAAAAAGCCTTTTCAAGTTTTTGAATAAAGAGATGTCCAAGTATATATTTTACCAGTCCTGATTTTGTATTTGTTGGGGTTGCATTGAATGTTGCATCTTGTATAAAGACATTATTTGCAACATCAAGCATTCGCTTTAGAAGTACATTAGAAAAACGCGAATTAATTTCGATATTGACATCTCTATTTTTATCATCTTTGATTGCAAAAAAACCAATAAAATTTCCAGTACGTGGAAGTTTTATAGTTTTATTATTTTCAATGGTTTGTTGAAATATTTCAAATACCAATTGCTCACTTTTATCTGCTTTTTTATCGCGAACATTAAAATGAAGCAAAGTTTCTGGATTATTTTTTAAAATATCTTTAAGAACCCATCTACTGCATGGGAGTTTCTTAAAATAATCAGCATTTGGTATCGACTTTTTGTCAAAACCTCCAAAATTCAAATTATCGCAGATAACCATTAGTTGCTTATTTTAAAGGAAAAGCTGCTTCTACAGTTTTCAATTTGCTTATCCAATGACATTTCATCAACTTTTGATCTTAAGTATTCTTTAATAAGTGGAGATAAATGATATTCAAATAAATTGCTTGCATCTTTCTGCGTAATTTCTTTTCCTTTAACAAATTTCACTATTTTAAGATAATAAGCATGTCCTATTTCATAAGATTTTCCTAATCCTATGCCATTTTTTTCTGTTTTACTTATGTAATTATTTAGGTTTTTACATAATTCGAGATAATCTTCAATGTTTTCATATTGCGAAAGTATATTTTCTATAACATCATACTCACAATACATAGGAATCCATAAAAATCTTCGTCGCAATGCCAAATCAAAACTATCTATACTTTTATCAATATCATTCATTGTTGCAAAAATGAATACATTTTCAGGAATTGAGAAAAACTGCTTATCTGTTTTTCGCATAGCAGAATATTGTGTTTTAATTTCTTTACCTCTGTATTCCATACAATAAAGCAATTCTCCAAAAACTCTTGACAATTCTGCTCTGTTTATTTCGTCAATTAGGAAAAAATAGGAATACTTTAAATCCTGTTTGTTTTCCTTAAATTCTTTTTCATACGCTCTGGCTTTATCACAAAACATTCTAAAAATTCCATCAAGAAGATTAAATTCAATTTGATTATTTTTAGTATTTGGAACAGGTTTTATTCCTTCAATAAAATCTTCATAAGTATAAGAGGGATGAAATTGAACAAGTTCAAATCTTTCTTCATTTTTGATATTGTCATTTATATTTAGTTCTATTATTCTTTTAATGTTTTCTGAAGCTATATAAGTTTTCCCGGTACCTGGGGCACCGGTGAAAATAATATTATTATGGTAATTTAAGCTATTGTCAAATTCTGAATTAAAACTATTTTGATATCTTTTAGACGGAGATTGTTTGATGTAGTCCAAAGCAGCTATATAAAGTTTATTGCTTCCAATTTCGTCAACTTTCAATTTATGTAACAAATTAAAAAATTGATCAAGGTAGAAATAGCTTTTGGAAATATAATCATTATTATCGTTGAATTTATTGATTATTAAATTATTAATTGCTTCAATTCCTGCTTTTAATCGTTGATCTTTTTCTTTTATATAAAACCATTGCCCATTTGCAATACGATTGTTAACTCTCTCTATTTCTGTAATATATTTGATAGCATCAGTAGCACATCCGTTTATTAATGGTATAGAATTTTTATCTGCTTTTAGCCAATAAATCATTTCTAAAATTGCATTCGGTATATTATTTTTAATGGTATTGTTAAATGTTTCTTTTCTACCGGCGGCTTTTTTATAAATCTTCTCCCAATAATGCTCATTATTAAATTCCTCAATATGAATAAACCCATCAATATGCTTTTTTAAAGCAAATGCAAAATCTTCTAATTTTTTTTCAGCATTGTTTTCATCAAAATCTAAAAAAGTTGAGAGTTTACATTTATTGCCAACAGCATTAATTATCTGTTGAGCTGGTTCTTCGCATTCTATGAGCTTTTTTTTTCTATTTATTTCTTTTAGCTTTCCTCCTCCGTTTTTGAAGAAAAATAAACGCAACACACCTTCAGCACTATTATCTGTTTTACCAAGTTGTTCATAAGCATTTTTAACCTTATCTTTATTTTTAAACATATCTGTATTAATGTGTTTACCCAATATATCTTCATTTCTACCAATTATTGATATGCAATATTCGTTGATAAGTTCTTCGAGTGTCATATTATTTATTTTTAAATTATTATTATTTCTAAAATCTAATTCCTGTTTTCTATATAAACAAAACTATTTCAGTTACTTATACAAAGTCAACTTCATTTCTACCTCAACGTTAATCCTCTTCTTCAAACATCCAAGACTAAAAAATTCAGTGTGTCAGCTCATTTTAATTGCCGTTATAAATGTTGATTTATTTTTATTCAGCTACAAAAATAAAAAACCCCATTGAAGTGGAGCTGCAATGTGGTAATTTGTTAATGATAATTTAAGTAAATTAAGCGCATTAATATCTAATTCAATATTTTCGTTAGTATTTTAAAACTTATATCTGTTTCTTAAATTTAAATCACTAAGTGTCAACGATTGTAGTTAAATTTAATCTCCGTTTGCTAAAATTTTAAATATGTTCATGTTAATTATTATTTTTATTAGAAATTAGAAACTCATAATAATACCAAAGGTATTTGTCTAAGCACCTTTGGTATAACCAATCTATATTTTCTTCATCCATAATAGAAAATGAACTTACAAATTCATTTTTATTAAAGAGTTTATAATATGTTGAAAAATAAGCTTTAATTGTTTGTTTATTCGATTTTAACACTTCATCAATTAACAATAATGCTTTAGTTTTATATGTATCATAAAGATTCTTAAATATATTATAA
>JBMOGB010000164.1:0-8495 GCA_049318585.1 Bacteroidia bacterium | reverse complement strand
TTAAATGGGTTGAAACCCATTTTTATTCATGCGTTGTTGGTGGAATGATGGAGGAATGATGGTTTTTGTTAAATGGGTTGAAACCCATTTTTATTCATGCGTTGTTGGTGGAATGATGGTGGATTGATGGTTTTTGTTAAACGGGTTGAAACCCATTTTTATTCATGCGTTGTTATAAAACAAACGGTGCGGAAAAAAATGATGAATAGCCCCAGATTTATCTGGGGGTAAAATTGTAAAACAACCAATTGGCTTTAGCCAAATAATGTATAGATAAAACCCTTTTTACATCAAATGCAAATACTCACTTTTAAGTTTTTTGCCATAAAATATTTCTGCTTGTAGGTCAAATAATTCAGTAGAATCGGTTGTGTAAAAAGCAGTTTTACTGTTTTTACTGCAAAGAACTTCTAAATCATTATGCCTTTCAAGATAATCAATTAAACTATTTGCTACAATTTTACCTTGGCTTAGAACTTCAATATTTTTTGGAATTATTTTTTTTATTTTGCTTTGCAATAATGGATAATGCGTGCAACCAAGGAGAATGGTATCAATGTCATTCGATTTTTTAAGTAAATTATCAATGTGTTTTTTTATAAAATAATCTGCTCCAACATTATTAAACTCGTTGTTTTCAATAAGTGGTACCCAAATTGGACAAGCTTCTTGAAAAACAGTTATTTCAGGAAAAAACTTTTCTATTTCAATAGGATAGGAGTTTGAACTTACCGTTCCGCTAGTGGCTAAAACACCAACATTTTTTGTTTTGCTAAAACTTCCAATCAATTCGCTAGTTGGACGTATAACACCTAAAACTCTTAAACGATTATCCATTTTAGGTAAATCTCTTTGCTGAATATTTCTTAACGCCTTTGCCGATGCGGTGTTACAAGCTAAAATCACTAGTTTACAACCTTTGTTAAAAAGTGCATTTACACATTGTAAAGTATATTCATAAACAGTTTCAAAACTTCTGTTTCCGTATGGAGCGCGAGCATTATCGCCCAAATAAATATAGTCATATTGAGGTAATTGGTTTACAATTTCTTTCATTACTGTTAACCCACCGTAACCTGAATCAAATATACCTATTGGCCCACTTTCCATATTGCAAGGTTATAAAATTATATAACCTTTTCAAATTTTTTATTTATCTAAAGTATCATTGATTGTTTTTATAAATAGTAAAAAGTAAAATTTGAATAGGTATTTTATATTAGTTTTTATAGCTATAATAGGTTTAAAACTTAAAATTTGAAGGACTATTTTTTTTATAAATTATAAAATGTTTTTTTATTTTTAGTCGTATTAGTACATTCGTACAATGAAAAACAAAGTAATTGTAATTGCACTTTTAATCGTTGGCTTTATGGTTTCGTTGCCTTTTAAAATAAATGCTCAATGTCCAATGTGTAAACAATCGTTGGTTTCGGCAAGGGCAAATGGTGATACAAATGTTGGTGAAACATTAAATAATGGAATCATGTATTTACTGGCTTTTCCTTATGCATTAGTTTTAATTTTTCTGTTTTTATATTTCAAAAGTGTACGTGCTAAAAATAAATTAGCCGCTAATTCAAAGTAATTTATGTGTAACAAATACGAACCCAATAAAGGTTTATCAATACTAAAAGCTAAATGTCCTCAATGTCAAAGTGGAAAAATGTATAAGAAAAGTGCTTTTAAACTAAATGGCTTTACCGAAATGTTTGATACCTGTAGCGTTTGCGGATTAACATTTGAAATTGAACCAGGTTTTTTTTGGGGAGCTATGTATATTAGTTACGGAATTACTACTGCTATGATGATAATAGTTGGTGCATTGGTTTTTATGATAAGCAAACATAATGCAGATTTTTGGGGATATATAATTCCAATTTTTCTTGTTATGTTTTTATCTATTCCATTTACTTACAGATATTCAAGGGTATTATTATTATATGGATTTTCACCTGTAAGATTCAATAAAAATTTAGTAAATAATAAGTAAATGAATCATTCGCAGTCAATGGTTTTTTTTGATGGCGTTTGCAATCTTTGTAATGGTTTTGTTCAATTTGTATTGAAAAACGAAGTAAATTCTAATTATCAATTTTGTAGTTTACAAAGCGAATTTGCTATAAATTTTTTTAAAGAGAAACAATTTTTAACATGCGGAATTGATTCAGTAATTGTTTTTGAAAACAATCAATTTTACATTGAATCAGCAGCAGCATTTAAAATAATTAGTAAACTAAAATGGCCTTATCGGGTGTTTGGAATTTTTGCGGTTTTACCAAATTTTATAAACAATTTTATTTACAAACTAATAGCAAAGTACAGATACAAAATATTTGGCAAGTCCAATGTATGTTGGGTAATGAGTGACAAAAACAAACTAAGGTTTTTGTAATTCAAAATCTAAAAGCAACCTTTATTTCTACTAAAAATAAAGTCCAAATTTGTAATTTATTACTCTTCAATGGTACTATCAAAATCAAATTGATATAATGGATCCATAGGTGTTGATTTATCAACGTGAATTAAATCTTTTAGCATTCCATCTTTTAAGCCATAAACACAACCATGAAGCATAAGAGGTTGGTTGTTATAGAAAGCTTTTTGAACAATAGAAGTTTTTACTAAATTATTTACTTGTTCTACAATATTTAGTTCTACCAAAGCATCGGTTTTATCTTCAATGTTTTCAATTATATTCAATTCATCATTGTGCAAACGGTAAACATCTTTTATATTTCTAAGCCATTTATTTAACAAGCCGTAATGATGGTTTGTTATAGCTGCTTTTATACCACCACAACCATAATGGCCACATACAATAATGTGTTTTACATGCAAAACTTCTACAGCATATTTCAGCACACTTAACATGTTTAAATCGGTATTTACCACCAAATTGGCAATATTTCTGTGAACAAATATTTCGCCTGGTTCGGTATTTGTAATTTCATTAGCAGGCACACGGCTATCAGAACAACCAATCCATAAAAACTCAGGTTTTTGAATATCGGCTAAGTTTTTAAAATAATCTTTATCTAAATCCAACTTATCGCTTACCCACGATTTGTTTTGTAACAATAGTTTTTCGTACTCGTTCATCATCATTTAGTTTTATTTTTTAAAATATGGATTTGGACTTGATACAGAAGTTTTTTTATCAACAGTAATTTTTTTAAAATAAGCCATTAATATAAACTCATCTAATATTTCAATAATATCTTTATCAATAAATAATGCACCTGTACCATCAATAATAACAAAAGCATTGTCAGGCATTTGCTCTAAATGATTACGAAGAACTGCTTTATTTAAAAATGAAACATTGCCTTTTAATCGAATCAAATAGTTATTTTTATCAATAGTAATTGAAACTGCACGTTTGTAGCTATTTTTAACAATAAAATATACAGAACCCAGTAAACCAATGGAAACACCTGTTAGCAAGTCAGTAAATACAATGGCTATTACAGTAATAATAAAAGGAAGAAATTGGTCGAAACCATTTTTATAAAGTTCTTTATATAACACCGGTTTTGTTAATTTATATCCTACAAAAACCAATAACACCGCTAAGCTAGATAATGGAATTTGATTCAAAACTTTGGTTAAAACTAACACACAAACCAATAACAATATACCATGTAAAATAGCCGACATTTTAGTTCGGCCTCCAGCAACAATATTAGCGCTACTCCTAACAATAACAGCAGTAATTGGCAAGCCTCCAATTAATGCAGAAATAGTGTTACCAGCACCCTGAGCAATCAATTCTTTACTAGTAGGAGTAAATCTTTTTTGAGGGTCTAATTTATCAGTAGCTTCTATGCTTAATAAGGTTTCTAAACTGGCAACAATAGCTATTTTAAAAGCGACTAACACAACACTTATATTTAATATTTGACTAAAATCGGGGGTATTGATATTGTCTTTGCTTAAAATGTTGGGAATTTGAACCAAATGCTCTTTTTCTAGGGCAATAGAAGGAAATATAAAACCAATAATAATACTAAAAGCAGTTCCAAATAATATAGCAACTAGCGAAACGGGAAGTAATTTAAAAAGCATCATTTTTTTAAATTTTTCTTTATCACCAAAATACAAAACTAAAAAAGTAATAACACTAACTATGATTGCAGTTGGGGTAATTCTATCGAACAAATGAAGCAATTCAGAAAAGGTATTTTGATGGTCAATTTGCACAAATGATTCATCACCTTCAAAATCTACATCATAACCAACAGCATGAGGCAATTGTTTAAAAATTAGAATAATTCCAATGGCAGCAAGCATACCTTTTATAACCGATGAAGGCACAAAATTTCCAATAATTCCTGCTCCAATAAATCCTAATAATAATTGAATGATTCCTGCAATAAATAGTGCAGTTAAAAAAACTTCAAATCCACCTAATTGCTGAATAGCTGTTAAAACAATAACGGTTAAACCAGCAGCTGGGCCACTAACACTGGTATGCGAACCACTTAAAAAACCAACTATAATTCCACCACAAACTCCAGCTATGATACCAGAAACCAATGGAGCACCAGAGGCCAATGAGATACCTAAACATAATGGTAACGCTATGAAAAATACTACTATTGATGCTGAAAAATCGGATTTAAAGGTTTCTTTTGTTATCATAATTTATTATAGGTTTCAAATATAGGTTTAGTATTTGTCAAACAAAAATTCAGGAAAGTGTTTTCTAATAAATTGAATAAACTTAATATTGAAGAAAAATTTTAAATCAAAAACATTGAAAAATAAAATAATTGTATTAGTAATTTTCTCTTTAAAATGGAGTGGAATTTTTGCGCAAGTGAATATAAATTTTAAGCCATTATTTGGTAAAGAAATACTGGTTTTAAATAAACAATATTTTGTTTCAAAAACAGTTGATAGCATTCAAATTGAGAACCTTCAATTATATATTTCAAATATTGAACTTTATAAAAACAACGAATTGGTTTTTAAAGAAAACAACAGCTTTCATTTATTAAATGCGGCTGATAGTAATTCACTAACATTACCTTTAACAAGTATTTCAAATCTGGTTTTTGATCAAATAAAATTCAATATTGGAATTGATAGCATTACCAATTATGGTGGTGCAATGGGTGGCGATTTAGATCCTACAAAAGGAATGTATTGGACTTGGCAAAACGGTTATATCAATTTTAAAATAGAAGGTAAAAGTAAGTTGTGTAAAGCCAATAATAACGAATTTACTTTTCATTTGGGTGGTTATTTATATCCTTTCAATACTCTGCAAAATATTCAATTAGCTTCAAATAATTTACATAATATTCCCATAAATATTGCGCTTGATAAATGGTTTTCTGAAATTGATTTGGGCAAACAAAATCATATCATGTCGCCAAGTAAAGATGCTGTTTTATTGTCAAATAAACTTTCAACTATTTTTAGTGTTTCACAATAAATGAAAATAAAAACGATTGTTATTACATGCATTATTATCCAATTATTTGCTTTTGTAAGTGCTGATAAACCATTATTTATAACGCCCAAATATTGGCCAAAACCAGTTTATAATTTCAAGAAAAATCCTTTATCTGAATCAAAAATATTGTTAGGAAGGGTTTTGTTTTACGATCCAATTCTTTCACGAAACAATACCGTTTCGTGTGCTAATTGTCATTCGCAATACACCGCTTTTACTCATATAGATCATGCTTTAAGCCACGGAATAGATGACAGAATTGGAACCAGAAATTCGCCTGCATTAATGAACTTGGCTTGGCATAATTCTTTTATGTGGGATGGTGCAATTAATCACTTAGACATGCAAGCATTAGCTCCAATTAGTCATCATGATGAAATGGATGAAAACATAAAGCATGTAACAGAAAAACTGCAAACTTCAAAAATTTATCCACCCCTTTTTTTAAAAGCTTTTGGTGATAGTTTGATTACAGGTGAGAAAACTTTAAAAGCCATTTCGCAATTTATGTTGACTTTAGTGAGTGCAAATTCAAAGTATGACAAGGTAAAACGCAAGGAAGATTCATTTACTGTTCAAGAAGAAAATGGTTACCAATTATATAAACAAAATTGTGCTTCGTGCCATGCAGAGCCATTGTTTACAAACATTAAATTTGAAAACAATGGATTGCCAATTGACAGTTTATTGAAAGATGCTGGAAGAAAAAGAATTACTCAAAATGACAAAGATTTTTTGAAGTTTAAAGTACCAACTTTGCGCAATATTGAATTCTCGAATCCTTATATGCACGATGGACGATTTAAACGAATTGCTGATGTATTGAAACATTATACAAATGGTATTCAAACTAACAAAAATTTAGCTTCACAATTACAAAAACCAATTATACTTACTTCAAACCAAAAGGTTGATTTAACTGCGTTCTTGCTAACTTTAACCGACAAAGAGTTTTTGTTTAATCCTAAATTTGGTTTCCCAAAAGAAGTGCTTTTAAGCAGATAAAATTCTCCTTGATTGACATTTTTACAATAAATTTTATGAGCATTGTGGTATAATTTTATAACATTTGTTATGAATTTTATAAATTATTTCAGAAATTCAGTAACAATTTTACTTGAAAAATAGAACTATTTTGTATCGAAAAATTAATAAACTATGAGAAGCTTATTTTCAAAAAAACAATTCAAAAAAAGTGCAGCAATATTGTTAATGCTGACTTCTAGCAGTGCATTTAGCCAAAGTTATAATACACTTTGGATTCCAGATACATTGTCGGGAACTACTTTTAACTTAAACATAAAAGACACTTTTGCTCAAATTGTAAATACCGGAAATCAAACCATAACTGGTGGAATAAATGGTAAAATATGGGGTCCAACATTGTTTATAAACAAAGGCGATGTGGTTCACATGAATGTAAAAAATGGTTTGAACGATTCTACTACAATCCATTGGCATGGCATGCATTTACCTGCAGTGATGGATGGTGGACCTCATCAAATTATACCTCCAGGAACTGTTTGGCAACCTTATTGGGAAGTAAAAAATAATGCTGCTACGTATTGGTATCACCCACATTTACACGAGATGACCATGGATCAAATTACCAAAGGTATTGGTGGATTAATCATTGTGCGTGATGAAATAGAATCGAAATTGGCTTTGCCAAGAACATATGGAATTGATGATATTCCATTGGTGTTAACAGACAGAGATTTCAGCACTTCTAATCAATTTGTTTCGGTTCCTTATGGCGACACCATGATGGTTAACGGAACATTGCGTCCGCAGTATAATTTACCAGCTCAAGTAATTCGTTTTAGAGTTTTAAATGGCGCCATAGAACGTTCGTATAATTTAGGATTTAGCGATGGTAGAAACTTTCAAGTTATTACTTCTGATGGTGGTTTATTAAATGCACCCGTTCCGGTAACTCGTTATTTATTACATGCTGGCGAACGCGTAGAAATACTAATAGATTGCAGCAATGATTTAGGGAAATCAATTGATTTAAAAGCATATAATTCTACTTTAGGCAACTTTGTAGCAGGTGGCGAAGCATTTGTAAACGGGCCTTTTGGAAATGCTTTGGGTAAAAAAGATTTCAATATCGTTCACTTTAATATTGGTGCTCAAACAAGCAATCCCATTACTACCATTCCAACTGTTTTGACAAATAATATTTTATTAAAAGAAACGGATGCAAATATTACCAGAAAGCTTACCATTAGCGATAGTTCAGGTGTTACCAAACCAGTAATTTTAGGCCCAAATGCATTTATCATCAACCACAAATTATTTGATATCAAATTCAATGAATACAATGTTCCTTTAAACAATACTGAAATTTGGGAAATTACAAGTACTTCTGTTTTTGGACATCCGTTCCATATTCATGATGTAGAGTTTAATATTTTATCGGTAAATGGAGTAGCGCCTGCAGCTGCACAAGCTGGATGGAAAGATGTAGTTTTTATTCCAGGAAAAACGGGTACAACGCCAACAGTTGTAAAGTTCATTGCTAAGTTTGATGATTTTGCAGATTCATTGCATCCATTTATGTACCATTGTCATATATCACTTCACGAAGATGAAGGCATGATGGGACAATTTGTAGTAACTAATAAAACTTCGAGTAGTATCAATGCTATTGATAAAAATGCAACTGATTTTAGTGTGTATCCAAATCCTGCAAATGAAAAATTGTTCTTTACATTTAATAACCCAGAAGCTAAGGTATATTATGTTTCTATCTTAAATTTAGTAGGAAAAGCAGTGATGATGTTACCAAGACCAGAGTGGCAAAATGGTATTGATATATCAAACCTTGCTGCAGGAACCTATTTTGTTCAATTAACAGATAATAAAACTAAAACTACCACTGTTAAAAAGTTTGTGAAGGAATAAGTTCATTTGGTCACTGAACTTGTCGAAGTGTCAACCTCGTTTCGACAGGCTCAACGACAGGATATACAATTTCTTTAATTACCGGTCACTGAGCTTGTCGAAGTGTCAACCTCGTTTCGAC
>JBMOGB010000163.1:0-8516 GCA_049318585.1 Bacteroidia bacterium | reverse complement strand
GATAAAATGGGAGTTAAATACCAAACTATTTTAAAGCAATTAATAAGTGAATCACCAACACTATGCAAAGGTACTTATCAAATGGCTATTAGGTTAGCATTAGGACAAACAGCACCTGCAATATTAACCGAGTTTTACAATAACGATGGAGGGTACAAAGAATGAGCAGAATAGACACACTACGAAACCGGTACGATAGAATAAACAGATTGCGCAACATTGCAATAAATGAACGTAACATTCTAAAAACAAAACAAGCGCAATGGTTACTATATTCAATAACTTTAAATTTAAATCTAATTAGCCAACCAACACAATGGAATTAGCGGATTTAGAACATAACGAAAGGTTATTATTAAAGCAATTAGCTATATTGCACGATAAAGTAAAGATTTATAAAAAACAATTATCAGAAACTAAAAAACAAATAAAAAAATGGAAAATTTAACACATTGGAAAAAAATGACTGATCCAAAATATATTGGAAGTTATGACTTTCAACCAGGTCAAGAACTGAAAGTAACTATTGAAAAAATAGAAAATGTAAATATTGAATTATTTAATGGCAAAAAGCTTGAAACAAAAAATTGCATCTTAGCGCATTTCAAAGGAGCTAAAAAGCCAATGATTTTGAATAAAGAAAATATGAAGGTAATTACAAAAGTAGCAGGATCACCATACATTGAACAATGGGTTGGTAAGGAATTAATTTTATATGTAACTAAAGTAGCCGCATTTGGTTCAATGGTAGATGCTGTAAGAGTAAAATTTATACGATAATGATAGATAATTTAATATTTAGAAGCAGCGCAGTAGGTGGCCTATGTGGTAAAACAGGGCTTGGCGCAACAGGTGAGAAGCTTGCAATTAAAACGTATTTGCAGAAGCGTTATGGAAGATACAAAGAAATTACAAATAAGTATCTTGAAAAGGGTATTGCTTGTGAAAATGCTGGTATTAAAACTTATAATAGCCTATTTGATACGGATTATGTAAAGAATGATACACGTGTTTATAATGATTTCATTACAGGTGAATGTGATATTGATACAGGTGAAAGTATTATAGACATCAAAAATAGTTGGGATTTATTTACTTTCCACGAATCTAAAACGAGTGACAATAAATTATATGATTGGCAAGGCCAGTGCTATATGGAGTTGTACGATAGGACAACATTTCAATTAGTTTATGTTTTAGAGGATGCTCCTGATTTAAACATATTTAAGGAAATAAACTATGCAGGTGACATTGAGGAGTGGGAAGAGGTGCAAATTATAGCCAATATGGTTTATTCTCAATCAACATTTGATAGGATTATTGAAACTCAAGGATTGGGTGGGGATGTAAAAACCGATAAAGCTATTAAAAGCTTTATTGAAATTCCTGCAAGTGAAAGATTACACGCTAAACAATTTAGCAGGGATTCAGCAAAATACGAATTTATTAAAACAAGAATAATTGAAGCAAGAAAATTTTTAAAATCAATATACGAATAATGGAAATCAAAGGAAAGATCCTTCAAATTTGGGAAGTAAAACAAATAAGTGAGAAATTCAGTAATCAAGATTTTTTAATTGAAACTGATGGGCAATATCCAAAAAAAGTATTAATGCAGGCTATGAAATCAGCGCAGCCATATTTGGATAAATTGGTATTAGGTGACACTGGAACATTTAGCTTTGATGCTGAATCAAGGGAATACAATGGCAAATATTACACTAATTTAAAGTGTTTTAAGATTAGTTAGGTAAAAATAGTGCGCAAAGTACGAAACAAAAACTTTGCGTACTATTATCTTATCCTTACTCTGACAAGGGTTAACAAGACAAAAGTACGAAAAAACACAAAAAAAGTACGTTTACCATTACTTATGTATATAAATAATAAAATAAAAAAAAATACATATTTATATAAAAAGCGCAGTTTTTTTATTTTTTATTTTTGTGAAAAAAAGTTTTTTAGAGATTTTGCGTTTTTGCGTTGCGGAATCTTGTTAGCCTTACTCTGATAAGCGCTAACAACAGTGCGCAAACTTTTAACTTGCGTACTATTGCGTTTTTTGGGTACTAATTTGTTTTATTCAAAATAAATTATTATTATTGCAAAGTAAAAATTTCTGTTAGTGGGTAAGAGCAGTAACAGATATTAAATAGTTGGTTTATCTAATTATAGCTCCTTTCGTAACTCTTACCGATTGGAGCTATTTTTATTTTATGAGCAAGATAAGTTATTTTAAAAGTTTAAAGTCTAGAGTTCCTGAGCCAGCGCCAAAAGAACTAGAATATTATTTACAGCGTATTAAGGATGGCAAACACGAAAAGTTAATTAGCCAACTTAGACTGGAAGTTGATCCTGAAAAAAAGAAAGAACTAAAAAACAATTTACCTGCAGTAACTTTTTGTGGCCAATTTACATTAAGAAATAAGGATAATTTAAAACAAGGTTCAGGATTTGCTATATTGGATTTTGATAAGCTTGAAAATGTAGTATTAGAAAAGGAATTATTAAAAGCTAATGATTATGTATTTGCAGCGTGGATTAGTCCAAGTGGTAATGGTTTAAAAGCATTAATTAAAATACCTGTAATTAGTAACGATACTGAATATAAACATATATTTAAACAGTTACAAAATATATTTAAAAATGTAGATCCAAGCGGTTCAGATATTACCAGGTTATGTTTTGAAAGTTATGATCCTAACATTTATTTAAATTATGAATCTGAAAAGTTTATTCCTAATTATGAAATAGAGCCTGCAGAGGTTAAGAATTTAGGAGCAATAACAAATATTCCAATTATTGATGGGAATGAAATAGCTAATAGATTAATTGAATGGTTTAAAAAGAAATTTGATAGTAGCAATAGAAATAGTAGCTTATTTAAGTTAGCCATTGCTTTTAATGATTTTGGAGTAAATAAATCAATATGCTGGCAATGTTTACAAGGTTACGCTGAGGCTGATTTTACTGAAGATGAAATAAACGCTATAATAAATTCAGCATATAAGAATACTGCTAAATTTGGTACAAAGCAATTTGAAGATAAAACAAAGTCTAAAATATTAAAGGATTTAGTATTTACAGGCAAAAAGGATAAAGAAATAATTGAAAAGTTTAAAGAATTTGATTCTAATAAAATAGTTAGCCAAATACAATTTTTAAAAGAAAATATTAATACTGCTGAATTTTGGGATAGGGATGAAAAAGGTAAAATACAAATATCAGCATATAGGTTTAAATTATATTTAGAAAGTTTAAATTACTTAAAATATTATCCAACTGCTAAAACTAAAACATTCTTATTTATTAAAAAAGAAAACAATTTTATTGATATAGTTACTGAATATCAAGTTAAGGATGAAGTTTTAGAACAGCTAATTGAGAATAATAGTATTGATGCTTTTGATGCTTCTGCGGATAATATATCAATGTTTACTCAAAAATACTTGTCAATGATTTCAACTGCTAACATTCAAGTGGATAAAGATACAGTTGATTTTGCAATGTTGTATTATAATAATTTAGCTTTAAAGATTACTGATAGTTCAATTGAGGAAATTGATTATAATAATATGGAAGCTTTAGTTTGGAAATCACAAATTATTGATAGAGATTATGAAGATGTTGACCATCACGAAAGCCAGTTTAGAAGTTTCATTTGGTTTGCAAGCGGTCAGAATAGGGATAAATATAATACAATGAAATCGGTAATTGGATATTTATTGCATAGCTACAAAACAAGTGCTAACAATAAGGCAATTATATTAAATGATGAAACAATAAGCGACAATCCTAATGGCGGTTCAGGTAAAGGAATAATTATAAATTCCATTGGCCATATGAAAAAACTATCAGTTATTGATGGTAAAACATTTGATTTTAATAAATCATTTGCTTTTCAAACAGTTAATACTGATACACAAATTTTAGCTTTTGACGATGTTAAAAAGAGTTTTGATTTTGAGCGTTTATTTTCAGTTATTACTGAAGGAATTACAATTGAGTACAAAGGCAAAGATGCGGTTAAGATACCAGTACAAGACAGCCCTAAAATAATTATAAGCACAAATTACACAATAAAAGCGGATGGTGGATCATATCAAAGAAGGATATTTGAAATAGAAATGAGTGATTATTTTGGTGTTAACCATACTCCACAGGATCAATTTGGAAATTTACTTTATGATGAATGGAATAAAAAAGAATGGAATAGGTTTGATAAATTTATGATTAATTGTTTGCAGTTTTATTTACAAAATGGATTAGTTAAGTCAAAAACAAATAATTTAGAGTTAAGGAAATTTATAAACGAAACAAGCCAAGAATTTTATGAATTTACTGTTACTGATTCAGTAATAAAGATTGGCGAAAGAATAATAAAAAAGGATATTTTAAATACATTTTTAGAGGAATATCCCGATTCAAGAAAGTTTGTTACATCAAGAACATTTATGAAATGGGTTAAAAAATATGCTGATTACTTAAAGTTAGATTATGTTGAGGGGAATAGCAACGGTTCAAGGTGGTTCACAATTTTACCTTTTTAAAATATGCTTAGAAAATATCAAATAGACACAATACAAGCTTTTGAGCAAAGCGATGAAAAAAATATTTTATTGCAAATGCCTACTGGAGCAGGTAAAACTTTTACTTTTACTGAAATAGCTAAAAGGTTTTTTATAACTGAAGTAAAAAAAGTACTAATAGTAGTACATAGAAATGAATTATTAACACAGGCTAAAAATGCACTTGGCGAAAAATGTTTTTTAATTGCTGATGGTGTAAAAGAAATTCCACATAATTACGATTATTATGTTGGTATGGTTGAAACAGTAAAAAGGCGAACAAGTAAATTACCTAAATTCGGATTGGTTATTATTGATGAAGCTCACATTGCTAATTTTAATAAATTGCCATATTTTGAAGATATAGATACAAAAGTATTGGGAGTTACTGCAACACCAATAGGAACAAAGCCTTTAAGCAATATTTTTGAAAAAATGCTATTGCCTATTGATATTGCAACATTAATTGAACAAAATTATTTATTAGATAGTGAAGTTTATGCTTTTGCAAGTGATTTAGTTGCAGTTCAGAAATTTAAAACAAAAGGCGGTGATTTTGATACTCAAGATTTGGATAATTTTTACAGTAGCGAAAAAATGGTAAATAATTTAATTTCTGCTTATGAAAAATATTCATTAGGTAAAAAATCATTGATATTTAATGTAAATATTAATCATAATAATTGCGTTTATAATGCTTTAAATGATATTGGTGCAAATGTATATAGGATTGATGGTGAAACGCCATTAAATGAAAGAAAAGATATACTAAATAGGTTTAAAAATGAATCTGATGCCATAATATGCAATGTTGGTGTATTAACTACAGGATTTGATGAGCCAAGCGTTAAAACAATATTTTTAAATAGGGCTACAAAGTCACTTGCATTGTATTTGCAAATGATTGGTAGAGGTTCAAGATTATTTGAGGATAAAGAAATATTTAGAGTAGTTGATCTTGGTAAAAATACGGGTAGATTTGGATTTTATAATGAATATCGTGATTGGCAAACAATATTTACAAAAGGAACTGGAAGTGATGGTAATGGAGTTGCACCAACTAAAGAATGTCCAGAGTGCGGATTTATTCAACATACAAGAAAGTTAAATTGCGATGGATGTGGATTTAGTTTTGAAGAGGAAAAATTAAAGCAGGAAATTGAAGAAAAAGAGCAGAAGTTTTATTTGCTTACTCAAAAAAGCCCAATAAATATACCTACTGAAAAACTATTTGAAATGGCAGAAGAGAGAGGTTGGAGTGATTGGAAATATTTGCGAACTGTAGGAGAGCATATTGCAAATTATCAAAGTAAACATAAAGATATTGTTACTGATATGCATTGCGAAGCACTTGGAATAATAGAATTAGAAAAGTGGTGTAAAAAATATGGTAAAAAAAATAATCAATTTAATAGAAATTATTTAAGTGAAAGAATAAATGAAAAGCGAATCAGCATTACAGCAGCAAATATTTAATTGGTATAATAATAATTATTGCCTAAAAAATATGGTAAATAGGGGAATGATATTTAGTATTCCTAATGGTGGAACTAGGAATATAATGGAAGCAATGACTTTAAAAGCTACTGGCTTACTTAAGGGCGCATCTGATTTAATAGTAATATTACCTAACAAGAAATTAATATTTGTTGAATTAAAAATGCCAAAAGGAATACAAAGCATTGAACAAAAGGATTTTGAAAGTAGAGTTAAATTATTAGGGTTTGAATACTATATTATTAGAAGTTTAGAAGAGTTTAAAGGATTAATATGTCCAGTTTATTAACATAAAAACAAGACAAAAACAAATGAACATAAAAGAACAATTAGAACAAAGTCTTAGTGAAATGGGAGTTATGGCCTACATAATTGCTAAGCACCAGCAGGAATACTTAGATGGTATTACGGGACTTAAAAAATTAATGATACCAAGTGAAGTTGCAGTAATGCTTAGGCTAAGTAAGGCCAATCAAGATTTTATACGTAAAACCGATAAATCACTAAAGAAGGCTAATATTGATGTAACTAAAATAGAAGATTTGGTAATGGATATGTTGGATAAAATAGAATTAGAACTTAAAAAAATATAATTATGACAAAACAAGAAATAATAGCCAGCATTTTATTTAGAGCTGAGCAAGAAATAAAAGAATGTACTAACCAATCAGTTAGGCTGTATTGTAAGAATAAAGAAGTAAATACTGATGCTGAAGTAGCTGAGTTTATTATTAAGCTATGCGCTGATGAATATAACATAACTGTTGATACATTGATTGCTTCAACACGTATGCGAATCCAATGTGAAGCACGCCAAATGAGTATGAAGCTTATTAAACAACATACAACATTAGGGCTAAAAGATATTGGATTAAACTATAATAGTAAGAATAGATTAGGTAAGGATCATACTACAGTTATTAGTGCTATAAAAACTATTGACAATCTATTAAGCTATGATAAGACTGTTATTGATAAGTATCAAAGGTTGGTGAATAATATTATGTTGATACGATGTTAATTACCATATAATAAATAGAGCAACATTTGTAACTATGATAGGTCAATCAATACAAGATACAAAAACTAAATACTATTATCATATAGTAGAGTATAATGCTAACTATGTGAAAGCTAACTGTTATAACCAAAGAGCATTGAATAGTCAATTACAATTTAGTAGGGCTTACTTCAATGAACTAATAATGGATGGTGGATTAGTTGTAGTGGATAGAAGTAATATAATAGGTAACAAGTCTATATACTTAGGATAATGCCAACTAAACCTACATCTAAGCCAGCACTATACAACATAGCTAAGAACATTAGCGGACAATGGTCAGGTAATCACGATACGTTTTACCATTCAAATAGGTGGCGTACGTTACGTAAACAAGTTATTACAGCCAATCCATTGTGTGTTGAGTGTAGTAACAATGGTAGAGTAACATTGGCTAAGGTTGTGGATCACATCCATTCGGTTCGTTTAGGTGGTGACAAGTGGGCCATTGATAACCTGCAAAGTCTATGTGAAAGCTGCCATAATACCAAGACAAGTAAAGAAAGTAAACAATATGGAATTAACAAAGTTTAGATACAATATAAAGTCAGATGCATTTGTTGATTTATATGGTAACATATTAAGAGTATGCAGTGATTGTAATCAATTAAAAGATTATAATGTTTTTAAGGGTGGAACTAAATGCAACACTTGTATTTATATTGGTGAAAGAATAAGAGGTGGTGTTGCTTATCTTGATAGGAAAAACAAAGCAGTTAAAAAACATAAATATAATAATGGATTTTTATCTAAAGAAGATAAAGAAAAACAATATTATAGCAAGCATAATGGTAAGCATTGTAAAGTATATTATAATAAGTGCTTATTAACTGATAAGATATATACTTCAAATAAATATATACAAATACCATTAGCACCAAATGTAAATATAAAGGGTGATTATAAAAGTCCACTTTATTTAGCAAAAGTAATTAAAACAAAAGGTAAACACCATAAGTGTAACCAATGCAATAAAGATATAGACTTAACATTAAATGGTAAGTTTATTACTCAATATTGTTTTTGTACAAAAGAATGTAATGATATACACGTAAAAGAAAGTAGAAACAACAGAATACACATAAGAAGAACAAGGTTATCATTAAATAATGAAAGAGTATCAAGAAGTAAGGTGTTTGAAAGAGATAATTATACTTGCTACATTTGTAATGTAAAGGTTATAGTTTATAAAGATTTAAAAGATAAATGGAATAAAAAGGATGCAGCAACATTAGATCACGTTATAGCATTAGCAAATGGTGGAACACATACGTATTCAAACATAAAAACGTGCTGTAGTTGGTGTAATAGCAATAAAAGAGATAAGTAGTTAATATTGAGTTATATAGGCCTAAGGGGGATTTATTTGTACTGACTATCAAGTATTTAAC
>JBMOGB010000162.1:0-8623 GCA_049318585.1 Bacteroidia bacterium | reverse complement strand
AACGAAGCCAATAATGTAATGATTAAAGTTACTGGTAAAAAAAACATAAATTTACCAATAGTTCCTTGCCAAAAAGCCAATGGAATAAATGGAGCTAAAGTAGTTAACGTACCCGAAAGAACAGGAACAAACACTTCGCCTGCCGCTAGTTTGGCGGCCTTTTTTATGGGGACTTTTCCGTTTTCAAATATACGATGGGTGTTTTCTACCACCACAATGGCATCATCTACAACAATTCCAAGTGCAAGTAGAAATGCAAATAGTACAATCATGTTTAAGGTAAAACCAATGGCGGGTAAAAACAAAAACGCAATAGCCATAGATAAAGGAACCGACATAGCAACAAATAATGCATTGGTAGCTCCCATAAAAAACATAAGTATAATGGTTACCAAAATAAATCCAATAACAATGGTATTTATTAAGTCATGTAAAGTAGTACGCGTTTTTTCTGATTGATCGCCAGTAATGGTAATTTTTAGTCCACTTGGAAAATGAGCTTTTTTCATTTCCTCGTTTATCTTTCTTATTTTATCGCTTGCATCAATCAGGTTTTGACCACTCTTTTTTACAATATTTAAAGTAATTACGTTTTTATGTTCTAAACGAGCAAAACTTTCTTGCTCCTTAAAACCATCTTTTACTTCAGCAATATCGCGTAAATAAACAATTGCTCCACTTGCTGAACGAATGGCCAAATCACCTATTTTTTTTGCATCAGCATATTGTCCTACTACATTTATTTCACGTAACAAACCATCCATTTTAACCGAACCGCCACTAATGGTTACGTTTTCATTTCCAATGGCTTGCATTACGTCATACATGGCTACATCGGCTATTTGCATTTTATACATGTCAAGGTTTACTTGAACCTCTCTGTCTAATGCTCCAACTATATCGGCACGGGTAATTTCTTTTAAACTTTCAATTCTGTCTTGTAAATCTTCGGCATAAGCTTTTAGTTTATCTAAAGGATAATCGCCCGATAAATGCACAAACATGATAGGCATTTGCGATACATCTATTTCTACAACCGAAGGCTCGCTTGTAAGCACCTGTGGAAGTTCTTTTCTTATTTTATCCACTTGGTCTTTTACACGTTGCTTTGCAATAGGAATTTGTACATCGGTATTAAATTCTACAGTTACTAAACTCACATTTTGTAATGAACTACTTGTTACTTTTTTTACACCAGAAATAGATTTTACACTCTTTTCAATGTGTTTAGTCACAATATTCTCCATGTCCTTTGGAGATGTTCCTGCTTGAACAGTACTAATAATAATTTGTGGGAAAACCACTTCTGGAAACTGCTCTTTAGGCAATCCATTATAACTCATTATACCCGCAAGCGTAATAATAATGGTCATTATGTAAATACTTGTTTTGTTATTTATAGCCCAACTCGAGGGTTTAAATTCTTTTATTTTATCTAGCATATTTTTGCTTTTAATTATTAATTTTTCGTCATTGCGAGCGAAGCGTGGCAATCTCTTAATTTATAAGATTGCTTCACTATTTCCGAAATAACTTTTATTGCCTTTATTTTCTAGAATTTAATAAGTTCACCATCGTTTAAGTCGCCATAACCAACAGTAATTAATTTTTCGCCTTTTTCTAAACCGCTTAATATTTCAGCTTGATCGTTATAAGTAGAACCAACTTTTACCAAACGTTTTTTAGCAATTGTTTTTCCATTTTCACTAACAGCTATAAATACACTTGTTCCTTCTTGGCTATTTTGAACACAATTTACAGGAATTACAATGGCATTTTCTTTTGAATAATCAATAATTTTTAACACTGCAATCATATTTGGCAAATAGCTGTTGTCGTTTGGCAATGCTACTTCTACACCAAAAGTTCTGTTTAATGCATTTATACCTTTTCCGCTATAAGAAATTTTTGAAGTAATTGTTTTTTCAATGTCTGGAAACTCCACTTGCGCTATATTTCCTTCTTTAATTTTGTTAGCAAACGATTCGGCAACATCAGCTTTAATTTTTAGCTTGTTAAAGTTTACAATAGTAAAATAAGGCATTCCAGGCGAAGCCATTTGGCCAATTTTTAAATTTACTACATCAATAGTTCCGTTAACTGTTGCTGTAATTTTATACATATTTAGCTGTTCGCGTATGGCAGCAATATTTTGTTCCAAAGCTTCTTTGTTTGTTTTAGCTTGTTTGAATTGAATTTCGGAACCAACTTGTTTTTCCCAAAGTGCTTTTTGTTTGTTATATAAATCTGTTAAAAAAGCTAAATTAGTTTCCATAGGTTGAATTTGTTTTCTTATAGCATTACCATCAAATTCAGCTAATACTTGTCCTGCTTTTACTACCGAACCTGGTTTAACCAAAACATTTAAAACCAATCCTGGTACTTTAGCACTAATAGTTGCATTTTCATCCCCATCTACTCTGCCTTGAACAGCAATGTAATGGTTGTATTTTGAAGTTTCAACATTGCTTACTGCTACATTTACTATTTTTTCACGCGATTCAATTTTTGCACCGCTCGCTTTTATTTCGTCTTCCAGTGCTTTAATTTTTGTGGTTAAAGTGGCTTGTTCGGTCTTTAGTTTTTCAAGTGAAGCCATTTTTGCTTCCACTGTTTTATCACCACACGATGTTAAAATGATGGTTATAATTGATAAAACTGCAATAATAATTTTTCCGTTGTTCATATATTGTTTTTGTATTTTTTGTTTAGTATCCTATTGATTTTTTTACATTTAATTGTGCCACCATTAAGTCATACATTGTACTTAAATAGCTAGTTTGAGCATTTTTTAAATCGGTTTCAGCAAGCAATAATTCTGTGCTTGAACCAACTCCTTCTTTCAATTTTAATTGAGCTCTGCTGTATATTTGTTCAGCTAATTCTATGTTTTTCTTTTGAACTACTACTTGATTTTTTGTTCTTAAATAAGTAGTTTTTGCATTATATCTTTCTAACTCAATGGCTGTTTCCAAATACTTTTTAGTGTTTTCTGTTTTTTCAATATTTATACTTGCTTTTTGAGTTTGAGCATGTTTTCTAAAACCATCAAAAATGGGTAAACTTAATTTACCACCTACAATTGTTGAAGGATACCAATTAGTTCCTAAATCACTAAAATTAGTAGCAAAAGTATTTCTTCCTAGTGAAGCAAATGCAGTAATAGTAGGCATGTAACCAGTTAAATAGCGTTTTCTGTCTAATTTATTTAATCGCAAACCTTGCTCAGCCATTTGGTATTCTATTCGCTTATTATATTCTCCACCAGTTAAATCATAATCAGCCGAAAGTTGAGTTGATAAATCATTCAATTTTTCTGTTAACTGAATGCTGTCAGACATTTTTGCGCCCATGTTCATTTTTAAAATTTGGTATGAAATGCTAATACCATCTTTTAACTGTTCACGCTGAATAATTGCATTTGAATAACTTAACTCTAATTTGTCTAAATCAATTTTCTCTCCTAAACCTGCTTTGTAAATCTCACGCATATCGCTCAAGCTTTTTTCCAAAAGGCCAATACTTTTGTTTACTTGTGTCATACGTTCTTCGTTAATTAGTACAAAATAATATGCTTTAGTAATGTCGGTTTCTACATCAATTTCTGATTTTCGTAAAGTCAAAGTTGATAATTTTACATATTCTTTTGCTGCTTTCACACCTAAAAAGAAAGTTCCATCAAATAAAAGTTGACCAACTGTAAAACTTGCAGTAGCTGAGTTTTTTTGTCCAAATGCTACAGGAATTGGCGAACCCGGAATATATGGTCTAGTTGGATCTAAATTAAAATAAGCCTTGTTTGCACCAATAATTGCTGGAGTAATAAAATCAGGAAATGGTGTTACTGGAATATCAATATTATGATTGTATGATAATTCTGCATTTGCCTGTGGTAATCCATTTGCTAATAATTCATTTACCGATTTCTTCGATAAAGTTTCATCTAATTTGGCATTTTTTAAAGTAGCATTATTTTGCTTTGCAAATGAAATTGCTTCATTCAATGATATTTTTTTTACTTCAACATTTTGCTGTGCAATAAGCATATTTAAGCTGAAAAATGTAGCCACAATTATTGTGGTAATTCTAGTAATCATATAATTTTTATTTAGTGTTTTGATGTTGGTTTTCAATAATTTTATTTAGTTTTTTCAATCCTTTTTCTGTGCAAATTGCCCTCAAATGGTATTTAATTATTTCTTGATGTATGTAGTAAAAATCGGTCGAAATTTCTTGATAAAGCTCTGGTCTCATCATAAATTCCACACTATGAACATAAAGTTTTGCAGCTAATTCGGTATTTATATCATCTCTGTATAAACCTAGTTCTTTACCTTTAATTATGTTTGCTAGCATCTGTTCATTTATAAATACCGATTTAAAATTTTCCATTTTATCCCAAGCTGGTTTAAAATATTTTTTCAAATCAAATAATACTGCAACATTTACTTTTCTATGGTTATCGGTTATTGATTTACTCATTTCAAATAAAAACTCAATTGGGTCAAAATTTTCATCTAAAATTTTACAACAATTTTGCTTGTCGCAATGAATATGATTTTCTATTGCTTGATTTACTAAATCGTTTTTATCTTCAAAATACTGATACAATGTTTTTTTAGAAATACCGAGTTCTCTTGCTATGTCGTCCATAGTAATACTCTTGAAGCCATATTTCATAAAAAGGGCTTCTGCTTCTGCTAATATTTTTTGTTTTGGTTCCAATTATCTGTTTTATTCTGGCTGCAAATGTGATAAACTTTTACCATATCGGAAACTATTTTTATGTAAATAGTTTCCAATATAAATTTCGTTTCCTGCAAGGAGCTGATTTTCTATATTTTATGACAAAAGCAAATTATTTGTCTAATAAATATCAGCTTTTATCTAAAGCTATTTGTTAAAGCACCTGGTTTTAAAACAAACTTTTTTTTAAATATATATCTGCAAATTTGATAAAAATTAATTATTATTGCCACAATTAAAGAATGGGTAATAAAAACATATAAAAACTCATGTTATTTATATTTAAAAAATGAAAAATATTAGAACAGTTTTAGTTGATGACGTTGAGGTAATGCGCATTACTTTAAAAAAAGTTTTATCACAATTCCCTCATATTGAAGTGGTAGGAGAAGCTTCTACATTTGATGAAGCCCGAGATGCAATTAATAGTTTACAGCCCGATTTAGTACTTTTAGATATTGACTTAAATGGCCTAACATCTATAGATTTAATAGGTGAGTTAAATTGTACACCTAAAATTATTTTTATAACATCGCATGAAAACTTTGCAGTTAAAGCATTTGAACTAAACGCAGTAGATTATATAATTAAACCAATTAGCTCCAAACGTATTAGTGCTGCTATTGATAAAATTACAAAGCCAACTGAAGAAAATAATGATGGAAATTCAGATAATGAAGAAACTTTCCAATCTGATCAAATAATTTTATTGAACTTTGATAATAAAATGAATTTTATAAAAATAAAAGACATCAATTTTATTGAAGCTTATGGCAATTATACCAAAGTAAACATGGATGACGGTAAATTAAGTATTACCTATAATTCTATAAAAAACTGGGATAGTAAATTACCAGAAGATATTTTTATTCAAATTCACCGTTCTACCATTGTAAATTTATTAAATGTTCAAAAAATTGAAAAATGGACAAATGATACTGGACGATTATATTTAAAAGACATAGAAAAACCTTTTGAAATAAGTAGAAGTTACTTTTTCCAAATCAAGAAAAAATACAAAATGTAATAAAAAAAATCCGAAGTTTACTAAGCTTCGGATTTTTTTATGAGTTGGTTTTCTGAAAAAATAAAGAGCGTTTAGCAAATTGCCAATAATTGGTAATTTCGCCTAAAAATATTATGCATGTATTAATTTTAACAATATTTCTTTTTGCAAAAATGCAAAATCCCTAAAGAGTTTTATAAATTCATTGGTGAAAATCGTAAAAAAGAGGTTGTTAATCCTTCAAAAAACGGACTCCTAGCTGCATTTCAAGAAAACATTATAGACTCAATTGGATTGCTAAAGACAAAGAAAATCATTGGGTAATTAGTGTTACTTATAGTGGTAAGTGTGTTTTTACTACTTATCATTACTTTGACAAAGAAAGAGTTATCTTGAATATTAATCACTTGATATTCGGAAAAGGAAATTTAACATTTAGGCAAAAGAACAACTCTTTGAAACCAAACTTATTCCAAAAGGATTTGAATGTTATTCTTTTATTTGCATTGTAAATTTGAAATAAAACTATTTATTTAAAAAATGCGATTTGTAAGACCAAAAATAATTGGAACAATGAAAATTCAAGTAATGATGGCAGGAAATCTTGCTGTAATTAATGATATCAAAAATTCCCCCAATAAAATTATCATAACATGCAATTCAATTGAACACGGTGGTAAGATAATTGACCAAATAAAGAAGGGTAAATATGAAGAAGTTATGCAATTTTGATTGATTTAAAACAATTTCAAATTTTAGTTTTATCATTACTTATTTATTATTTAAGTTCAAAACATGTATTTTCTCAATTTGAATATTTTTAAATATAAATGTCAACTAATAAGATTACTTAATTAATAATTTGTAAATAATATTATTTACAAATATTTGTAAATGTAAATAGTTCTATTTACATTTGAATTGTAATTGATAATAAAGATTATGAGAAATAAAAGAAATTTAAAGGTTGAGCAATTAGACAAAAAAATTCAATCATTTATAGGAACTGAAAAAATAATTGTGCCTGATAAAGGTTGGATTAACACCATTAGAACAAGCATAAATATGACACTAGAGCAGTTGGGAAACAAACTAAATGTTACAAGACAAGGTGCAAAAAAAATGGAAGATAGTGAATCAAAGGGCACTATTTCATTAACTGCCATGAAAGAAATAGGACATGTTTTAAATATGCATTTTGTGTATGGTTTTGTTCCAATTCAAGGATCAATCGACAAATTAATTCAAATAAAAGCAGAAGAATTAGCAAAAAAAATTGTTTTGAGAACAAACCAAAATATGAAACTTGAAAACCAAGGAAATAGTGAAGAACAAATCAATAAAGCGATTATCGATTTGACTTATGATTTAAAACAAGAATTAAGTAAATCGTTATGGGACTAGAACTAACTTATGAAGAAGGCCAAACTCCTTTGAGTGAAGAAGAAAAAGAAGGCTTACGCATAAAAACCATAACAACACATGGAGAATTAGATGAACATGAACAATTAAATATTGAAAAGGCAATTGCTTGGGTTTTAAAAACCAAGTTTAAAAAAGACCAGATTTTAAGTGAAACATTCATTATAAAACTTCATAAAAAAATGTTAGCTGATGTTTGGACTTGGGCTGGCCAATTCAGAAAATCGGAAAAGAATATTGGTGTAAAATGGATACTAATTGGAACAGAATTAAGGGCACTATTAGAAGACACAAAATATTGGATTGAAAATAAAACTTTTTCACCAGAAGAAATAGCAATTAGATTTAAACACAGGCTAGTAAATATACATTGTTTTCCTAATGGAAACGGTAGACATTCAAGGATAATGGCCGATGTTATTATGGAGTCAATATTTGAGTTAAATCCTTTTCCTTGGAATCAATCCAATATGGTTAAACCTGACCAAACCAGAAAAGAATATATCAAAGCCATTAGAGAAGGTGACAAAGGAAATATTCAACCATTGATTGTCTTTGCAATGAATTAATATTAAAGTTTATGAATAAGATGAAGTGTTTGGAAGAATGAAAAAATCGTTTTTATAGGTAATACATAAAAAATTGCATACAAAAAAAGGTCAGCTTACGCTAACCTTTTCCTATAAAATTATTACTGTTTTTTTGATAATTTATTCTTGTAGAATTAAATTATTATTGTTTAAGATCTCTTCATGTTCTACAACATAAGACAAAGCAATTTTTACAATTTCGTTTATATTTAAACCTTTTCGAGTAGCTAAAAGTGCAGCATTTCTGTGTAAATTTCCAGGAAGTCTAACATTGAATGAACCTTTAAAAACTTTATCAGGTATTTTATTTAAAGAAATACAAGTTTCTAAATAATCATCTACCGAATCTTTAAAAGCTGCTTCTAATTCAATTACAGAAGCTCCTTCAAAAGTTACTAAATCATTTATTCCATGAATTTTACCCCAAAACACTTTATCATCTGCACTAAATTCTACAGTTCCAATGTAATTTTTATATTCTAAATAGTTTTTCATGGTTTATAACTTTAAATGTTCAATTATGATGTCAAGTTGATAACCTTTCAAAACTTTTTGAGGATGAGGTTCATGTAAACTAATTACGTCTTTATTATCGTTCACAAACTTTCTTCTCGATCCACCAGTTTTACCTTGTGCTAATTGTTTGTAACCATAATAATTCAATACTTTTACAGCTTCGTCCCAAGTAAAATCCTTTGGTTTTGATTTTAGTTGTTCAATTAACTTTTCAACTTTACTCATACAAAAGTATATTGTTTTATTTAAAATTGCAACTAAATTTTAGTTGCAAGCCATTTGTACTTTAAATTCATTATTATTTGGCTATTAACAATTCATAATCAACTATGGTCTATCGTCC
>JBMOGB010000161.1:0-8670 GCA_049318585.1 Bacteroidia bacterium | reverse complement strand
TTGTGGAAGCATTTTTACCTAGTGTAAAACAAATTATTGATACTGTAAAAGAAGTACTTTATAGATAGTTTATAGACGATAGTTGATGGACGATAGACGATAGTTGATGGACGATAGACGATAGTTGATGGACGATAGACCATGGACAATTCCACTTGGTCATTGAGCTTGTCGAAATGCCAACAATTATCTTTTCGAATTTAGTTATTTGTATTTCGAATATAAAAAGCCATTGGTTATTTAGTTAACCCGTGGCTTTTTTAGTTATTTCTGCTATATTCGTTTCATGTTAAAGTTGTTATTTATAAATTTATTTCTGTTCGCTTTTTTGCTTTGCAATGCACAGCAAAAAATCATGTTTCTTGAAAAAGGAAATCAGCAACAAATAGAAGGGATTGTTTACACATTGCCCATATCAGTTACCTGTACTTTTGGGCATGGTGTAAAAAGGGTTTTGGTGCTTGAAAAAGTACAAGGAGATAGTTTCTATTTTGAAAAGTTTTATAATCAAGTAGCCAATTATGATTGCTTAATAAAATCGGTTGGGAAAATAAAATTTCATAAGAAAAACGAAGAATTATCGTATTTTTTTTATGGTGGCTTTTGGGCATCATCTGTATTTTTTTCATTTGTAACATTAGTAGCTTATAAAAGTGAACCTGCATTATCTATTTTTATTATTCCATTTACTACTTTAAACTTTGTAGTGGTAAATGCCATAGGCAAAAAACTTCCAAAATCCTACATCATTCAAAACTGGAAATTACATGTTTTATAAATTGCTCATTGTATTTCTGTTTGTTGCTTTAGGCCAAAGTATTTTTGCGCAAGATGTAGTGTTACAAAAAAATGGAACTACCAAAACCTATCAATTTTCCTTACCTAAAAAAATTGAATTTGAATACAAAACTGATAGCGGAATTGTGACCATTAATGCCAAAGCCATTCGTTATGAATTTCCTTATTTAACCATCAAAAAAAAGAAAGATACTGCAACTGTTGATGTAAGAAAAATAACAACACTTTACTATACATCACGAGTAGCAGGTTTATACTATGTAGGAGGAACTGCCATTGCGCTTTTTTGTATTCCAATTGTTGTTATTTCTGTGAAAGAAAGAATTTATGAAGCTGCCTTATTTTTCGCCTTACCACTTGCACTCACTTATCACTTTTACAGAGAGGCAAATAAAACATTTGACACTGAACAAAAATGGCATTTTAAATAACAGCACAATAAGTCATTTCGTAAACCATTTTTCTTTTAATATTATAAATTCGTTTCATGTTAAAACTACTTTTTATAATAATATTTATTTTTAGTTTGTTGCTTTGCAATGCCCAACAAAGTGTTATGTTTTTAAATTATGTAACAAAAAAACAAGAAATATATACGCTTCCTCGAACAGTTATTTGTGTAACAGCAAGTGGTAAAAATAAACGATTAATATTAACAAAAATAACTGGCGACACTTTGCATTTTGATGATATAAAAGACAAAAATCAAAGTTATTATAGTAAATTTTCCAATATTAAATCAATAAGATTTTTAAGTAATTGGGATGGGGTCAATTCATTATTGGTTGCCGGTTCTGGATCTATTGCTTTTGTTTCAGCTTTTTTAACAATTGATGGACTTAAAAACGAAGATTCTTTTGCCCAAGGAGCAGCAATAGTGCTAATACCAATATGCATTGTTTCAAGTATTTGTACTTTTGGATTTAATTCACTTATATCAAAAGAAATGTCGCCAAAAAGCTGGAAAATGTATGTGAAAGATCTTCAAAATCATAAAGTATTAGAATAAACTAATAAACATGCTAAAACTTCTTTTTTGGAAATTTTTTTCATAACAAAAAATATTTAAAACTTTCCAATTTTAAATATTTTTCCATTTACATTACAAGTAGCATCGTTATCACATTCGCCATTACCAAAATCTATAGTTCTAGCATTTTTTCCTTCAGGAGTTAATACTATAATTCCTTTTGTTATTCTGCGTAAATTACAGTTCATATCTACTAAAAGACATGAAGTAATATTGCTAGTATAATTTAACCCTCTACGGTTAATTCCAGTAGCATTTCCAGTAATTTCGTATTTATCATCGTTCAATTCTTTTGGTGTATTTTCACCAGCAACCCAAACCCTATTTCTAGTAGAAGTCCACGAAATATTTTGTCCACTTTCTAATTTAATTGAAGCATTAATTTGAATAGTCCAATTCAAATAACCGTTTAAATTTCTACCATTATTGGAAATAGTTTTAGTTGAAGAATTATTTATTTTTTTGCCATTTTGTATAAAATTATCAAAGGATATACTAATTACAGTTCCTGCTTGTTTGTAGTTTCCGGTATATGTAACAATTATTTTACCACTGCGTTTTTCCATATCGTTACAAATAGTATTTGTGCCATAATCTATGGTAAATTTTTTAGGATTTGAAAGCGTATCAAATATTACAGTTGTACCATTTTTACCTAACGAAGAACCACTATAAGCTTCATCTACTTGTTTAAATACTTGTTCAAAACTTGATTCTGAATTATTGTTATCAATTGTACTTTCAGTATCAAAATCGATGTCTTTACATTTTTTACACGATGATAAAACTAAAGTTGTAGTTCCTAAAGCCAAAATGGCAAGTAATAATTTACGTTTCATAATCAATTTTTATTTATTTGTTATATTTTGATATCCAGCATGTAAAGGTAGGAAATTGTTTAAAATAAAAAATAAATAAAATAGTAAATATTTTTAGTTGCTAAAGTGCTAATTAAATTTATTTTCGCATAAAATTTATAAACCTAAAATAATATGTATTGGACACTAGAACTTGCTTCATATTTAGACGATGCGCCTTGGCCAGCAACAAAAGATGAATTAATTGATTATGGAATTAGAAGTGGTGCGCCACTTGAAGTAATTGAAAATTTACAAGAAATAGAAGATGACGGAGAGCCTTTTGAAGGTATTGAAGAAATTTGGCCTGATTACCCTACTAAAGAAGATTATTTTTACAACGAAGATGAGTTGTAATAAAAAAGGAACTTTTTAATTAAAGTTCCTTTTTTTTATGTTTTTATATAGCTTATTCTACTTCAAAAATCACTTGTTCATCACTGTTTTTCAAGTATTCCGATTGGTATTGATTTATTGGGTCCTGCTTATGATTATCAAGGTTTAACGAATACTTTAAAGCGCTTCCTAGTCCAATAATTTTTACCAAATTTAGTTCCAACAAATGAACAAAATCACGTTGTATTGTTTTCCTGTTACAATCAAATTCACTCACCAATTCTTTGGTACTTACAAAGCCTCTATGTTGAATAATATACATGATTAATTTTTGACGTTTATTCAAAATTGAATCATCAATTTCCTTCAATTTGTAGCCACTTTGGAACACAAAATTCATGATATTTTTTTGACGAGGATTCAGTTTTTCATAATCTATTTGCTTGCGAAAATAAGATTGCAACAACAAATACATACGCGATAATTGATTGGCATGTAATGACAATCCAAAAGCTAATTGTTCGTTTAAATGTTGTTCTTGAACAGGAAATTCCGATTTGTTTTTTTCTGGAAAATAAGCTAAATACTCATTTTTCTTTATGTACAATTCGTGTTCTAAACTTAACAAACCATTTAAATCCATATTGTGTTTTCGAAGCCAAAAACTTTGCAATAATGAAGCAAATTTATTTTTAGCTTTAGTAAACATTGGTAATGAAAGTATTTTAAAATGTAACATCCAACTTTGAATAATTGGATGAAATTCAGTATCATTATTTAAAAATTCAAATAAACTTTCAAGCTCTAATTCTGATTCTGGATGTAATCTTTCTGGTTGTAAAAAAGTTTTATTATCAAATAAATTTGAATCTGATGATTGTGATAATAAATCAGTAACTAATATTTTATGTAAATGGTAAACTAATGAAATAGATAAAGGCTCATTTAAGTTATCAAATAAATATTTTTCGGCTTTATAGTATTGAAAAACTGCTGCTTCTGCAGCACCAGTAGGACGAATATTTCTGCTTACAATATATTTTACTGTTTTAACCTCCAATAAGTTATGGTCAATTGCATTGGCATAATAATTACGCAAAATAGAACTGTTCATTTGTTCAGTTTCTATTATTGCTTCGGGCAAATCAATAAAGTCAAATATCTTTTTCAACTCTTCATATTGATGTTGGTATTGTACAAATGCCTCATCAATGCTAATTGCTGTTTCGTATTTATTAATCAGTATCATTCCTACGAATATATATTACAGATTTACTCTTAAAAATGTGTAGTAAGCTACTAAAAGTGGATAAACTGTATTTTGAATTGAAATACTATAAAAATAAATTCAAATCCTTTACCAATAAAGGATATAGCAAAACTTATCAAAATAGACATTTAGTTTTTTTACTGTGAATAATGATTTCAAATGCGACAAACAATGTTATCTTAAGTATAAATTTTATGCCTTTTATGTTCGCATTTTAAATATAATATTGCATTTTTATTTTATAAAATATTTTCAAAATATGAACAATTATATTGAATCGGTTTTTACTGAAATTGGTGGCCTTTTTTTAACCAACACTGAACAAATAAGTTTAAAACTAAAAGGTATAAAAGCCTTTGTATTTGATTGGGACGGTGTGTTTAATAATGCAGCAAAAAACGAAAACAAAAGTTCTACTTTTAACGAAGCCGATAGCATGGGAACTAATTTGCTTCGTTTCAATTACTTTTTACATCACAATAAATTACCCGCATGCGCCATTATTTCGGGCGAAAAAAATGAAATGGCTTTTCACTTTTGTAACCGTGAACATTTTTCAGCTTCTTATTATAAAGTGGCCGATAAAATTATTGCTTTAGAACATTTTTGCAAACAAAATAACATAGAAAAAAATGAAGTTTGTTACATGTTTGACGATGTGCTAGACTTAAGTATAGCAAAGGTTTGCGGCATTCGAATTTTGATCAATAGAAAAGCAAATCCTTTGTTTAAAAAATATGTTATCGATAATATTTTAGCCGACTATATTACTGCTCATGAAAGTGGAAATTTTGCTGTTCGTGAAGCATGTGAAATGCTCATTGGATTAACTGGAACATATAACGAAGTTATGGAACATAGAACTGCTTTTAGCCCAATTTACAAAGATTATATAACCCAAAGACAAGCAGCACCTACTGCTTTTTTTACAGTGGAAAATAATGAAATAGTTGATGGTTTATAGAACATAGACCATAGTCGATGGACGATAGTTTATAGTCTATCGGTTAATTCCTAATTCCAAAGCAACAGTTTTCATAAACTCAAATGCTTCAGTGTAATCGTTTTTTATTTTGCCATCTAATATAGCTTCACGGATATGGTTTTTTATGATTCCAACTTCTTTGCAAGGTTTTAATTGAAATGTTTCCATAATCATTTCGCCAGTTATTGGTGGCTGCCAATTGCGCAATTCATCACGTTCTTCTACCTCTTTTACAAACTGCTGAACCTTGTTTAAATTACCTTTATACAAAGCTATTTTTTCAGCAAAACGTGTGGTCATATCAGCGCGACAAAGGGTAAATAAATCTTCTAAATCATCGCCTGCATCTACAATTAAACGCCTGATGGCAGAATCTGTTACTCCATCTTCGGCCAAAGCTTTTGGCCTGTGATGCAAAGCAACTAACTTTTGCACATAACGCATTTTTTCGTTTTGAGGTAACTTTAAATTATTAAAAATACTTGGAACCATTCGGCTTCCTTTATCTTCATGTCCATGGAATTTCCAGCCACCCTCAGCTTCTATAAATCGTTTGGTGGCAGGCTTGCCAATGTCGTGTAACAACGCAGCCCAACGCAACCAAAGATTATTGGTTTCCTCACAAATATTATCAACTACATGAATGGTGTGGTAAAAATTATCTTTATGTGATTTACCATTTTTGGTTTCTACTCCATGCATGTTGTATAGCTCTTTAAATACAAGCTGTAACAAACCACTTTCGAACAATAATTTTAAACCAACTGAAGGTTTTGGTGATAGCAAAATTTTATTCAACTCTTCACTTATTCTTTCAAACGATATAATTTTTATACGTTCCGAATTTCGTTGAATGGCTTCAAAAGTTTCGGGTAAAATAGTAAACCCTAATTGTGATGCAAAACGAATGGCTCGTAACATGCGCAAAGGATCGTCACTGAAAGTAATAGCTGGCGCTAAAGGAGTTCTGATAACTTTATTTTCTATGTCAATTAATCCTCCAAAAGGATCAATAAATTGTCCAAAAGTTTCTTTGTTTATACTAATTGCCAATGCGTTGATGGTGAAATCTCTTCGGTTTTGGTCATCAATTAAAGTGCCTTCACTTACTGTTGGTTTTCTGCTATTTGATTGGTAACTTTCTTTGCGAGAACCCACAAATTCCACTTCCCAATCTGGGGTTTTAACCATGGCAGTTCCAAAGTTTTTGAAATAAGCAAAATCGCTTTGCTTATGTAACAATGCAAATGCTTTTGCCAGTGGCAATGCATCGCCAACTACTACAATGTCTATGTCTTTTGACTCACGTTTTAGTACCAAATCTCGCACATAACCGCCAATAACATAGGCTTCTAAGCCCAGTTTATCAGCACACTGTTGTAACTCAGTAAATATGGGTAATTCTAGGGTTGGATTCATTTGCAAAGTGTCGCAAATTATTAAAATTTAAGGGATTTTTTGATTAAACAATTTTTCATGACTACAACTCCAATCGTTCAATAATTTTACTCCAGTTATAAGTTTCGTAAAATTGTTTTGGAATATTTGTTGTTTTTGCTTCGCAATATTTAATAATTGCAGTAGCAAAACCATCCACATCATTGTCGTTTACCACATATAATTTATTGCCACAAACAGCTTTGTCTATTCCAATTGCACCTGTTTCGGTAGAAACTAAATTAGCATTTCTGGCAAGTGCATCAATGGCTTTTGTTTTTACTCCTCCCCCACTTAATATTGGGTTTAACACCACTTTTGCTGCATCAATATATTCGTTTAAATCCGCTACAAATCCGCAATAAATAATACTTGGATTTGCTTTTATTTTTTGTTCAATGGTAAATGGTAAATTTTTACCACAAACCAATATTTTATAAAAAAAATTTGGATGCTTTTGCAATGCTGGTTGTAATTTATTGATTAAATATAAAACCGCATCGTTATTGGGTTTATAACCCATGGTTCCATAAAATAAAATGATATTGTCTTTTTCGTTTATTTGATGTCTTAATTTTATTTCAGCTTCTGCATTTTCGTTTTTTATTGGCAATGTTTTTATATCAACTCCATAAGGAATTACTTGTGTTTTTTCTGCTTTCAACTTAAAAACTTCAATGGCTTTTTGCCTATCTTCTTCTGTTAAAAAAAACACCTGATGTGCTGATTTATAAGTTTTTTTTTCATAAAAACAAAGCAGTTTCCACCACGATTTCCCAATGCTTTTAAACCTTAAATGTTCAATATTATGTGCACGAATAGCTATTTTTTTATTGGTAAATGTTTTCAACAACATCAATAACCAACCATACCAAGTTTGCTCAAAAAAAACAAGATCAATTTGTTTGGTTTTGATTAATTTCAGTATTTTAAAAAACACAAAAATATTAATATACCTACTTGCCTTAAAAGGTAAATTGGTAATTAATTCAAAATTGGGTGGAGTAAAATTTGTTGAGTAAGGTTCAACTGTATAAACTGTAACTTGGTTGGTTTTAGCTAACTCATTGTGCAGCCCTAAAGTACATATTTCGCCACCTGTAGTAGCAGGTAAAAAGGGATAAGAAACAATGGTTAATACATTCATATTTGGCCAAAAATAACATTATTTACTATAAACAAACAGCTTTTAAATAAGAATACAGTCTATTATTATTGCAAATATTTTATTTCAAGCTTTTTATAAATTATGACAGTACAAGTGAAGGATTTACATTTTGAGCCATTTATTAGCCATCATTCCATTCAAGCTCGTGTGGTGGAGTTAGCCAATAGACTTACAGTTGATTATCATGGTAAAAATCCAGTTTTTCTTTCGGTATTAAACGGTTCATTTATGTTCACTTCCGACTTAATGAAATCGTTTTTGGCACCTTGTGAAATTTCGTTTATAAAATTGGCAAGCTATGAAGGAACGGAAAGTTCTGGTGATGTAAAAACTTTAATTGGCATCAATAGTAACATAGCCAACAGGCATGTAATAATCATTGAAGACATAGTAGATACTGGCACTACGGTAAAAAAAATATTGGAAATGGTTTGGCAACACAAGCCAGCAAGTGTTAAAATTATGACGTTACTTTTTAAACCAGAAGCCTTTAAAGAAAATATGGAGATTGATTATGTTGGTTTTGAAATTGACAACAAATTTGTGGTTGGATATGGCTTAGATTATGATGGATTTGGAAGAAATATGAACCAGATTTATGTGGTGAAGTAGGTTTTATAGGTTGATAATGTTGATTGGTTGTTTTTATGAGTCATTGCGAGGCACGAAGCAATCTCTCTTTTTATAAATTTCAAAATTTAGAGTAGTTTTTAAATGAGTTTTATTGATCTTGTCTAAATAAGCTATGCTTTTGATTATCTTTGGCGCTTAATAAAATTGCAAATACTA
>JBMOGB010000160.1:0-8773 GCA_049318585.1 Bacteroidia bacterium | reverse complement strand
GACGATAGACAATAGACGATAGACGATAGACGATAGACGATAGACGATAGACGATTAACAATAGGCAATAATCAAAAGATGAATAGCCTTTCGGCTTTAGCCAACGGGCAACTAAAAAGGATAAAAAATGAATATAAATTTAAAGGATAAAAATGCTTTGGTATGTGGTAGCACCAAAGGGATAGGATATGCCATTGCTTTGCAATTAGCTAAATGTGGCGCAAATGTTACTTTGATGGCCAGAAATGGAGAATTATTAAAAAGCATAGTTCGCGATTTGGATACCAGTATGGGGCAAACGCATGATTTTTTAGTTGCCGATTTTGCAGTGCCTGCTCAGGTAAAAGAAGCCATTGAACAAAAAGCACAAGCACATTATATATACCATATTTTAGTAAATAACAGTGGCGGACCAGCAGCTGGCTTAGCCATTGACGCTAAGGAAGAAGAGTTTTTAACAGCATTTAACTCGCATATTATTAGCAGCCACCATTTGGTACAAAGTGTATATTCAGGAATGAAACAAGCCGGCTACGGCCGCATTATAAATATTATTTCTACTAGTGTAAAAATTCCGTTGCGTGGCCTTGGTGTGAGTAATACCATTAGAGGTGCAATGGGCAATTATAGTAAAACTTTGGCCAACGAATTAGCACCTTATAAAATTACGGTAAATAATGTGTTGCCTGGTGCTACCGCAACCGATAGATTGAAACAAATTATTGACAATAAAGCGCAAAAACAACAATTCTCGACTGATGAAGTAAGTAATGAAATGATGAGTGAAATTCCAATGGGGAGGTTTGCCCAACCTAATGAAATAGCTTATGCTGTTGCTTTTTTGGCAAGTGAATTTGCTGCATACATTACTGGAATTAATGTTCCTGTTGATGGCGGCAGAACAGGGAATTTGTAAAATTTTTACAAATGGTATAAAAACATAAATTGGTTTGGTATAATTTGATTCGAAAAACAATTCCAATAAAATCGAATATTTTCGGTTTTGTGCATTTTGTTGTTAAAATGATAATACAAATCCAAACTTTTTTTGTTGTTAATTTGAAAATATTTATTTAACAATCAATTTAAAGAATGATCAAATCTAATAAAGGCTACCTATTTAAAGACAGAGAAATAAGTTGGCTTTATTTTAATGAAAGGGTGTTACAGGAAGCTGAAAATCCTTCTACTCCATTAATGGAAAGAATAAAGTTTTTAGCCATTTTTTCTTCTAATCTAGACGAATTTTTTAAAGTAAGAGTAGCACAGTTACGAAGAGTACAAAGAGTAAATGGAAAAAAGGCAATTAGTGATGTACAAAATAGCCCAGATGAAATATTAGAAGCCATTCAACTAAAAGTTCAAACATTACAAGATAGGTTTAACAAAAATTATCAGAATAGTATTTTGCCAAGCTTAGCGGCAAAAAAAATATTTTTAGTAAATGATTCTCAAATTGATGATGACCAAAAACTGTATGTAAAAAATTATTTTAAAAGTAAAATTATTAACTTATTGTTTCCAATTATAATTGATAATTTAAGACATACACCTCACTTAAGAGACCGATCGATTTACTTAGCAGTAAGGCTTGTAGATAGTAAAAACATACTAACACCAAAACATGCTATTATTGAAGTTCCTGTTGGTGCTTTAAACCGCTTTTATCAATTACCAACTAATGAAAACGGCAATTTTATTATATGCTTAGAAGATATTATAAAGTTAAATTTAAGCAGAATTTTCCAACAATTTGATTACGATACTTACGAATCATATATTATAAAAATAACCCGTGATGCAGAGTTTACTATTGATACAGATGATAGAGATTATACTGAATCATTGCTCGATAAAATTCAAAAAAGTATAAAACAGCGTTCACGGGGTTTGCCTACTAGGTTTGTATATGATGCAGCTATGCCTAAGCAAATGCTTGATTTATTTGCCAAAAAATTAGAGCTAAAAAATGTAAACATGGTGGCTGGTGGTAAATACCATAATTTTAAAGATTTTATGGATTTTCCAAAGGTTGGAAGTGAAGAAGATTATTATGAATCTTATCCAGTATTAGGAATAAAAGAATTAGATAGTGCTAAAAATTTATTTGATGTTTTTGCTAAACACGATGTTTTAGTTCACCATCCTTACCAGTCGTTCGATTATTTAATAAGATTATTACGCGAAGCGGCTATTGATCCAAATGTTCATTCTATAAAAATAACTTTATACCGAGTAGCCAAACACAGTAATGTGGTAAATGCACTTATAAATGCTATAAAAAACGGTAAAATTGTTATTGTACTAATGGAACTACAAGCTAGGTTTGACGAGGAGTCAAATATATTTTGGACTAATCAATTACAAGAAGCAGGAGCACATGTTCACTTTGGAAAACCAGGGCAAAAAGTACATACCAAATTTTGTTTAATTTACCGAAAAGAGAATAATCAAACAGTTAAATACGCTCATTTATCAACCGGAAATTACAACGGAATGACAAGTAAAATATATAGCGATTTTGCAATTTTTACTAAAGATGAACGCATTACTAACGAGTTAGAAATGATTAGTGATCAATTGTTTTTAAACATAAAACGTGGAGTTTATAAGCACTTACTAATAGCGCCCGATAACATGAAACGTAGGTTTTTAGAAATGATAGAAACCGAAACATTGAATAAAAAAGCTGGAAAATCAGCTTATATTATTGCCAAAATGAATAGTTTGGTTGACAATGATGTAATAAAAAAATTATACGATGCGAGTAGGGTTGGCGTAAAAATTCAATTAATAGTTAGAGGTGTATGTTCATTGGTTCCTGGTGTTAAGGGTTTAAGTGATAACATAGAAGTTATTAGTATAATAGATAAGTTTTTGGAACATGCTAGGGTTTATATTTTTTGTAATAATGGCGATGAGCAAATATATTTGGCCAGTGCCGATTGGATGAGTAGAAACCTTACTAATAGAATAGAATGTGCATTTCCAATTTATAATCCTGAAATAAAAAATACCATTAAAACCATTATCAATTTACAATTAAACGATGAATGTAAAGCCAGAAGAATTAATGAACATGGTGAAAACGAATATCAGTTAAGCGATTGTATAAACAAAAAAAGAAGTCAGCTTGAAACTTATAATTATTTAAAAAATAAAGATAAATAAGCGTTTTTAGTACTGTGCAAGTTTTTGCATAGCACTAAACGAAATACTTTAGAACATGGTAAATTTTTGCATAGCACTAAACGAAATACTATAGAACATGGTAAATTTTTACCTAGCACTAAACGAAATACTTTAGAACATGGTAAATTTTTTCATAGCATATAAAATAAGTTTTTAGTACTGTGCAAGTTTTTGCATAGTATAGTACAAATAAAAAAACCTTTTATTTGTACTATAAAAATTAAACCTAAATATGAACTTTACTCAATTTCCAAACATTGATTTTATTGCACTTCGCAATGAATTAAAACCAGAAACACAACCTATGTTTGGCAGCATGAACGCCCAACAAATGATAGAACATGTAAGTTTAATTTACGATTATGTTTTATCGAATAATAAAATAAATGTATTAACTCCAGAAGATAAAATAGAAAAAGTGAAGCGTGCTTTTTTATGGTCGGAAGGAGGATTTAAACGAGGAATTACCAATGAATTTACCAAAAGTTTATCGTTTGAATGTAAGTTAGATGACTTAGAAATAGCAATCAATGAATTTGAAAAAAGACATTTATTAGTGGCAAATGCAATCAATGAAAATGCCATAATAGACAAAACTCATCCTATATTTGGTTTACTAAATACCGAAGAATGGACACAGTTTTTTACCAAACATACTTGGCATCATTTTAATCAATTTGGATTGGTAAGTTAGTAAAAATTGGACAACCTAAATGGAAAATTATTTTGAAAAGCAATTTGAGTTAAGGTATTTTGAAATGAATAAAATGGGTGTGGCTTCTCCTACAACTATTTTAACATTATTAGAAGAAACTGCTGCCGATCATTGCAATTCAATCAATCAAAGTCTTTATCACTTATTATCTCAAAACGTAGGTTGGGTGCTGCTTTCAGGTGTTTTAGTTATGGATAGATATCCAAAATACAAAGAAAAAATTACCATTAGAACTTGGCTATCTAGTTATTCAACTATTAAAGGTTTTAGGGAAAATTTGATATACGATGAACAACAAAATATTATTGGCAGAGCAAAAGGTTTATGGCTGTTTTTTGATATAGAAAAAAGACGTCCAATTAAAATTTTTGATGCCTTTATTCAAAATTGGTCTTTTTGTGAAGTTCAATGTTTAGTAAATAATATTGATAAAAAAACTTTTCCAATTAACGAAGCAATTTATACAAAAGAGTTTCATGTTCACCGCTTTGATACCGATATGAACAAGCACGTAAATAATATTCGTTATTTACAATGGACAATGGAATCAATACCGAATGAAATTGTAGATCATTATTTTTTACATTCCATTGAAGGTCGTTTTATTGCCGAAGCACAATTAGGTGATACCGTAATTTCATTTACCGAAAATGGTAATGAACCAAACTCCTTTATTCATACTATAAAAGTTAAAGAAACAAATAAAGTTTGTGCAGTAGCAACCACAATTTGGAAGGAAATATTGTAACCAATCTATAGTTACTAAAAGACATGTTTGTTAATGCCATTGCTATTAATTTATTTCTGTTCTATAAATAAACTTTCTTGCTTTTCAAAGTCAAACAATGTGGTTCTGCGAAGTCTGTAATAACTTAACCAATATTCTTTTAAAGTTCTGTAATATTCATTTCGTGCCATGTCTTTTTCTGTTTGAGCTATGTTTAAATTGGTATTATCTATTTTACCAATAAAGAACCTGTTTTTAGCCACACCATATCTTTTTTGAGCTATGGTATCGGCTTTAGCACTTATGCTTACACGCTGTTTCAGCTGTTTATATTGCATTACCAAATAAATTACATCTTGCTCCAAATTCAAATAAAGTAACTGTAATTGCGCATCTTTGGCCTTAAATTGGTACTTGGCTTCCTTGTAATCATTCCTAAATCTGCCCCAATTCATCAATGGTAAATTCAAACCAAAAGTTACCAATTGTTGCTCAGCTGGGTTTTTGTAACTTCCTTCTAAATTATTAGCAGTTTGGCTTAAACCATAAGTTGCATTCAGTTCAGCATTGGGTAATTGATTTAATTTTGCTCTTCTTAAATTGCCTTCTATCTGCTTTTGTTCTATGTTTATTTGAATAAAATCGCTTCTGCTTTTTATGGCATTGCTTAAAGCTTTTTCTATATCGGGTTCAAAAAATGGCAAGTTGGTTTCAGGACTTAATTCTAATTGAGTATTTTTTGGTAAACCTAAAATTATTCGCAATTGATTCATGTTTGACGAATAATTTAAAGTAGCTTGATCCAAACTATTTTGTGCATTCATTAACCTTAATTCAGTTTGTAACAAATCATCCTCCCCTATTTTCCCTAAATTATAACGTCCGGTTGCCATTCGCAATAAGGTATCGTTTACGTTCAAGTTAAACTCAGCTAGTTTCAGTTCAGCCTCGGCATTTACTGCATCAAAATAAGTTTGGGTAATTTGAATAGATAAATCCTCCGATCTTTCAGCAAATATTCTTGAATTTTGTTTGTATCTTAATTTGGCTAATTGCCATTGAAATTTCAATTCATTGAAACGCAAAATTGGTTGATTGATAGAAACAATTAAAGGTGAAGCAAGCCAATTGGTAGTATTAGTTAGCGATAATAAATCAAAACGTGTTAAAGCCGAAGAAATGGAAATAACACCACCTGTGGCCATTAAATTTTGTTGCAAATTGATACTTCCATATGAAAGCGCTTGTGTTCTTTCAATGAACTTTATAGTTCCATCTTGTTGAATTACCTGACCTAAACTTCTGTCTAATCCAGGAGCATTTACATAACCGTTTATTAAAGGTAATCTGTTTGCTGAAGCCGATTTGTAGTTAACCTGTGCAGCATAAAATAAATTCAAATTGATACTTGCTTGTAAGCTTTTATCTTTAGCCATTTGCACGGCCTCTAGCAAACTTAATTTTACTTGTGCTTGCAGCAATAAGGGGAAAATAAGTGATATAAAAAATGTTGTTTTGAGTTTATTCATGAATGCTTTAGTACTTTAATTTTATATATTCTTCAAAGCAAATATAGCCACAGATTTCACAGATTATAAAGAAAAATTCATAATTAAATAATAAAAAAAAACCTACCCAAATTGAGCAGGTTTTTGAAATAAAATAACTTATAAAATATACTATTTTGAAATATTCAATTTTTGGCTAGTTAAAGTTCCGTTTGCTTCAATTTGAACTATGTATAAACCATTGTTTAAGTTTGAACAATCAATAGTTTGATTCAATGAATTAATAATTGAAGTAAATACTTCTTTTCCACTAATATCAAAAATTCTAATTGAACCTTCTGTATTCGATTTGAATTCAATACTGAAATTGTTTTGAGCAGGATTTGGATAAATATTAAACTGAGGAGTTGAGTTAACTTGTTTAACATTTAAAGCAAAAACAGTAGCAGAAGATTGTGATTGCCAAACTTCTTTTTTAGTATCATCTTCAACAAAAACTACAGCATTTAAATTCCAAAAATTCTCCACTGAATTTTCAGTTGCTAAGTTTATAATACTTGCTGATTGTCCATCAGAAGGTAAACGGTAATTACCAGGGAAAGTAAAGCTTTGAGTGAATGGAACTGCTGTACCTGCTGCAAAACTAATTGTAGTTCCTGCTGCATTTGGCAACATTTTTTTCATAACGTTAAAGAATTCTGTTTCACCATTTGATGCAACGTTATTCTCTGTTCTTCTTTCTAAAACTGCAATTCTCAATTTTAAATTAGAATTTGTAAAAGCTTGAACTGGTGTAACAGTTCCTGAAACTGTTATAGTTTTACCAACTATAGTTTGTGTTGCAGCAATGTCAATTAACGAAGGTTTAGCAGCGTAACTATCAAATATTGCTTGTGTATAGCTATTAGAGTTTTGATTGTACGAACCGTCAACAGTTAACCAAGGTGCAAAAGTTGCAGCATAATATGAAAATCTAGTTCCAACTTCAGATGTATAATATGGATCACCAGTTCCAGGGAAATTTGCTTGGTATTTAATAACATTCCATTTATCAGTATTTGGAGCTACAACTTTTGCTAAATTAACATTTCCTGGAACACAAGGAGGGCAAGTAGCAGATGTGAAAATTTCATGTAATACTTTACGAGGTATTACTTTATTAAATACTTCAGTTGAAACATTTGCAGTGTCATTTAATGTATTTTCATCAACACGATTATTAGGATTATCAATCCATGCTTTAATAGATTTTACACCAGAAGTTGCAAAATTTAAAGGAGTTGGAAAAGTAATAATTTCTGAACCACCTGAATTAGTAGTTGCTAAAGTTCCAATTGTACTTGAAACTTTTGCGCCACCATCAATTGAGTAATGAACTTTTATAGAAGACAAATCGTTTTTACCATAATTAGTTAAGGTAGCTGTTAAGTTTACATTTGTACCTTTTCCTACATAAACAGGAATTGTTAATTTTGATAAAGCGCCATCATAACTAGGTTGAATACCAGCTACAAATTTGTAAACTATCATGTCAGCATTTGCTAAAATAGTTAAAGCAGATGAAGCTATTGGATAAGCAAATGAACTATTTCCACCAATCATTGAACCTAAAGTACCATCAGCATTTTGAAAACCGGCAGTACCAGAAATAGAACCGGCTTTTCCACCATAAACTATATCAAATCCACCAGCTTCATATAACTTGATTGCCATAAATATAATATTGCTACCGTCAGGAGTTACTCCTTTTTTTGCCATACCATACCATTGTACAACATGAACACGGTTTGGAGAACTACCATAAGAGTAATTAAAAACTTGAGAACGTTCACCTGTATATTGAGTGTTTCCAATACATTCCATATCGCTCCACAATGCAAAAATTGCATTTTTAGGTGCTGTTGCACTTGGTAATGAAACAGGAGTATTTTTAGCTGTAGTTTCTGTTAAATCAAATGTTAAATAACCATTGTCACAAACTTTGTAAGTAGAGTAAGTACTTCCGTTAAACGAAAACGGAAATGGAATTGAGTTAGCTCCTGATAAAACATCGTTTGTTCCTTTATCAAAAATAATTGAAGTAGATGCAGTTGCTTGAAATTGGTTGTAAGCATCAGTTACACCTTTTGTTTGGTAGTTCCAATAGCCTTGGCTAAATACATTTAAGCTACAAACTAATGCGCTAAATAGTAAGATTTTTTTCATAATTTTATTGTTTTGATTTCGATAATTAGTTTTCAATAATAAGAAAATATTAAGTTTTTCCAAATAAAATATTTTATTACATGACTAATTTTACAATTTAATGAGATTGTATGTTTATAAACGGTCAATCGTGGTCGTTGAGCGAAGCCGAAACTTGGTCGTTAACCTAAGCCGAAACTTGGTTGTTGAGCGAAGCCGAAACTTGGTCGTTGAGCGAAGCCGAAACTTGGTCGTTGAGCGAAGCCGAAACGACACTTCGACTCCGCTCAGTAACCGTTCGTCTTCGCTCAGTAACCGTTCAGCTTTGGTAGTAAAAGAGAGCCGAAACGTGCAAAATAAAAACTAAATTACACAAAATGTATTTATAATCTATAATAAATTTACCTTTGAAACTCTTTTATGCACCTATATTTACAAAACTTACGC
>JBMOGB010000159.1:0-8801 GCA_049318585.1 Bacteroidia bacterium | reverse complement strand
GCTTTTATTCTAGTTCTAATTGGAGATACTTGCTCAAAATTGGGTAAAACGGCCACTTCAAAAAATCCTAATTTTTCAATTCTATTCCAAGTTTCATCTTTTACATAAGTTTTAACTTTAAAAAAATATTGTTTACCAGCTACCACGGGCTGCTTTAATTTTACACATAAATACTCGCTTGGTAAAGGTAAAATAGTACAAAGGCCATGAATATAATTCGAAATTTCATTTCCATTGGTATCAACCAACATGTGTTCGTAGTGGTAATAATCTCCTTTGGGTTGGGTCCAATATTTAGGAGTTCCATCAATTAATCGTTCCTCAAATCCAGGATTAGGAATTAAGTTTTGCGCTCTTATTGTTATAAACAACGACAAAAAAAAATATGTGAAAATTGTTTTCAGGAAATTGAATAATTTGAAGCAATTATACTTGGATAATTTTGTTTTTAAAAACGCTATTTTATTAGTTCAAATCTTTCATAAATTTTCCAAAAAAATATTTCAAATTTAAACCAAAAATTTATTAGCATTGAACCATGAGTTACGAAACAATTTTATTTGATGTAAATAATGGAGTGGCAACGCTAACACTCAACAGACCAGATGTTTTCAATGCATTTAACGAACAACAAAGTTTTGATGTAATTGATGCTTTAAAAAAATGTGCGAAAGATAAAACCATTCGTGTGTTGGTTTTAACCGGAGCTGGTAAAGCTTTTTGTAGTGGTCAAGATTTAAAATCGATTGCGGGAGCAGAAAACAGAAGCTTGCGCGAGAGCATTGACAAACGTTATAACCCAATGATAAAAGCCATTCGTAATTTACCAATTCCTGTAATTTGCAGGTTAAATGGTGTAGCAGCAGGCGCAGGTTGTTCATTGGCTTTAGCCAGCGATATGATTGTGGCCAGTGAATATGCCATTTTAATTGAAGTATTTATCAATGTTGGTTTGGTGTTAGACTCAGGTTCTTCTTATTTCTTGCCTCGTTTGGTAGGCTCGGCTAGGGCTTTTGAATTAAGTACCATGGGCAGTAAAGTTACTGCGCAACAAGCTTTTGATTGGGGAATGGTAAACCGAGTTTGCAAAGCTGAAGACTTAGATGAAGAAGTAAAAAAACTAACCGATTATTATGCCAATGCTCCAACAAAAGCCATTGGTTTAATGAAAAAAATGTTGAATAAATCGTTTAACAGCGACTTAGATACCATGCTAGAATACGAAGCTTATTGCCAAGAAATAGCTGGACGAAGCAAAGACAATAAAGAAGGTGTAACTGCATTTATTGAAAAAAGAAAACCAGTTTTTACTGGAGAATAAAATATAAAAAAAGCCAAAGATTCACTGATTAAATGAACAAGTTTAGTTGTAAAATCTGTGAATCTGTGGCATAAAAAAAAACAAAAAAGCCACAGATTCACTGATTAAATAAACAATTTTAATTGTGAAAATCTGTGAATCTGTGGCAAAAAAAACACAAAAAAGCCAAAGATTCACTGATTAAATGAAAAGTTTTAATTGTGAAAATCTGTGAATCTGTGGCAAAAAAAACAGCCATATTTTCACTGATTAAATGAATAATTTCAACAATAAAAATCTGTGAATCTGTGGCAATAAAAAATGAAAAATGAAATTAGCTGCAATAGATATTGGCTCAAACGCTGTAAGATTACTGATAGTAAGGGTAAATGAAAATCCGAACGACACTGAATTATTCAAAAAATTAGAGTTTGTTCGTGTGCCCATTCGCTTAGGCGATGATGCATTTAAATTTCAACGAATTAGTAAAGAGAAAAAGAAAATATTTAAAAAAGCAATGCATTCGTTTAAGCTAATGCTTGATGCTTTTGAAGTAGATCATTACATGGCTTGCGCCACAAGCGCCATGCGTGAAGCTGATAATGGAAAAAAAATTGCAGAAAAAATTTATGATAAATGTGGCTTAAAAATAAACATCATTACTGGTGTAAGAGAAAGTGAAATAATCTTACGTTCCATCAAAGATTATTTTAAGCCAAATACCAATTATTTAACCATTGATGTGGGTGGTGGAAGTACCGAATTAGCAGTGGTTATGAATGGCAAAACAATTAATTCTGCAAGCTTTAACATTGGTACTGTACGCATGGTAGATGGTGCGGTAAACGAAAAAACTTGGCAAACAATAGAAAGTTGGGTAAAGCATAAAACCGAAGACATTCCTAATTTAGAAGCTGTGGTAACAAGCGGAACTATTAATAAAATTTCGTTCATGCTAAATCCTGATAATGCCGAAAATTTTACCCGTGAACAACTAAAAGATTTTCACCGAAAAGTAAGTAAAATGAGTTTGGTGGAACGCATGGATAATTTAAAACTAAATCCTGATAGAGCAGATATAATTGATGTTTCGGCCGATATATATTTACGAATTTTAAACTGGTGTAATATTGAAATTATTCATGCGCCAAATGCAGGTTTAAAAGATGGAATTTTAAATGAATTATACGATAAATTCTACTAGTTTTAAATGAACAAAAACCTAGAAAATTTACAGAATTGTATTGGTAGAAGTACCAACGATGAAGGCCTTGGAGCGGTTAGCCGTTGGATAGATGGAACCTTAATTTTTGCAGAAGAAGGTCATTTGAAAATTACTTTTAAAGTGTTGGATACTTGGTTAAATCCGGCCAAGACTTTACATGGTGGAATGGCTGCAACTTTAATGGATGATGTAATGGGAATGACGGTTTACAGTTTAGGAAACGAAGTTTTTTATTCAACAGTAAACCTAACTTTAGACTTTTTATCATTTGCATTGGCTGGCGATGAAATAACAGTAGAAGCCAAAGTAGTTCGCAAAGGAATTAGCGTAATAAACATTGAAGGATTTATTTATAAACGTAAAAAGTTATTGGTAAAAGCTTCCTCCAATTTGGTAAATAGCGGCAAGAAAGTTTTTTAACATTTAGGTAAATGAGCGCTGTGGAAGTGTGTTTTGGATTCTGAATGAAAAAATACAAAGTTGAATCTTTAATTAGAATACGCTTTACTACTTAATTATCAGAATTCCAATGCACTCAAATTTATCAAATACGGTATCTAAATGTGGTGCATCTATAATTTCTGAAGTTAAATCTTGTCCAGCCCAATGCTCATAATGCATTCCTTTTCGCCATAATCGGCTTTTGGTTACGTCATATATTTTCCCTTTGTACGCCACCCAAATTTCGTCTTTATCCTGTCCGTTTCGAAGGGCCAATTGGCTTTTTGTATAAGTTTGCATGTACTATTTGGCTTTCAATAAACTTTCATTAATGGTATGTGTCCATTTTACAATTCCACCTTTATCGTAACAGGTAATTTGCAGTTGTCTATTGCCACGGGCACCCATTAATTTTATTCCACAATAATTGTTTTCGGCCACCAATGTATTGGGAACTCGGTAAGGATTATCCACTTCTTTGGTCTTTAAAATACTACTAGCACCAGCAGTTAAAGCCGAGCTTGTTAAGTCGAATAAAGGATAAGAATTTATATAATCTGTTTGACTGTTTGGTTCGTATTTTAACAATTCAGTATGATGTCTATCGCCAGTTAAAAATACCACGCCACTTATTTTTTGCTCTGCAATAAATTTAATTATTTCGGCACGTTCATGTTTGTATAAATTGAACGATTCTTTGTTGGTTTCGGTATTTAAAAATTGTCCACCAACTGCAATAAATTTAAAAGTGCTGCTACTATGTTTTAGTTTATTTTTCAACCAATTTAATTGCACTTCACCCAGTTGAGTTTTAGTAGTAAATTTTTCTTCAATTAACTCACTTTCATCTCTAAAAGTTCTGTCGTCAAGCATAAAAAACTCCGCATCACTTTGCCTAAAACTGTAGTAAATTCCTTTACCATTTTCTCCATAAGTTTTATTTCCCCAATAGTTTACAAAACACTCTTTACTAATGTCTTTAAGCTCAAAGTTTTTGTTGGCATCATTTTCACCAAAATCATGATCATCCCAAATGGCATAATTGTTTTGACGGCTTAAAAACTTTTGCAAACTGGCATCGCTACGTGTGTGTAAATATCGGTACCTAATTCCGCTAGCGCTACTAAAATCGGCTTCGCGCGTGTAAGTATTGTCGCCAAGCCAAAGCATAAAGTCAGCTCTTTGTTCTGCCATTTTACTAAATATATCGCTTACTTGTCCATATGGTTTTCCTGGCCTATCGTACAAACTATCGTTTATATAATTACACGAACCCAATAAAAAATTTAAATCAAAAGCATCTTCTTTACTCCATTCAGCCCACACTTTTTTGGTTTTAAAACGTAATTCGTAAGGAAGTGAAATAGCTTTTTTGTCTAATAAAATTTCGTAAGTATAAGTTGTATTCGGTTTTAAATCAGAAATGACAAATTTTGAAATCCAAGGCAAACATAGGTTTTCATTTTTGTTAGTAATTACCATCTCGCCTTCAGTTAATCCGTTTAATTCCAAATATTTTAAAGTTACTGATTTAGTACAACTTGTTTGTATCCAAACCATACATTCTTTATGTTCAGAATAACCTAACATTGGCCCTGCCACTATTTTTGCTAATGAAATGGTTTTAGTTTGTTGAGCAAATACGTTTAAGCCTAACACCAATATGATATAAAGGAAAATTTGTTTTTTCATTGGTTTGTATTATTCAATTACAAAGGATATTTTTTTACCAAGTACTAACTCTAAAAGTTTATAAAGCGTTGAAAGTTGAATATAGCTTTTACCATTTTCAATTCTAGAAATAAAACTCTTTTTTGTTCCTGTTTTTTCTGCAAGTTGTTCTTGAGTCATGGAACATAATTTTCTTTCTTCTTTGATTATTTCACCAATTGCAAAAGCTTTTGCTTTTATTTCAAATTCTATTCTTTTAAAGGAACCAATTTGTCCATAACATTTATCCAAATGTTCCTCAAAAGTGGATATATTTTCATTTGTTTTCATTTGTATTTTGTCAAATAAATTATCAATTTTTAAACAAAAAAAGCTTCCAAATTTTTGTATGGAAGCTTTTTGGAATTTTGTATTATTATATTATTCAATATTGTTTGCTTAACATTTTTCAAATAATTGATATTAGTTTCTACAAGCTCAACGACCGCTAACATTGAGCTTGTAGAAATGGTTTTAAATTATGTAAACTTATTAGTAATTGTTCAACATCATTGGCATTACCAACATCAAAATGTCTTCGCCATCTTCAGTTTCGGTAGGAATAATAACTCCTGCTCTGTTTGGTTGGCTCATTTCTAAGGTCATATTAGAAGAGTCAATTGCTCCTAAAACTTCTCCTAAATATTTTGAATTAAATCCTATTTCTAAGTCTTCTCCTTCAAAGTTTGCTGCTATTTTTTCTACTCCTTCATTTTCATAATCAATATCTTCAGAGCTAATAGTTAATTCACTTCCAACAAATTTCAAACGAATCTGATAGGTAGTTTTATTTGAAGTAATAGAAATACGTTTAACTGCTGATTGGAATTCGCCTTTATCAATAGTTAAAACATTGGTATTTTCAACAGGAATTACAGCTTTATAATCAGGATATTTTTCATCTATTAAACGACATATTAAACTAAAATCGCTAAAAGAGAAAAATGCATTCGATTTATTAAAATTTACTTTTACTTCACTCAAATCAGAAGGCAATGAATTTTTTAGTAAATTCAATGCTTTTTTAGGCATAATAAAACTTTCTTCTACGCCTGGCTTCACATCGGTTCTTGTATAGCGAACCAATCGGTTAGCATCGGTAGCTACAAACGTGATGCTTTTTTCAAACAACTGAACATACACGCCTGTTAAGTTCAAACGTAATTCATCATTGCTACTTGCAAATACCGTTTTGGTAATTGCTTTTTGCAAAACTCTACTTGGTATAGTAAATGATTGGTCGCTATCTACTTCAGGATTTTTCGGAAATTCATCACCGTTTTGAACTGTTAATTTAAATTTTCCAGTTCCGTATTTTATTTCCATTGAACCTTTTTCTAAATTTATAGAAAATGCCAATGGTTGATCAGGCAATTGCTTCAATAATTCAATAGTAGTTTTGGAAGGAACCGCTACAGAAATCTCTTCACTTGCATCTACCTTTATACTGGTAGTCATGGTCGTTTCTAAATCGGTTGATGAAATGGTTAGATTACCATCTTTTATATCAAATAAAAAATTATTCAATATTGGTATAATTGGTTTTGCTACAATTACTCCATCAATCATTGATAAGTGCTTTAAAAGCGTGCTACTATTTACTATAAATTTCATACTTTTGGTAAAGGTTCAAAAATAGCCGTGCAGCTCAAGTTACAAAACACAAGTTATGCACAAAGTAAATATCATTGTTTCGTATTTGACTTAATAAAAAATGGTCTTTTTACAAAAATTTCAATCAATTGTTTGATTCGTTTTATAACCTATTTATAAAACGAAAAACAAGACTTAAAACAAATATTATATTTAAAATATTGCAATAACTTCTTAGCATAGCATTGGAATTAATCACAAATTCAATACAAATAAAAGCTTTAAAAAGTTACTTTTATAACTTGATACTACATATGCCAAAAGCAGTAATTAAAAATTGATATCGCTATTATTTAGCTTGAGTTATGGCTTCGTATTTGGTGGCATTGGTAATGTCTATTTCCGATAAAATTTCAACAATTTTTGGCTTTTCTATTGCTGTAGCACCTTTATAAATATTGATAATTTCATCGCGTTTTGAATCAAAAAACATTAATAACATTACAGTATTAGGCGCCATTGAATATACTTTTCTAACTTCTTCAATGGCTTTAAATATTTGCTTACGTGCTTCTAAAGGTTTCTTTTGAAAAACGTCCATACCTTTTCTATGGTAAATATAATAGGCTAACCTAATAGGCTTAAAACGTTCGTTCAAAATATTATCAACCAAGTTATACCTGGTTCTTAAATTACGGCCAAAAGCAGTCCAACCAGCTCCACCACTTTTACCTTGTGCAAGCGATAATATTTGGGCAGCTTTATTAAAATAAGGAGTTCCTGCTTCTTGCCCAAAACTATCGTAATCTAAGCCCAAAGCATAATTACAGTAAAACGCTAAAAGTCCTGTAATTTCGGTTCCATATTGTCCATCAGTATAATCAAAACGTTGTTGATCGAGGTAAGTAAAATTAAAATTTTCATCTCTGAAATTCAATAAAATAGAATTGTAATTGGTACCAAAAACTGGTCTTCTACATTGTATCATTGCTACTGCAGTAACCTCACCAGTGGTTTGGTTGTAAGCCGAAGGAATTATTTCAATTGTTAAATCAAAAAGCTCTGATGGCAATACTTTTTCCAGACTCCATTTTTGAATAGAAATAAATGTTTTTATATCATTTTCCATTCGCCTAAAAATAGTTCTATCGGTAATTTCAATTTGATTATCTGTTACCCTTACTTGAATATTAAAGTCAGGCTGAGCTTGAACTAAAAGACTGGTTAGTAATCCTAAAACAAAAAATATTTTACGCATCAATGGTATTTGTTATTTTAACTATTTCATTCACGATATCGATTGCAACATCGTGTTTCGATTTTAAATTAAAGGCTATTTTCTCGCCACTATTCTTTAAAATAGTAACTTGATTGGTGTCATGTCTAAATCCTGCACCAGGAGTTTGTAATGAATTTAAAACAATAAAATCAGCATTTTTTTCATTTAATTTTTTCAAAGCATTTGCTTCTTCGTTATTGGTTTCTAGTGCAAATCCAACTACAATTTGTTTCTTAGTTTTTATTGAACCAATATGCTTTAAAATGTCTTTGGTTTTTTTCAATTCAATGATTAAACCATCGTCATTTTGCTTTTTTATTTTTTCGTTTGCTACCGTAATTGGCGAATAATCGGCCACTGCAGCACACATGATTGCAATATTATTTTCAGCAAAATTTTCATTAACAGCATCAAACATTTGCGCAGCAGAACGAACATTTATTCTGTTAATATTTTTATGGTGATGAACCAAATCAACAGGACCAGCTATGAGTGTAATCATTGCGCCTCTGCTTGCTAATTCTTCGGCCAAAGTAAAACCCATTTTCCCACTTGAATAATTTCCAATGAAACGAACAGGATCTATGTTTTCGTATGTTGGACCAGCAGTAATCATTGCTTTTTTACCCAATAAATCTTCAAAAGTTTTAAAGTGTTTTTCAATGGCTTCCAGAATTTCTTCAGGCTCAGCCATTCTTCCTTTGCCATTTAATCCGCTGGCTAATTCACCTTCATTGGCATCAATCATTATGTTTCCAAACGATTGGAGTTTAGCTCTATTTTGAACAGAAGAAGGATGAATAAACATGTCTAAATCCATTGCGGGAGCAAACATAACTGGGCATTTAGCCGACAGATAAGTGGCAATTAATAAATTATCGCAAATGCCATTAGCCATTTTAGCAATGGTATTTGCACTTGCTGGCGCAATTACTAATAAATCGGCCCAAAGCCCTAATTCTACATGGTTGGTCCATTCGCCATTTTGGTTCAAAACAAAATCGCAATAAACAGGATTTTTACTCAGTGTACTTAAAGTAAGTGGTGTTACAAATTCTTTGGCAGCAGGTGTAATTATTACTTTAACATCAGCACCTGCTTTAACTAGTAATCTAACCAAAAAAGCCGCTTTGTAGGCGGCTATGCTGGCACTAATGGCTATAATAATTTTTTTGTTTTTCATTTTACTCTTGTAATAAAAAGTAGTTTATGAAAAATACTAGAATTGTTTTCCATCTCCAGTTTTAGCTGGA
>JBMOGB010000158.1:0-8827 GCA_049318585.1 Bacteroidia bacterium | reverse complement strand
CAACTTCTTGCGGAATAGATGAAGCTGTGGTAATTACTTCAATTTTTTTATCAAGCCCACCTACTTCTTCTACAAAACGTTTGAGAATAGATAAACTGAAAAAGTTTAAACTTTTATTTGAGTGTGCATATCCTTTTTCGGGTTCAGTGCCTTTGTCTTCGGCACCTCCAATGGATATTAGTTTTCCTTTAGGTGTATTCAATGCTTTATTTTTTTGGATAAAAAATAGTAATCCCCCCGTTTATTAACTATTTTACTTGTAAAATATTAGCTTATGCTAAATAAATTATTGAACCACATAGAAACATATAAAATAAAGTAAAAATATATGTAATCTATGTTTCTATGTGGTTTAAAAAATCGTTATTTTTAAAGTTTAAAATTACTCTTTTGGACCTTCTTCTTCTTGTTCTTCGTTTAGGTAATCGTCTTCGCCTTCCCACTCTTGGTCGGGGCTAATCCACTCTTCGCCTTCCATCATTTTGCGGTATTCTATCAGTTCTTCTTTGTTGTATTTATTGCTATAATCGCTTAATAAATCTAACAAATAATCTAAATTTGCTACCCCATCATCTTCAGTATATTCAAAGGTGTAATTACCGTTTACTTGAATGTTTTCGTAAGCCAAACGAATCATGCGTACATAACCTGGTTGGTTTAAGTGATCAATAAAATGTTTGCGTAATTCTTTTAACTGATTTACTAGTTTTTCGCCTTCAAATCCTTCTTTAGCCAAAGTTACTTTTATGGCATCTATCAATTGCTTCATTGCTTAATTTTTAAATTATAGTGGGGGCGAAAATAAGGTTTTGTTTTAAAACTTAGGTACATTTAAACCACAAAGTTTATACATTTTGAAAAAAGCTACTTGCAATAGGCAATAAGCAATGGGCAATTTGCAATAAGCAATGGGCAATTTGCAATATGCAATGGGAAATTGGCAATGGAAACTAGCTTTTAAATTGATTGTAAAAATCTTTCAATTTGGTAATCTTTCAATCTTTCAATCTGCCAATCTTCCAATCTGCTAAACAAACATATCTTCTTGTTCTTTATCCAGGTCTTCTTTGTCTTTATCAATTTGTCGTTTTACCAAAAATTGCAACGCAGGACCAGCCATTACCGATGTTACAACCGCCATAATAACAATGGCTACAAACAGTTTTTCGTTAATTAAATCAGCTTGTAAAGCCAATATTGCTAAAATAATTCCCATTGCTCCGCGGGCATTCATACCAAATCCTACAGCCAAACTTTCTTGTTTAGATAATCCGCCCCAAAAAGCACCTAAACCCGCCCCAATTAATTTAGTAGTTATAGCTAAAACTAAAACGAGTAAAGTAATTTGCAAATCGAAATTTGCAAAGAAATCGACTTTAAAACCAATAGAAACAAAAAATAAAGGTGCAAAAATATTGGTTACAAATTGGTTCACTATTTCGCGTGTTTTTTCGGTTAAATGTACGCTATCGCCAAAAGCAATTCCAACTATAAAAGCACCAAAAATGGCGTGAATACCAATGAACTCAGTAAAAGCAGCACCCAAAAATGCCAAGCCTAGTGAAAGACTTAAAAATCCTCCTGGCCAACTAAAGTTTTTTTGTGCCCATGGCAATGATTTATTGATAATAATTCGTCCTACGGTGAGCATGGCAACCGAATAAAGAATGGTTAAACCAAGTGTAAAAATAAACCCATGGCTGTGAGAACTAATTTTTAACATTCCTAGAATTACTGAAAACAATAACCAACCAACAATATCATCGAACATGGCTGCAACAATTATTATCATTCCCACTTTTGACCTAAATAATCCTAAATCCATGAGTGTTCGTGCTATAATTGGTAAAGCAGAAACGGCCATTGCTGTTCCAAAAAACAAACTGAATAATATTAATTTCGAACTACTTGTAAAATATTCACCAAAAAGAGGGTAGAAATAATAAGCTGCTAAAAATCCAAATGCCAATGGAATAATTAAGCCTAAAAAACTGGTTTTTAAAGCTGTTTTTCCTTGCTGACGAATGATAGATAAATCGACTTCCATGCCTGCTACAAACAATAACATGATTACCGAAATAGCCGTAATTCCATTAAATGCGTACATTGAATTACTTTGTTGGTTTAAAACCAAAGCGCTTACTTTTGGAAAATAATGACCTAATAAACTTGGACCTAAACAAATTCCGGCTATTAATTCGCCAACCACCAAAGGCATTTTGAATTTCCTAAAAAACTCGCCAACAAGCCTTGCCACAATAAGCAATACGCCTAAGCTTAATATTAAACTTATTGTTTCTTGATGGTTAAGGATTTTCATTTATGGGTGTTGAAGTGTTAAGGTGTTAAGGTGTTAAGGTGTTAAGGTGTTAAGGTGTTAAGGTGTTAAGATGTTAAGGTGTTTATTGTTGAATTGTTTTTTTTTATTTCCGTTGGCTATACTTCTACCGATAGCTATCGGTATTCGCTCAGTAACCGCGAACGGCTATTCATCTTTTGTTCTATTTGCTAAATTGCTTAATTGTTATTTTGCTTATTGTCAATTGCATTTTGCCAATTGCCAATTGCCAATTGTATTTTACTTCGCATACCGCATTCCGCATTCTTCTTACTCTTCCTGTACATTTACCAATAACAAATTACAAGGCAAATCGGCTAACGCAAATTCAATATCAGTAGGAAAAACACGGTCAATTAAATTCAGTTTTCTATCGGGCGAATTTAAAATCAACAAATCAGCGTGATGTTCGCGTGCATATTTCGAAATTACATAGCCGGGCTTTCCTTCAATTCTGTCAATGTTTATTTTCAAATTCCCACAATCGTTACAACTTAAAATATAATTCAATCGTTTATCTTCCTCTTCCATCAAATTTTCTTTGTGCTTAGCCATTTCGTTTTCCTTAAACTCTTCGCTTCTAATTAAAGCTGCTTTATTCAAATCTGTTTCTTGAATTACATCTACATTTTTTACTTTAAATGCTTTGGCAATTTCAATGGCTACAGCAATGGTGTTTTCGGTTTTAGGATTGTTTGAACCTTCTACCACAATATAATTGATAGGGTTTGATTCAATTTTTGGCTCGGTAAGCATTAACATACTGCACTTTACTTTTCGGCTTAAATTACGAGCCACACTGCCCATAAAATATTTTATTAAACTTTCTTTTTCTAAAGCCCCAGCTACTAACAAATCAAGTTGCTCCTCATTACAAATATTTAAAATAGTTTCAACAGTTTCGCCTTCTTGCCAAATAAGTTTTGAGCTATTTAGTAAATCATATTTTGCTAAATACTCATTGATAGTTTGTTCATCGGCATTGTTTTTTTTACCTATATGTATAAATACCATTTCCGATTTTAAACCAACTTGCATTTTTGATGCTTCAGCAATTAAAGCTTCTAACCTTGGCGAAAACGCTATTGCTATTCCTATTTTCTTAAAAACTAATTCTTTTTTCTCTCCACTCATCTTTTTTATTTATTAATCAATTTTATAAAACTGGTAAAATAATTCATTGAACTTGTTCCAATTCAGTTTGCAAATAAAACACTTTTATTCATTGCAAAGCAACCAAACTAAACTAGTTATTGCGGCAGCACCCAAATGTAACTCACGTTCGTTCACATTTTCGAAAATATCGTTTTCGGTATGGTGATAATCAAAATATCGTTGTGAATCGGGAACATAACCAATCAATGCTTTACAGTTATTTTTTAGAGGACCAATATCAGCGCCACCGCCACCTAAGTCTATTTTATCCCAGCCGTAATTTCTAAATAAATGCGCTTTAGCATTGATGTTTTTATAAATAGTAGAATCACTGATTCCAAAACCACGAGGTACAAATCCACCTGCATCGGTTTCAATGGCCGCATAATGATTTTCGTTGTTTTGTTCTGCCAATTCATCATACTTTATTCCACCACGCAAACCATTTTCTTCATTCATAAATAAAACAGCTCGCAATGTTCTTTCATGTTTTAAATTTAGGGTTTTAAATAAACGCAAAACTTCTATACTTTGCACACAACCTGCACCATCATCGTGTGCGCCTTCGCCCACATCCCAACTATCTAAATGGCCACCAACTAATATAATTTCGTTGGCTTTAGTGCTTCCGTTTAACTGACCAATTACATTATAACTCAATACACTGTCGATGGTATTATTACAATTTAAGTTAAAGTAAAACTTGGTTTCGTTGTTTGTTTTAAGCGATTTACTCAACACATCGGCATGGTTACTGCTAATGGCGCAAGCAGGAATTTTTGGAAAAGAATCGTTGTAATACATGGCACCTGTATGTGCAAACTCATCGTGAGCTAAAGTCATGCTACGAACCACAACGCCAATGGCACCAAGCTTTGCCGCTTCGGTTGCGCCTCTACCACGTTGGTTTACTGCACCGCCATAAGCAGCACCAGTATTTATATGAGTAGGTTCCATAGGTCGGTTAAAAAACACAATTTTACCTTTTACTTTTTCTTTGCCTAAACTGCGCAATTCTTCAAAAGTTTTTACTTCAATTACATTGGCAGTAATTCCATCTTTTTTGGTAGAAACAGAACCACCCAATGCTAAAATATTTACTGAAAAAGGTTTTGATCCTCCTAATATTTTGCCTATTTCTGTTTTTTTACTTCCTCTAATCCATTTTGGAACCATTACTGGTTGCAGCCAAACACTATCAAAACCATAAGCTTTCATGCGGCTGTACATTAACTGAACGGCCTTAGCAGCTTGCTCACTTCCGCTAATTCTATTGCCAATATGTTTGCATAAATCGTGTAAATCGGAATAAGCTTTACCATTAGATAAAACTTCATCAGTAATTTTTTTTATAACAATAGCATCTTGATTTTGAGCAAAGGATTGAAAGCACAAAAAAGAAAATAATAAAAGGAAATATTTGTTCATAGAGTTGGCTGATTAGCGTTCAAATATATGATTTGTGGTGGATTTAAAAAGGGAGAATTTCTCTTACTTTTTTAGCCACTCTTCAATTTCTTTATTAGCGGCTTCGTTTTCAATAAACAAACCATTTCTTATTTCATTTTGACCATTTAAAATAGCTTGTTTTTGTTCTTCTGAAAGTTTGTAGATTTCTAAATTGTTATTATTCATTGTTTCTAAATATTTTATCCAAAAATAACTTTTGGCAACAAAAAAACATGCCTAACTTTAAGAAATTTATTTATTTCAACCTTTCAGTCACCACTATTCTTAAATCTATTAACATTTTAATTATCATTGCACTTGTGAAGAAAAATATAATTGTGAGAAGCTCAATATTAAATAGTTGGAACAAGTTTTTGATTGTACTTGTACTTATTTGTTTTTCAGCTTGTGAAGTGCCATTTATAAATAATTTTGAAGAAATTACAGGTGAAAAAATTTCGGAAGAAATGGTAATTAATTATAAAGAATCAACTTCTCAGGATGCTTTTGGAGATTACGGCTCAATTATGATTGTGAAGGTAGGATTTGATTTTTATAATAACTTGCCTCAAAAACTCTTGAAGAGACAATTCAAAATAGCTGAAAAAATAAATTTTGGTGAATTTAAAAAAACAAAAGGAAATATAAAACTTGATAGCATTATTTCTCAATATGAATTCCGTAGCAATTCTGTTTATTATTCTGTTGGATTATTATCGGATAAAGAATCCATCATTTTGATTCGTTCAAGTTGGTAATTTCCTTAACAAAAAATCCCTTCCAATTTTACTTGAAAGGGATTTTTTTATTTTAACTAATCAACCTATTAACTTGTCAACTAGTCAACATTTCAACAAACAACTATTTGTCGTTTAAACCAATTCCAAAGCCAAATAATGCTGCAACTATGACTAAGTGAACTATTAAAACTGCTTTTTGCCAAGTAGGCCTTTCGTTCCATTTTTGTTCAATATCAAAAGGGTCAAAAGCTAAGCCAATTCCCATAGATGATGCTGCTTGCATATAATCTTTTGTGTAAAGTGCTTGGTATAATCCTATGATTATAAAACCAATGTATAAATATTTGCTGAAAGGTGTTTTCATATTTTTAAATTTATATTCAAGTTTAAATATTTACAAAAAAACAGGTAAGCAAAACTACTCGAGTGGTTAAATTTTAAATTTGAGTGGAATTTTTTAGATTATATTTCTAATCAAAACCAATAAATAAAACTATTTTTGATTGTTTGTGTTTGACAAATAAAATTTATTGAAATTATGAAGTATGTTTTGTATTTGTTATCAAGTGTTTTGGTTTTGTTTAATTTATCTGTAAAAGCTCAAGTAACTAAAAAATCTGTTGAAGAGTTATTTAAAAGTGGTTCATTAACAATTGATAATGATTCGATTGAATCCTTTCCTATTATTTACCAACGAAACAATGTACCATTTATAAAGGTTTTTATTGATGGTAAAGAATATCTTTTTTTATTTGATACAGGTGCCTCAGGATGTTTTATTTCTAGTGAAATTGCAGGAAATTCTTCTAAAGAAAACAGTGTGCCAGTTGATGATAATAATGGAACAGAACTAATGGCAAATGTGGTATTGAAAAATATCAACATAGGGAAAAGTTCATTTAAAAATATAGCTTGTGTAATAGGAAATACTAAAAGGTTGTCTGATATTGGTTGTGTAAAAATAGATGGAATTATAGGCACAAATTTAATAAAATTATGTAATTGGAAATTAGACCCAACTTCTCAAATGATTTCGTTTTCAAAACAACCATTTAAAAAAGAAGAAAATAGTTCATCATATAATATAGAATTTACTAATGAACAACTTCCACTAATAAAATTTAGTTACGATAACATATCTTTTTATGCATTAATTGATTCAGGGTTTTCGGATTATTTTGAACTAAACGATAATATTTTAAGAAAGTCGAAAAAGTATAGGCAAATAAAAAGAAAAAAAGGTTTTGGACAATACGCTTTAACTGCATTTTCAACAAAAAGTTCCGAAGTTCACAATTTAAAAATTGACACTATTTATGCTAATTCAGGTTTTATATCAAACATTCCAACAAATATTTGCCATTGCAAGCCCACTATAGGTTCTGCACTAATGAAAAGAAATGTTTTTGTGTACAATTTTTTAGAGAAACAAATGATTTTTACACCAATAAAATATGATACTATTATATCAAATGTTTTTGATATTGGTTTTGGTTTAAACGACTCTAATGAGTTAATTATTAGTTTTATTTGGGAAAGTGACTTCACTAAAAAATCAGGCTTTGAAATTGGACAAAGAATTTTAAAAATTGATAATATTGAAACTGGAAAATATAACAATTCGGAATTTTGTGAATTAAGAAATAGGCTAGAACTGAAAAACGAACTAAAAATTTCTGTTTTAAAAGGAAAAGAAATCAAAGATTTTATTATAACCAAACAGCCAAAATATTTATAACTAAATGTTGCTTTTATTAGAACTAATATTTGTTGATTTTCATTGAATAAAATATAAAGTTTTCCATACAAAAAAATCCCTTCCAATATTACTTGAATGGGATTTTTTTATTTGAACTAATCAACTTATTAACTAGTGAACTTTAAAACTACTTATACAATGGATATTTACCCATCCACTCATTGATATTTTTTTTAATATCACCAAGCATGGCTTCGTTTTCGTTGTTCATTAAGGCAGTGTCTATGTAATCTACTATTTGTTCCATATCGGCTTCAGCCATTCCACGAGTAGAAATGGCAGCTGTTCCAACACGCATTCCACTTGTTACAAATGGCGATTTATCATCGAAAGGAACCATGTTTTTGTTAATGGTAATATCGGCTTTTCCTAAAGCGGCTTCTGCTAATTTACCTGTTAAGTTTTTGCTGCGCAAATCGATTAACATTAAGTGATTATCGGTTCCACCAGAAATAATTTTATATCCACGGCTTACAAATGCATTGGCCATGGCTTGTGCATTAACTGCTACTTGCTTAATATAAGTTTTGTAATCATCGCTTAAACATTCGCCAAAAGCTACTGCTTTAGCTGCAATGACATGCTCTAACGGTCCGCCTTGAGTTCCAGGAAAAACAGCACCATCCAACACAGCGCTCATCATTTTCAATTCACCTTTTAACGTTTTTTGTCCAAAAGGATTTTCAAAATCGTTACCCATCATAATAATTCCACCACGTGGGCCACGTAAAGTTTTATGAGTAGTTGATGAAACAATATGGCAATGTTGAATTGGATCGTTCAATAATTTTCCAACTATTAGTCCTGCTGGATGTGAAATATCGGCCAATAAAACTGCACCAACACTATCAGCAATGGCACGCAAACGGGCATAATCCCAATCGCGGCTATAAGCCGAAGCACCACAAATAATCATTTTTGGTTTTTCAGCATGCGCTTTTGCTTCTACTTTATCCCAATCAATTAAACCAGTTTCTTGCTCTACACCGTAAAATGATGGAACATATAATTTACCCGAAAAATTAACAGGCGAACCATGAGTTAAATGTCCACCATGAGAAAGATCGAAACCTAAAATTTTATCACCAGGATTTAAGCAACCCAACATCACTGCTGCATTTGCTTGCGCTCCTGAATGTGGCTGAACATTGGCCCAAGTAGCACCAAACATTTGCTTTAAACGATCGATGGCTAAATTTTCAACCACATCAACCACTTCGCAACCGCCATAATAACGCTTTCCGGGTAAGCCTTCTGCATATTTATTGGTAAGCACACTTCCCATGGCTTCCATTACTTGTGGACTTGTAAAGTTTTCGGAAGCTATTAGTTCTATGCCGTGTTCTTGGCGGCTTTTTTCTTGATTAATTAAATCAAATATAACGG
>JBMOGB010000157.1:0-8833 GCA_049318585.1 Bacteroidia bacterium | reverse complement strand
CGAACTTAATTTAAAACCTTATAGGTTTTAATCACCACAAGTTGTTTTTAACTAAGCAAAATTTTCCCCAAACAAATATTTACTTTATTGTACAATCCCATACATTTTGTTTAGAAATCACTAAAAAAATACACACCTAATTCTATTATTTTCGTTTACATAAAATGGCAAAAACTATCAAAGAAAATAAAGTGCTTTTTGGAAATGTATCTGACTTTCCTGAACCCGAAGAGCCTAAAGAAAAACCAAGCAAAAAGTCCAATAACAAAGGTACTTTAAAGCTATTTTCTTTTTTATATGATGAACGTTTTTTAAAATCGTTAGGAGTTTCCATGATTTTATTTTCACTGTTTTTACTCATAGCAGGCTTTTCGTTTTTGTTTACTTGGCAAGCCGACCAAAGTTTAGTTAAAAATATGTCGTTTGGTTTGTTCCAACTAGCCGATGATGCCTTGGCTCAAAATGCTTTAGGTAAATTAGGTGCTTGGTTAGGTTTTGTGTTTTTTTACAAAGGTTTTGGCATAGCTTCTTTTGCTTTTTGTATCATATTTTTCTCAGTTGGTATTTATCTTTTAACCAAATTAGAACCCATTCCTATTTTTAAAACTTTAAAATATTCTTTCTTCGCAGTTATTTGGTTGTCATTGATTTTTGGATTTATTTTCAACCAAACTTATCAAGTTTTAGGTGGTGTTTTTGGCCATTTTGGAATCATTTATTTGCAAGGTTTAATTGGCAATATTGGAACAGTGCTTTTCCTGCTTTCTTATATTTTAGTTTTTGCGATTGCCATTTTTAATATTGAGTTTTATCAACCCAATTTAAAACTGAGTGCTGTTCCAATTTTTGAACCTAATCTATCACAAAATCAAAATGAAGAATCAGTTGCTGGTGGCAATAAAATATTTACTGAAGGTGGCTCCATTTCAATTGCTGAAGGTTTAGAATTAGCACCTTTAAATCAAGAAGATTTTGTGTTGGTTGAACGACCGTTAGAGAATTTAACTGCACTTGAAAATAATGATTTTCCAATTGATGAAGACGCACCTTTGGAAGTGTTTCCAATTGCAAAGCAACAAGAAAACTTAAATGATGATGCTTTTAAAACCAACAGTGGCTTGGTGTTAGAAGTAAAAGATATTCCTGAAGAAGAAGCTCCGGTTTCTATTTTTAAAAAGCATTTTGGAATAGACGAAGCCTACGATCCAACTTTAGAATACCGAGGTTATACTTTTCCTACAATTGATTTACTGACCGATTATGGCGAAAGTAAATCGAAAATTGATACCAATGAGTTAAGTGAAAAAACTCGAATGATTGAGGATACACTTAAAAATTACAATATTGGCATCAAAAAAATATCGGCTACTGTTGGACCAACAGTTACTTTGTATGAGATTATTCCGCAAGATGGAGTAAGAATTGCCAAAATTAAAAACTTAGAAGATGACATTGCATTAAGTTTAGCAGCGTTAGGAATCAGGATAATTGCGCCAATTCCGGGCAAAGGAACCATTGGTATTGAAGTGCCAAATTCCACTCCTTCTATGGTTCCAATGAGAAGTTTAATTTCATCGGCCAAATTTATCAATGCTGAAATGGATTTGCCCATAGCTTTTGGTAAAACAATTTCGAACGAAGTTTTTGTTGCCGATTTGGCTAAAATGCCCCATTTGCTAATGGCTGGAGCTACTGGTCAAGGAAAATCGGTTGGTTTAAATGCTATTTTGGTTTCGTTATTGTATAAAAAACATCCATCGCAAATTAAGTTTGTTTTGGTCGATCCAAAGAAGGTAGAATTAAACATTTACAAAACCATAGAACGACATTTTTTAGCAAAAATTCCTGGAGATTCTGATGCAATTATTACTGATACTAAATTGGTGGTAAATACTTTAAGTTCACTTTGTAAAGAAATGGACGAAAGGTATGATTTACTAAAAGATGCACATGTAAGGAATTTAAAAGAATACAATGCAAAATTCTTAACAAGAAAATTGGTTCCAACCGACAAATTAGCGCATCGTTTTTTACCATATATTGTGGTTGTTATTGATGAGTTAGCCGATTTAATGATGACTGCTGGCAAGGAAGTAGAATTACCTATTGCTCGTTTGGCTCAGTTAGCGCGTGCCATTGGAATTCACTTAATTTTAGCTACGCAAAGGCCTTCAGTAAATATTATTACAGGAACTATAAAAGCAAATTTTCCTGCACGTTTGGCGTTTAGGGTTTCTCAAAAAATAGATTCACGAACAATTTTAGATGCCAATGGTGCCGATCAATTAATAGGAAAAGGTGATATGTTATTTAGCAATGGCAACGATTTGGTGCGAATTCAATGTGCATTTGTTGATACACCCGAAGTGGAACGAATAGCTGAATTTATTGGTAATCAAAGCGGAAATGAACCTTATTTATTGCCATTAGTAAGCATTGAAGGCGATGATATGGGAATGGGTGGAGAAATGTTTGACAGCAAGGATAAAGATGAATTATTTAACGAAGCTGCACATTTAATTGTTTCTAGTCAGCAAGGCTCTACTTCGTTATTGCAACGCAAATTGAACTTAGGCTATAACCGTGCTGGACGATTGATTGATCAATTAGAAAAAGCTGGAATTGTAGGTCCGTTCAAAGGGAGTAAAGCCCGTGAAGTATTGGTAATTGATATTGTAGAATTAGAAGAAAGGCTAAAACATATAAAGTAAAAATACAGTTTAACTTGCCTTATTTAAAGGTTCTCTTACGTAATAAATTTTCCAACATTTTAAACATTTAAACTTTTTAGTAGTTTTGTTTAAATGAATCAATTTGGTAATCAAACTCCTCGAAACTCTTTCAGCATCGGAAGTTTGGCAATTTGGACATTTATATTCATTGGTTATTTTTTTTCTGTATTCTATAATAAACCTTATTAGAATAATTATGGCTATTGTTGCTAATATAAGTGTGTAGTTATCAATGACTGCACCAATTAAATTATCTATTATACTCATGGTACGAACATATTGATTTGTGACTACTTTTTTCAATTAATTTATTGTTATTGTATTGTTTTTATAGCAAATATCTCATTTTAAGGTGTTTATTTATTGCCTTTAACAGCTGTTTAGATAGACAATACTTATGCATAAATAGTTATTTATACTTTTTAAATAATATAGTATTGGGTTTACAGTACTGATTTAGAATTTTACATTTTTTAGAAAATATAAAATGAGTTTTTTGCTTTGAATAGTAACATACTATATTGCAAACGATTTTAAAATGAAAAGTTTTATTGCCGTATTTTGTTTAGTTTTTCAAATAATTGTTAATTGCCAAGGGCAAATAATAAAAAATTATAATGTAGCTATTGGCCTAAGTTATATAGCTGGTTACAATGTGGCTCCCAATAAAATTCATACAACCAACGAAAGCATGAACGGTATGGTAAATGGTTTTCAATTAGATATTATTAAGCAAGTAAATGGCACAAAAAATTGGCATAAAACTTTTGGAAATCCACGAATAGGAATTAGTTTTAGAACTATTTTTATGAATAAACCCGATACTTTTGGTATCAATTATTCATTGCTTCCTTTTATGCAATTTAGATTGGTAAAACATAAAAATTCAGAGTTTAGTGGTAAACTAGGATTGGGTGGCGCTTATGTTACCAAAACGTTTAAGTTTTTAACCAATTTCGACAACAGGTCAATTAGCACACCTATAAATTTTGCAGTAGAGTTTGCTGCTATTTATAATAGAAAAATAAGCCAACATTTAGATTTAAATTTAGAAACTGGATATTTCCATACATCAAACGGAAGCTTTATGATGCCAAATGGTGGAATCAATATTTATTATTTAAAAGGTGGTTTGAGTTATTTTTTCAATGAAACACCATACAGTAAAATGAAACCTTGCGATATTTCAACAACCAACAAAAAAGTTTTTTATACTACTTATTTGGCTGGCGCTTACCGCGAACAAGGTACATTTGCTTACCGCAGACAGTTTCCTGTTTTTTCGTTTCATCAAGCGGTAATGAAACCAATAAACAAAATTTATAATATAGGGCTTGGTGCTGATTTGTTTTACGATGCTACTCATGCTTTAACCGATGAGCCTGATTTAATTCCAAGCCAAATAAAAGAAAGTGATAAATGGCTTGCAGCAATTGGTTTTTGTAACGAATTAAACATTGGGAAATTAACTGTTCCATTGGAATTTTATTATTATGTTTTCGATTTAGCTGTAGTAAAACGTCCTGTTTATGTAAGGTTTGGTGTAACTTATTTTGCACATAAAAATTTATTTATTGGTTGTTATTTTAAAGGAAGTAATAATAAATACAATACTCTTGGCTCCGATTTTATGGAATTTGCTTTAGGTTGGAGGTTTTGGAGGAATGGGAATTGAGAGATGGGATTTGAGAATTGGGAGATGGGAATATTTAACCACAGAGTTCACAGAGGTTTTCACAGAGAACACAAAGGTCAAAACTTATCAACTAATCCAACCAAAAACTAAATTTTTACTCTTAAACAAACCCAAATATTTCGGCCAGCGGCACTCATTCCCGATGCAAAAACGCGGTATTGTGTATCGGTAATATTATCAATTCCTGATTGCAATTGAATTTTACCTTTTTTGCCCAAAGCATATTGGGCTTTTACATTTAAGGTGTACCAAGCTGGAGATCCTTTTGGAGTGGCATAAACTGCATTGTCTTCTCCATTTAAGTTAAAGTTTTCAATATTTTTCCAACCATTATAAAGTGAACTTATTTCTGCCGAAAACTTTTTAGTAAAATAAGAAATAGCAGTTCGTCCAAACATAGGCGGAATATGGTCCAAAGGAGTTTCATTTCCATTTTCCACAATGCGTCCGTAAGTGTAATTTAACGATGAAGTTACAGCAATCGATTTAAATAAATCGGCTGAAAGTTGCATGCTATAACCATAAATATAAGCTTGTTGTGCATTTATATTGCTAAATACTTTGGTGTTTACACCTTTAAAAAATGCAGAATCTTGCCCGTTTAATTGGCTTGGTTTTACTACAATTGCATTTTGAATTTGTGTGTAATAACCAACTGCTTCTAACTTAATTTTTTTATAAATAGTACTTATTCCCAATTCATAATTATAAGTATATTCGGGTTGTAAATATGCATTTGGAATAATTAAACCATCGTCTTTTTTATTACCAAATTTACTATCAAAAACTTTATTTACATCGTCTAAGTTTGGCGCCCTAAATGCGGTAGAAGCATTTGTGTAAAGTTTTAAGTTTTTTATAGGATTATATACCAAACCCAAATTACCATTTAAAGCATTGTTTTTTTGAGTCAATGTGTTTTCTAAAAAAGGAAAAAATGTTTTATCGTTAAATGTTGAGTTCAGTGAAACATAATTATAACGTAATCCATCACTTATAATAAACTTTTTTCCTATTTCCCACGAATGACTTACAAATGCAGCCATATAAACCATGTTACTTCCCCCATCGGGATAACGAGTTGGAATATTGGTTTTGCTTCCATTTAAAATATTTACACTGTGTGCATTAGATGTTACATCATTAAATTGTCCATCAAATCCATACCTAATTTCGTGAATAGAATTTGGGTTTTGTTTAATTGTTTTTACTCCATCTAAATTTAGACTAGTTACATGCACAAATTCACTTCGTTTGTTTAAATATAGTGATTGCCAATTTCTGTCGTTTCTGCTTTCTTCAATGTATTGGTATGCCAATGTTAATTTGTATTTATCGGCATATTTTTGTTTTAAATTATTGGTAAATTGATAGCTTGTCATGGTTCGCAATTCTGGTCCATAATACCATTCTGCACTTTTATATGTTTTACCATTCCATTGATTCAATTTGTCGTAACGAGGTACATTATTTGTATTCGATAATTGAAAACTAAACACATGTTGTTTGGTGTTATTTTGTTGGAAAAGCGCTTTATACATTAAATCATATTGCGAATAAGCTGTTCCAATTTGCAAAGCAGGATCCGAATTTTTAGTCATGGTATCTCGGTTGTTTATTCTAGTGGCATAATAATTTCTTTGGTAAATACTGTCGCCATCCACGTTTTCTTTGTTGGTACCTTGTCGTAAATCGCCAAAAGAACTATTGGTTATGCTAATTAAGTGAGCCCATTTTTTAAAACCAATATTTGCATCGTAATGAAAAGTACTTTCATTATTTACTGAACCATAACGCAAATAACCATTACTTATATTTTTGTTCAAAATTGGTTTCATGGTTTCAAAATACATGACCCCGCCTATTGCATCGCTGCCATAAATTACACTTCCACCACCAAATAAAATTTCGGTTTTTGCCAGCATGTTTTGGTCTATTCGTAATACGTTTTGTAAGTGTCCGCCACGGAAAATGGCGTTGTTCATTCTTACACCATCTACCACTAATAAAACCCTGTTTGATTCAAAGCCACGTAACACAGGACTTGCTCCTCCCTGCTGACTTTTTTGCACAAATACATTTCCGTTTTGTTCTAATAAATCTCCTGTATTTTGTCGGTTTTGAAACTGAATATTAGCTTTTGATATACTTTGAATTTGCCTTGGCACATCATTGTATTTTTCGGTAAATTTATTTGCAGAAACCACTACTTCGTTCATTTTTAAAGTAGATGGAGTTAAATAAAAAACCACAGTATCCTTTTTTCTGGGAGAAGTCATTTCTATGCTAAAAGTTCTATATTCAGGATGAACAATGGTAATGGTAGTTTTACCAAAAATATAGGTGTTTTCTGAAAAGAAAATTTCGTAATCAGTTACATTTATATTGGTTGATTTGTCAAGTATTTTGAAAGTTTGAGCATAAGAGTTTTGCAAAGCAAACACTAGAAATATAAGTACTAAATGTTTTTGGAAATAGTTAATCATAGTGCGGCAAAATACAATTAAGAATTAAGAATTACGAATGATTGTACTTGGTCATTGAGCTAATAATGAAATGTGGTTTTCTAATATTTTGCTCAATTTTTTTAACTTACACGATTTGTGAAATATTACCCTTTTTTAAATTCTAATGCGTAATTTGGGGTTAAATAACTGTAGAACTTTCTTACCTGTAAGTATTAAGTATTGTTTTAAAATAACATCTTTGTAATTAGCATATAGAAAACTTCACTTTGCAAATTGCCCATTAATTATCTAATTATTTATCTTCCTTAACATCTATCAAATAATTATCGGTATCTACTTTAAAGTTTTCTTTGCTGCTGTATTGTAACTCCACAATTTTCCAATGATTAGCTGGAATAATGTATTCAAATTTGCCAATACTAAGCATTACTTTTATTGGCATCTCTAGCCCGCTTACATTGGTTTTGAGTCTGTATTTAAGTTCCAAAACATTTTCCTTTTCAATCAATTGATATTCAAAAACTGGCAAGTCTGCTTTACGCAAATATTGGTTAAAAAATGGAGCAAAATTATAGCGAGTTCTTTTGCTCATATAATCTTCAACTTCGTCACTGGTTAAAGTTTTATGCTTCAAATCATCGTTCAATTCATAAAGCATATTGAACCAAGTAGTATCGTTGTTCAGCATTTTTCGCATGGTATGCAGCATCCAAGTTCCTTTATAATATACATCATTGTCTTTTCTTCCATGATAATAAACATCGCTTGGCGCAATGATTGGTTCTCGGTTTTTGATATGATGCTTTTGACTATTTAAATATTTTACAGCTTTATCGTAACCTTGTTTAAACTCTACATAAACTGCTTCCGAATAAGTAGTAAAACTTTCGTGAATCCACATATCGGCATGGTCTTTCATGCTTAAATTATTCCCAAACCACTCGTGCCCGCTTTCATGAACAATGATAAAATCAAAACCCCATTCATTGTTTTTATAATCATTTCCATAAGCCACACAACTTTGGTGTTCCATTCCCCAATAAGGAGTTTCCACTAATTTGTAACCATCGTTCCAAAATGGATAAGGAGTAAAAAATCGCTCAAAACATCCCATCATGTCTTTTACTTGTTTAAAATGAATTTTTGCTTTTTGTTCATTTTCTTTCAAAACAAAATAATTTAAAACCATTATTCCTTTTGTTGGGCTTCGGTAATCATCTTGTATTTGAACATAATCAGCTATATTGATGGAAATATTATAATTATTTATTGGGTAAGTTACTTTCCAATCAAACTGTGTATAGCCATTATTTAAAGGTAATTTACCAGTAAATTTCCCATTACTTACACCTACTAAACCATTTGGAACTTGCAAATGCATAATCATATTTTCTGCTTCATCGCTCAAATGGTCTTTGCAAGGCAACCAACAATAAGCGCCAATTCCTTCGCAAGCCAAGCCAACCCAAGGTTTGTTGCTGCTATCTTTTTTAAAAACAAAGCCACCATCCCAAGGCGCATTTTTTGCAATTGGAGGAAATCCACTAAAAAATACCGTGATTTTAGCTAAAGTTCCTTTTGTTATTTTTTGAGTAAAATTGATAAAATAAGCATTGCTATCTTGTTCATATAAAAGGTTTTTATCTTCAAAAACTACCTTTTCTATTTTCATGGGCATTTTCAAATCGATTTGAATTTTATTCAAATCGGTTACAGCTAAAAAAGTAATTTCATTTTTTCCTGAAATGAACTTTTTGTCTATTTCAACCTTTACAGTTATTTCATATGTTTTTACATCGAAACAAGTACGCAGTTTTGTTAATTTTCCGTGTAAATAATCTTGTTTCGAAAAAGGTTGTGCACTTAAATTCCCAAACAAAACGACTAATAAAAAGGAAATGAAGAATTTATGGTGAAACATTTGTTAAATATTTTTT
>JBMOGB010000156.1:0-8859 GCA_049318585.1 Bacteroidia bacterium | reverse complement strand
CAAATATCTTAGGCATAGGGCAATTCGATTTTCTAAAACAATACAAAGATAGATAATATTCAAAGAAAAACAAAAATACCTTGAAATTCTTTTTTATTAAACAACTTCGGCTGAATTTCATTTCTGAAATTCAGCCGATTTTATTTTAAAATGGAAGGCAGGTGGTACATACCGATTTATCGGTGATCCTTTCCGCCAGAAGTCGGACAGGCTCTTCCAACCCGACGAAGCGAATTGAAAATCAGCGTAAGCTAAAGACGCTTCGCCGAACAATAAGACCAAGAAGTTACACTACGACGAACGGGGATACGGCAACTTGAGGTTTATCGTTTACCAAACTGTCATATAATCTGCTTGATATATTTTAAATCTATTGGTTTGTAATCCTTTGGCTGAACCGTAAACTATAATACCGTTCAGTTTATTCTCGGGATGTTTCTTTGTAGATACTGCAAAGGCAGGAAGCGGAGGTAAATAAAACTCAATTTCATGTATACCCTTCCCTGTTATTGTTTTGTTAATTGGAATATGACAAATAAAACCGACTTCTTTCCATTCGAGAGAAATAGTTGAAATAGTGAGTGCACTTGGATATTTTGAGTAAACATCAATTTTGCACATAGCGTTGTAAATTGAGTCTCCAGCAATTTTACCACCATTCATTTTTATCTTTCCTACCAAATTGAGATTTGCTTTGATTTCAGTAACGTCAAAAAAGAACATTTTATCTGTTTTACTGCCACTAAAAGAATAGCTGACTTTAATTTTATTATTACCGTCATCGGCACAATCATTGAATCGATAGACTAATTCACAAACATCTTTTCCAATTTTCTTTTCTTCAATCACAGCACAGTCTGATTGAGTTGTTGGTTTTCTCGACGTTGTGATTCTTTTATTGTCAAGATTAAGGCTGTATCGTATTGTACCTAAGCTGCTTTCTTGGTTTTGAATTACAATCGAATTTAAAAGACTTGCACATTTATCAATTCCAATTTGACTTTTGACTTTTCGTTGATCAGTGAAAACTTGATTTAAAGAATTAAAATTTGCATAACACTCTTCTATATCTTCAACTGTTTTGTAAATGTTCAATTTTTCAAATATATTTTGTAAATCGGTTGTCAATTCTTCATCCTTTTGTTTGAACTCAAAAACCAATTGCGATAGTTCTAGGGAACTAAAGGGATACTTTATAAAGTATTGATATGAAGTTTTTTTTGTTTTCTTATCAACTAGTTTTTCCCAATATATTTCTTTAATATTGATTTGTGAAATACCCATTAAATAATCTTGTTTGCCCGATTTTGATGTTATAATATCTTGATAAGTTTGAAATTGGGTCTCAATACTAGCTTTAGATATATCATTTGTTCTTAGCTCCGACGATGATGTTATATTGACTGCCACTGAAGATACAATTTGAGCTTTTAAATTCAGCATTGCATTTTCTTTTGCCTCCAGAATAGTGTTAGCACTACCAATTCCTACAAAAAAACCGGTCTCCAATTGGGTAGTCCATTTTGGCATTTTACCGCTTTTTTCTAGAATTGTCTGTTGTGATTTTGTAGTTAATATTGTACAAAACACCACTAATATCAAAATAACATTGCGTCTCATCTCGTTTGATTTTAAAAACTTAAATAAATGACAAATTCAAAACAATAATTCAAATATCTCAAAAATGAGTTTATAAAAATAATGAGACGAATATATCTATGTAAATTAGACGTGATTTAAAAATATAGGTTTCTTCTAATCTAACAAATGACTATCCATTTCATTTATAACTTACCACCAGCCGTTTACATTGTAGGATACCGATTTTGCTTGTCCATTTCCATAGGCAACTCCTATTTCACGATAAGCATTTATCACTTCACTTTTTTGCACTTGTTCTCTAACTGTATACTCCCATACGCGATTGTCAATTTCTTTTAACCTGGCAGCAATTTTCTTTAATGTTGGCTTCACTTCACTAAAACAGGCTGCTGAAGGGTCTATTTTCGAAAGTAGTGCAGAAGCTTGGTTAGCTCCATCACTATTTTGATTGGCCGACCATATACTTTTTGCCTGCAACAAAAATACCGTGCAATCTTTATCAATTTTCTTTTTATAAATTGGCGGTATTGCCTCCATGCATTTGTCGTAACATTCTTTACAAACCTCTGGAACTCCGGTCATTTTATAAATGGCTTCATCATATTTATTTTGACTTGCTAACGCTTGAGATTCTTTTATTATAAAGTCACACTTTGAATTATAATACTCAATAATTTTTGTTTTTCCTTTTTCTATAAAGGTTTGATAACTAGGATCATTTACTTTCATATTTTTCAATGCAGAGATATATGCCTTTGTCTCACTCTCTCCTACTCCCTTTACAGTAATTGAATGGCTTGCAAATTTAGTACCCTCAATACCATCACCAACATATAATGTAATGTTCAAAGTATAGGCATACATTGGAGGTGCTGTAGAAGTAATATCTTTAGTCAACAAAATAATATTGGCTGTAATAATAAAACGTTCATTATTCGCGCGTCCACCCATTCCAGCTTGTGTTGCTATCTGACTTAATTTATTAAACAACATATTTTTAGCTATATCTGGCATGTTTTCAATTTGCGGAGGAACGTAAGCCGCAAGTACAATTCTACCAATATCGTCAGTTTTACCAGCCATATTCTGGCCCTGTACCAAACCAAAGCTTAATGCAATGATTATTAATAAATAAAATTTCGTTTTTTTCATTTTAGATTTTTTTTTTAATTTACTTCTACAATTTTAAGCAGACTTTCAAATTGTGTATTTAATGCTACATTAAAACCATCTTAAATAATTATGAAGTAAAGTTCAGATGGTCATGTGTTTAATTTCTCAAAGCAAAGCAAGAAACATAATTCAGAATATAAGATTATCTATCTTTTATTCTGAATTAATGTGTTTATGGTTTCTACTTTTCACCAATTATTAACCAAGCCTCGCCAAGCCCACGTTGGTAAATTTTAGTTTCTATATTAAATGGTGGAACAGACAAAAACTTATTTAAATTAGTCACGAATCTTTTTGTATCCAAAGCTATTTCTCGACCACTGCTGTTTGTGTACATCATAGGTATACGTACTTGATCCATTTTGAGTACATTTTCAGTAGCATCTACAGTTGAGAACCTACCTGCAACAGTATTTTTACTCATCCAATTTTCAATGTGTTGTGTCAAAGATTCTTTTTCTCCATCAAGAGTATATTCTTTTTCTAAATCGATTTCAGAATTATTCCACACCCTAACCACCACTGCTACTTCTCGGCCATTTTTAAACATGTCATCGAAATGTTTGTTAAGTTGACCATTAAATTCATCCATGTGACTCAAAACAGCTTCTTCCAATAATAAATCAGCGGAAGCGAATGCCGAAGGCGAACCTACACCTGCAGCAGATGCTACTTGTTTGTTAGTATAGGCATCCAAACCTCTCAAATTAAATGTAATAACCTGATCTGGACCACGTCTTTTAATACTATAATCAAGATCCATAATTATATCAGCCTTGGCTGTTCGCTTTAAAATATCAATAGGTGTTTCTTTGATCTCAGCGCCAGAGCTTTTAGAAGACATCATGCTAAGCTCAGCTCTTTCACTTTCGATACTTTTCAAAGTTTGTTCCAAATCTTTTAATGGAAAACCCCTATCGGACATTATACCCCCCATTTTAGTAATAACCAATCTTATTTGATCATTTTCTTGAAATGCTTTTTTGTAATCTGGAATTTTCTGTTCAACACCATTTACAGTTATTGTAGTACAGTAATTTGGAATACAAAATTTATCACTAGGCACTATCATTATTGTTGGTTTTTTAGCTTGCCCGTAAGCAATTGCACTTATGGCAATTACAAAAATAAAAAACACTAGTTTTTTCATATTTCAATTATTTTTTATGTGGATTATTGAAAATTCGTGGTTGACTTGATGACTAAATAGAATTTGTATGTTTAAACCTTTAAAATCCAGCATCTAATTTTTTCGCAATACCTTTTTCTTCAAGATACGCTCTTAGTCCATTATAATTGACAGATGCACTCACCGCTACTTTATAACCTTTGCTCATTTTTATTCTGTCTTCACCGCTTGGAACGCCGTCAGTTGTAAGATTAATAAAGCTCAAGTACATTCCGCCTGCATCGAAAAATTGATCAAAGAAATCAGCATTTTTTTCATAACCATCAATTGATAAAATAGCAGGAGTAGGTGCTGCTCCGCCACCTCCGGGAACTCCTCTAAAAATAACCGCAGCTACAGCATCTCTTTTAGCATTAAATGCTGCAACATCGGCATTTTTACCAAATCCCCACACCTTAATAGCTTTGGTACCATCTTGTCCTACACCTAGGCTCGACAACTCATAACTATACTGACTGTGATAAATGGCTTTTAAATCCTTACGCGACTGAGCACTAACAATTATACTTATTACAACTGCAAAGATAACAGTAAATAATTTATTCTTCATGATTTTTTAAATTTTAAATTATAGCTTTTATATAAATATCAGACGAATAAATTATCAAAGGAATATGCAAAATACTCCTTTGATAATTTAAAAAATTATAACTCAATACGTAGACTAAGCTCGATAGCAAGTCCACTTCGACCAACAAAAAACTCATTATACTTTAATCCAGCATCTGATGACTCTTTACTTTCACTGTCATAGTAATATGCATTACCCGAAAGTAGATAATAGTTTGCCGTACCAACCAATTGGCAGTTATGCAGTATATTTATAGTTGCATAAGCACCAAAATTAATAAAACGTGTATTCAATGAAAGTGTTTCATCTTCTGGAGCACCTTCGACACCATAAGCAATAAATGGAGCAACAGAAAAATTTCGGGCAAAATAAAATCCCTGAGAAACCCCTACCTGATAACGGAGAAATGCATAATTATAACCATCATATTGCTTAGCATCTATTGCTCCAGCAATAAATGCCTTTAATTGTGGTGATAATCCAGAATTCTTTTCCACTTTTGCAGTTATACCGCCCATTCCTCCAATCATTGTTGATCCAACAGAAACTCCAAATCCTTTATCATTTCGTTGTTGCATTGTCATACCTTTTTCGATTGAGCGACCTGCAGTTTGATAGAAATCTGACATATTGAGATCATTAGCTGTGCTAATTTGGGAATTATTTGCAATTTTACTAACTCTTACTACCGCTTTACGTTTAGAGACTATTTCACCTTTGCTATTTCCAACGTTTTCGAGTATAAAAAATCGTTGGTCTATAAATAATCCTTCTTTTGTGCCAATTTTTGATCGAACAGGATTTATTGCATACACTGATGTTTTTACCCTAAAAGGCTCATATTTAGTGTCTAAAACAAATAATGAATTTACTAAAGCTGATTGCGTTAATTTTACAAACAATTCATCGTTAGTCAATTGTACTTTTGGAGCTAATAATTGTCCTGGATTGTATTGTGTTCCATCGGCATCAGCAGTAACCGTCATTACAAAACTGAAACCGAATTTGCTTTTATCAAATAGTTCTTTTTTCGAAATTTTATTTGCATAATTATCATCATTGTATATCCACATTTTATCATAAAGTGTATCAACAGCATTTGAATCAATTTTGTACAAATAGGATACCACTTCACCCTTCCAACCATTTTTTGTTCTTTCTACAGGTTTGAATTGTGTACCATAAGTCTTTGAATTTTTAAGATTAATGGCATCCTGTTTATTGTAATACTCTTCCATAGATATCACATTTCTAATATCAAGTACTTGAATATAACTATTATTTACTAAAGCTTTGCCTGCATCCTTTATGTTTTCTAATCCTTTTTTTGAAGCAGATGCTTTTATCATATCATCTCCTGTAGCATTGTACATTCCTCTTTTCCCAATTAGTGTCATATCGAATTCACCTGTTGATTTGCGAGAAAAACTTTTAGCAAGAATTTGATTTGATAGTTTTAAATAATCTATGTTCTGTAAAATCATATCTTTGTTTGATTCACTTTGGATAACGCGGACATCCAGATTATTATCATCATACTTTTCTGGTATCGCAATAAAATCAGAGGCGCGTTTGATTTCCCTTATATGACTACCATTGTTATCGAGAATTACTACAGTAAGTGCATTTCGATTATATTTCGAAGGAACTAAGGGAGTTTTTAGTGTTTCAGTAGCTACGTTTTGAGCATTAATACCTACAAATGAAAGGAATAATAAAACAAATAATGAATTAATTTTTTTCATAAATTTTATATTTTAAATGATTTGTAATTTTCCACAGTAAAAATACATTTTCAGCTTCGCAGCTGTGGCTTTGTTAACGAAGTGAATCCTTAATTTTAGAAATAAAAACACAAAGTGTATCGGTTTAACTTACCTGCTACGCAGTTTATCCATAGGCGTGAATTTAATGAATTTTTTTAAAATGAAAAAAGTATTGTTCTAGTTTTTTTAATATTGATATCTATGATTTGGTCTACTCTTATAACTTTCGGATTATGTCCCTTTTATTAAAGTGGTTTCTAAACTCCACTGTTACATTGAATTCTTACAATTACTTCACTAAGAATTTTCTGTAATTAACTGAACTTTCAGATTGCACTTTTAATAAGTACATGCCTTTGCTATAAGCACTTGTAGAAACAATCGTTTTTTCTGAAATAGCCCCCGAATCTACAATTTTGCCAATAGAATTATATATCTCATAATCAGCTTTTCCAGAGTTTGCAACTTGTTCAATTATCAACATATTAGTTACCGGGTTTGGATATGTTTTCAAGTACAATTTGTTTTCTATATTATCAATAGCCGTAGGATTTACAACTGTAATTGTTCCAGTTCTAACATCATAATTATTTGTTTCATCACTTTCTGCAACAGTGTTATACGAATCAACTATAGCACCCATCCAATAGGTATTGTCTGGCATTGTTGGCACAACAAATGATAAAGATTTTGTTTGTGAACCATTTGAAAGAATACCACTAAAATTGAGTTCTCCTAAATAAGTATCACCTGTACTAATAATCTCATTTGTTGATAAATATAAGTCAGTATAATGACTTGAAGCATAAGCACTACCTGTATTGCTTTCTGTTAAGTTGGCTGTTATGGTATTTCCTACAGACCAATTCGTTTTAGAGAGCGTTAAGTCTGTCCAAGACAAATCAGGAAAACTTCCCACATTAATTGGATTTATTCTATACACGGTATTATCACTTCCATCGCTTTCTGTTACATTATTATAAACATCAGCAATAACGCCAATATAGTAAGTTCCATAAGACAAATTAGGTGCATAGAAAGTTAGGTATTCAGTATCTGAACTATTACCCAAAATACTGCCAAAAGCTATTTCACCTAAATAGGTATCACTAGTTGAAATAGTAGTATTAGTTGATAAATATACATCACTCAAATGTGATCCGGCTGTCATTTCACCCAAATTATCTTCAGTTACGCCAACAGTGATTGAATTACCTGAACACCAATTTTCAGAGGATGAGCTAATTGCAGATACGTGAAGATTCGGTAGAGTTTGCGTAAATTTTTCGACAACTATATCATCAACAAAAGCACCAGCATAATTGTTATTGCTCACATCGCTTTCAAAAATAAGGGCAATATAAACTTGTGAATAACCACAGATATTACCTAATGTATAAACATTTGTAAAATCTAAAGTTTTGTATGCCCAGCCTGAAGTTGTACCACTATTTTCATAACCATAATAATCAGTCCCATTTAATGAAACCATGAATTGAAATTTATCATAAGTAGATTCAGTATTATTGTTCAGATAGAAACTTAGATTCCCTGCAGTTGCATCGCTCAAATCAAAAGGACCATAAATCATCCATGATTTCATGTTATTGAGATAATGACCGCTTGATGGGTTAATTCCAGCGGTACCACCATTGGCACACCACGAACTCCATGTTCCAGATTTAGAAATATAGTTTACGTCATTCCAATATGCATCGGTATAACCACTATTTGCGTAAACAGACCAACCTGAAGAGGGAAATGAACTTTCAAAACCTTCGCTCATGATTGTACTCCATCCAGCTTTTGAAGCAGAAACATTTTGTTTAAAATCAGTAGATTTCTTTACCGTTTTATTAGGTAATATCTTCATATATTCGCTTATATTAAAGATCGTACCTGCAGGTTCATCTATTGCAGGTAATAATTTTCCTTTTTCTATGAATTGTTTAGATTTTTCGTCAAATGAACTCGTTGTTTTTGCTACATTAGTTTTCTGATATACAGTATTACTTTCGTTATTAACCTCGACATTCTGTGATTCAACAATTTTCCCATTCTTGATAGTAATCTTCATTTTTGGCTTGGAATACTCATTTTGAGCATATAAACTTAAAGAGCAACTTCCACTCATCCCTACAATCCCTAACACCACTAATAAAATAATTTTTGTTTTCATTGTCGTAAATTTTTAGATTTAAATTAGTTTCTGAACTTTAATTTAAAGGTTCTAATGAGTTTCATGTGAAGATTAGGTGAATTATCAATTTTTACATAATGGAAACCACAGTAGAACAGATAGAAGTATATTTTGATGATTAGTTTAATTACAAAAATGCCTCTGACAGAAACGTATATTTCTCTCAAAGGCAGTATAATAATATCAGGCAAAAACAAAAAACTGTTTTTGGGCAAATAATTTGAATGTAAATTGTAAAAGGGATTTTCTTTTAAGCAAATCAAGTGATTTAACCAACACATTACTGTTAATTATATCTAAATATCCGATAATATATTGATATGCTACAGTCATAAATAAAAATATAATGAACGTAAAA
>JBMOGB010000155.1:0-8903 GCA_049318585.1 Bacteroidia bacterium | reverse complement strand
TTAAACAAATAAATTAATAATAATTAAAGTTGCATTTACAACTTGAATTTAGCTAATAATGATTATTGACATAGTAACTTATGAAAATTAATAAGTATAATTTATTTACTTTTTTGACTTTGTGCTTTTGTGGTATAAATTCTTTCGGACAGAACACTTATATCCTAATTGATTTTGGTTCAATTGATAAAGGATATCTATCACATGAACTTAGTTGGAATAATGTAACAAACCCCACAACCGCTAGTGTTAAATTAATTGATGATCTTGGTAATTCTACAAATTCTAAACTTACCATCACTGACGGCTTTACAAGTTCTACTACTTTAGGAATATCAAATTCTAATGGTTCTGCAAGCATATTCCCAACATCTGCAACTATAGATGGATTTTATGGTAATGCAATAGGAACAACATCGATTCCTGTAAATCCTACTGCTGGTTTTACCTTTTCTGGGTTAGATACTACAAAATATTATTCTTTTACAGTTTTTGCATCTAGATTACAAGCACTTGATAATAGAGAAACCTTATACACCATTACTGGTAGAAATTCACTCTCTGCAAGTCTTAATGCAACAAATAATTCTTCAAAAGTAGCGACTTTTTATAATATTAAGCCTCTGTTGGATGGCACGATATATTTCGAAGCAAAAGCGGGTATTAACAATAATAATACATCAGGTTTTTATTATTTAAATGCTCTAAGAATGGTAGTATCTAATAGGTCAATTAATGAAAAGGATCGGCAACCCTTTTTAAAACTATTATCACCAAATGGAGGTGAAAAATGGGAAATTGGAAAACTGCCAAAAATTGAATGGCAGAGTAGGGATATTGATAGTATATCAGTTGAGTATTCAACAAATAACGGTACGGATTGGAAAAGAATTAATACTGTTGCTGCTAAAATTGATTCTATCAGTTTATATGTTTCAAATTTATTATCAAAAGAATGTAGAGTACGACTAATTTCAAAAGATACAATAATTGAAACTGAAAATAATTTTTCATTTATCCCTAATGAAGGAAAAAGATATGGAATTGTTGTATTAGGTTCTTCAACAGCAGCTGGAGCCGGTGCAACAACAATACAAAAATCCTGGGTGTGGTTATACAAAGATTTTTTAAAAAAAGACACACGTTACGAACTTATAAACTTAGCAGTATCGGGGTTTACAACATATAATATTTTACCTACAGGTACAATAATACCAACCGGAATAAGCCAAGTCGTAAATCTCGAACACAATATAAACAAAGCATTATCGTATAAGCCCGATGCAATAATAGTTAATTTACCATCAAATGACTTAACTTTAGGCTACCCAAATGAAGACCAAATAAATAACTATAAATTAATTCGAGATTTTGCAATAAAAGAAGGAGTTCCTGTTTGGATAACGACACCTCAACCAATTAATAACAAAACAAACACAATAAGGTATAATTTACAAGTTGAGATGGTTAAACGTGTAAAGGAGGAGTTTGGAGATAATGTGTTAGATTTTTATACAGATATGGGTATTGGTTCAAATCTTAAACCATTATACGATTCAGGAGATGGTACTCATTTAAATAATGCAGGACATCAAGAGCTTTTCAAAAGAGTTATCTCAAAAGATATACATAATTATATTGTTAATGTTAAAGATAGTTTTTATTCTCTTCATAATTACAATAATGATTTTTATATTTTTCCTAATCCAATTTTAAATTCCTACAATATCAATTTTACTTCAAATAATTACGAAAAAGTAAGCATAAGATTATTAAATCTAAATGGGCAAGTGTTATTTACAGTTTTTGAAGGTTATTTATCTGAAGGTTTACATTCAATTGAAGGAATTAAAAATGGTTTAACTAAAGGTATATACCTTTGTAATATAAAATCACTTTCATATAATTGTACAAAAAAAATTATTTTTAGCTAAGAATAGCAACAAATCTGATTTAAAAATTAGACATTGAAATTTATTAATATCAATGAATGATTTTTTTAAATAATCAAATTAATGAATAAGTATTTTCAAATCATATCAAAGTTTATATATTCAATTAATGAGAAAGGTTTTTTTCATTTATTATCTGCAAATGTTTTAATTCAAATTATTGGATTTGGATCACAATTTATCGTTGCTTGGCTACTTACGCCACAACAGTTGGGTCAAATAAAAATAATGCAAACCTTTTTGAGTATTGCACTTTTGTTTGCTACTTTTGGTTTTACTACATCCGTTTTAAAGTTATGCTCAGAAAATAGAATACAAGGCGAGAAACTTTTCATTTATAAAAAAGCGATAAAATATGTGAGTTTCTCATTGTTAATAACCTGGCCGACTCTTTTTGTTATTACAAAGCTTGGATTTATTTCCTCAGATAAAGAAATAATTCGATTATTTCCATATTTTTCGTTAGCATTGATTCCAATGGTATTTACTGAAATATATTCAAATTATCTTCAGGCAATCAAACAAATTAAATTATTTTCAAAAATTCAATCAATTACAAAAACTATTTCAGTAGTAACTATAATAATTCTTACCTATTTATTAGGATTTAATGGTTATGTTTTAGCATTTTTACTCTCATTTGTTTTTACATTTTTTATTATAAAAAACAGGATATCTTTTTTAAACAAACATGTTTGTATTGTTGAAATTGAACAGCCTTTACAAACCCATTGGAAGTATTCCGCAGTATCGTTTTTGACGTTACTTGTATATCAAATTGTATTATATTCAGATGTGTTTTTGATGAATTATTTTATTTCTGATAGAGTCGTAATTGGATATTATAGTTTCGCTTTAACAATGACAATGATAAATTATATATTCACAACTACAGTTCAGCAAATAGTAATACCACATTTATCTGCAAAAGCAACTAATAAAAATGAAATTAAGGTAGTCACTAAAAAATTTGAGAGAGTAAATAATATTGCTTCAATATTTATAGTTATTTTTTTGGTAATTGTGGTGCCAATCTTAGTAAAATTGATATTTGGTTCAAAGTTTGAGCAATCCATACCATTTTATATTGTTTTGGTATTTGCGTGGTTTTTTCAAAATACTGTTACATTTAAAGGATATACATTATTAGGAACAGGTAAAATAAAATATAATCTCATTATAAGTATAATAAATTTATTTTTTGGCTTTTCAATTTCATATTTGTTGATGAATAGATATGGCATAATGGGTTTGGCGTATGGAAAATTAATATCAAATTTTATATCAATTTTCATAGTTTCCATTTTATATAAAATTGGAATGAAAGAATAATATACACGTACAATGCTTCGAATATATGCTTTTTGAGTACAAACTGTTAATATAATATTGATAAATGAATTTAGAATCAACAAATAAAGATATCATTGATACACCATTTTACATTTGGATAGTGTATTTTGCACTTTTAACCATTTCTGTTTTTTGGACAAATACGGATTTAGTAGCACCAAATATTTTCATAAGAGTAATTTTTACATTCTTTCTTGTTGGTCCCTTATTTAGATATCCGTATTTAACACCTGTAATAATTTCGACTTTCGCAACGATAAGGTTATTTTCCGTAGCTCCTTTCGGATATTTACCAACAGAAACTTATTATTATTTAGGTATAATTATTATAGTAGTTTTGTTTCAACTGAAGAACCTGAATTATAATATTAAATATTATGGTTTAATAAGTTTATTATTTATTGCTTTTTTCTCAAACTTTATAAATATGAATTTAGAATATAACAATATTCTATTTATGTTAATAGCAGTTTTACTAAGTCTTTTAATTGATAATGAAAAGCATCTTAAATTGATTGAATTTGGTTTTGTTATAGTAACACTTGTATTGTCAGTTTATGCATTGATTTTTCTTAAAGAGTTTTCTGTATCTATGTATGATTCAGATTCTGAAAGAGTATTTTGGAACGACCCAAATTATCTAGGCTCAGTACTTACATTAGGGATTATAATTTCATTTTTCAATATAATTGATGGGAATAAACAAAAACTATTATTTAAAGTATTTTATTCTATTGTTTTTATACTTGGTTTTATTACTTTAGGTTTATTGGCTTCTAGAGGTTCATTTGTCACACTTATAATACCAATAGCATATATCATTTTCAAAAAAACAAATTCTATTAAAAGTTTTATTGCTTTTTCAATAATTGTAATTATTTTTATTGTTGTATTATTTAATACAGAATCTTTTGCAGCATTATTATTTCGATTCAGCGATGATACATTATCTTCGGGTTCTGATAGAACAGTAATATGGGAAAAATCATTTGTAAATTTTGTAGATTCAGATTTATCGATTCTTCTATTTGGGGGTGGAACTGACTATGCAAATAAATTATGCGGTTTATCAATTGGAAGAGATTCATTTTCACCACACAATAATTTTTTTCAGATATTATATGATTATGGGATATTTGGATTATTTGTTTTTATTACCTTTGTAGGTAGAATGTTTTATATAAACAAAAATAGTATATTAATAACGTCATTAATTTTAGCTTTTTGCATTATTTCTATAACATTAGTACCTTTAATGTATTTACCTTTTTGGGTTTTAATTGTTTTGTTTATAAATCAAAATAGATATGAAAAATACGAATATTGAATATATATTGTTATCCAATTAATATGCTGTATATTTGGTTCCTTTATTACACTGTTTTTAAAAATTGACTTTTATTCAATCAAAAAATCATATAACAAATATGCTAAATATCATTAGAGTGATTTATAGATATAAAATGAATTTGTTTTTTTGCGGATTAAAAATGATTCATTTAAGATTTCTAAACCCAAAATCAATAATAAGTAATAATATATGTTTGAAATGTGATAATATCAATAAAATTAAAATTGGTCATAGTTCATCAATTGGTTCGTTTTCTGTTATAGCTGTTGCAGATGAACAATCTGAAAGGAATAGTTGTTCGTTTTTAGAAATTGGGCATGATACTTACATTGGTGAATCAAATAATATCAGAGCGGCTGGAGGTGTAATTAAAATTGGAAATAATTGTCTTATTTCTCAACATATATCTATTGTTGCTTCTAATCATGGGATTAATAAAGATAATCTAATACAGAAACAATCTTGGAGTAGGAATAATAATTCAATATATATTTGTGATGATGTGTGGATAGGTGCCAATTCAGTTATATTACCAGGCGTTACAATCGGTGAAGGAGTTGTAGTTGGTGCTGGAAGTGTTGTAACTAAAGATATTCCGCCTTATGCGATAGTTGTCGGAAATCCGGCTAAGGTATTAAAATATAGAATATAATATTAAAAAGATATGAATATTGTTTGCGCTACAGATGATAATTTCGTACAACATTGTTGTATTATGCTAACTTCGGTTTTAATAAACAATACAAATGTAAACGTGTACTTGTTGACTGAGGGTCTGCTTGAAAGAAATATTGAAATTCTTAAAAACGAAGTCGAAAATAAAAAGGGAAAATTTCATATTATAGTAGTTGATAGTGCAATTATCGGTAAATTCCCAATGCCAAATTCTAAGATATTATCACATATCAGTCAAGCAACATACTACAGATTACTCATTTCAGATATATTGCCTTCTGATTTAAAAAAGGTAATATATCTCGATTGTGACATTATTGTTCGTAAATCACTAGATGAATTATGGAGTTATGATATTTCTGGATTTTCAATAGGTGCAGTTCATCAAATTGGTTTAGAAATCGAAGATGCTAATCGACTTAAATATCCTGTAGAATATGGTTATTTCAATGCTGGAGTTTTGTTAATAAACATGGATTATTGGCGTAAAAATAAAGTATCCGAACAATTATTTCGTTATTTGGTTAATAATTTTGAAAAAATTAGATTTCATGATCAAGATGCTTTGAACGCAGTATTACATGATAGCTGTTTTACACTACCTTGTAAATGGAATATGTTAGGATTTTTCTTTGATAAAGATGTTTTTAAAACTATTGGATTTCATAACGGTATATTGATAAATGATTTTTCGGAGTATAAAAGTATGATATTAGAAGAGATCAAAGATCCTACATTAATTCATTATGTTTTTAAACCAAAACCTTGGCAAAGTGTATGTTTGCATCCATATCGGAATGAGTATTTTAAATATGCAGAATTATCATTGAATTATAGTAAAATACTAAAACCCAATAAACTTTTAAATTTTGTTTACTTTATATATATTCAATTTATTACAATATTGATAAAATTAAAGCATTTAGTTTTTATTAAAGTAAAGTAAATTAACTGTTGGCGACGTTATTTGTCTTATCTTAAAATATAATTTCGTGTAATGGTTTTAGAAGTATTTACGAATTTAAAACTGTTAAACTATATTTTTTATCAACTGATTTATATTATCAAAAAAACATTAATACATTAATGAATTCTAATAAACCATTTTTTTCAGTGATTACTATATGCTTAAATGCTGGTGATAGCTTACATAGAACATTAGAATCTATTATAAATCAAACATTTTTAAATTTTGAAATTGTAGTTAAAGATGGCATATCTACAGATGGATCCTTTGATAAAATAAACAAAGATGATAGAATTTTTTTTATTCAAAAAGCTGATAAAGGTATTTATGATGCTATGAATCAGGCTTTAGAATTCGTTAATGGACAATATATTCTTTTTTTAAATGCTGGCGATTACTTTTTTAACGATAAAATTCTTCAATCATATTATAATACTATTATCAATAATGGAAATCCTAATTTAGTATATTGTGACTATCTTACTACAAATTTGAATTTATATGTACAAAGTCCTCTGAAATTATCAAATTTTTTTCTTTTTAGAACCATGTTATGTCATCAAGTTTGCATGATAAATAAACAATGTTATGATAATTTTGGAAATTTTGATTTGTCTTATAGAGTTTGCTCAGATTATGATTTTTTACTCCGACTAGTAAAGAAAGAAAGAATAAATTCATGTCATTTTCAAGAATTAGGTATCGTCTCTGAATCGAATGGTTTTTCTTCACAATTTCAAAAATTGGCAAAGTTAGAAGTTAAAAAAATTAGAAGAAAATACTACAAAAAAGAATTCTTCTTTTTTAATATAATAATTTTTTTGACATTTCCTAGTATAAGACAATATATATTAAATAGGAATAATTTTTTATCTGTGTTTTACATCAAATTAGTCAATATTGTTAATAAAACAATTATTTTATAAGATGAAGAAAGTTTTATTTTTAGGATGTATGTATCCACATGATAGATTAGAAGAATTAAATATAAATAGTATTACAAGCATTGATTATGCTGCGAACAATTTACAATGGGCGTTAGTAAAAGGATTAGATTATTTTTATCCGGATATGCAGATTATAACTTTGCCTGCTATTCAATCTTTTCCCTTAAAATATAAAAAATTTCGATTTAAGGAATCTAAATTTTCGCATAATATTAATTCAGATGACCTTTGTTTGGGCTTTGTTAATTTTCCAATTTTGAAACATTTTAGTCGATACTATTCAATAAAAAAGAAAATAAATGAAATTTTTCGTTACCAAAATGAAGTACTCATAATAATTTATTCAATTCAAACGCCTTTTTTGGCGGCTATTAAAGCTATTATAAAATCTGGAAAAAAAATTAAAGTTTGTTTGATCGTTCCAGATCTTCCGCAATATATGTCTGATAATACAAATCATATATACTTGTTCTTAAAAAAAATTGACATAATAATGATAAAAAAATTAATTGTCAATGTAAATTATTTTGTTTTTTTGACTCAACACATGGCGAAAGCTTTACATGTTGAAAATAAACCAAATGTAACAATTGAAGGCATATTTGATCCATTAATATCTTTTCAGACGAGTCGACCGAAACAGCAAAAAACAATACTTTATACCGGAACTTTAGCTCAACGTTATGGTATTTTATACCTTTTAGAAGCGTTCTCAAAAATAAAAGATAGAGAATATAAATTATGGATTTGTGGTGATGGAGATACTAATGAGATTATAAAAGAAGCAGCAAAAACTGATTCCAGAATTCTATTTATGGGACTTAAACCACATAAAGAAATTCTTGAATTGCAACAATGTGCTTCTGTATTGGTGAACCCACGTACATCAGAGGGAGAATTTACAAAATACTCATTTCCTTCAAAAACTATGGAGTATTTAGCTTCAGGTACACCTACGGTTTTATTTAAACTTGAAGGTATTCCTAACGAATACTTTAAACATTGTTTTGTAGTTGAAGAGGAAACTATTGACGCTTTAAAAAATACGATTATTGAAGTTTGTGAAATGGATGAAAAGTTAAGATTAGATATTGGTTTAAAAGCTAAATCATTTATTTTTGAAAAAAAGAATCCAAAGATTCAATGTGAGAAAATTATTAAAATGTTAGATAAAATTTAAATTGTTATGTTTAAAAACAAAATTCTCCTTATTACAGGTGGCACAGGTTCATTCGGAAATGCAGTACTGAAACGTTTTTTAAATACTGATATAAAAGAAATTCGTATATTTAGTAGGGACGAAAAGAAACAAGATGATATGCGTCATGCACTTCAAAACCTCAAAGTGAAGTTTTATATTGGCGATGTGCGTAATAAACGCAGTGTTGATAATGCTATGAACGGTGTTGATTTTATATTTCATGCGGCTGCATTGAAGCAAGTCCCTTCGTGTGAATTCTTCCCTATTGAAGCTGTGAATACGAATGTGTTAGGAACTCAAAATGTACTCGATTCTGCCGTGGAACATGGTGTTAAACGTATGATAGTACTTAGTACTGACAAGGCAGCATATCCTATTAATGCAATGGGAATAAGTAAGGCCATGATGGAAAAAGTAGCTATTGCTAAGGCTCGTTCATTAGGCGATGATGCAAAAA
>JBMOGB010000154.1:0-8960 GCA_049318585.1 Bacteroidia bacterium | reverse complement strand
TTTGGGAAAAAAATCAATTTTTGGAAAGCCTTACTTTTTGAGTGAACCCTATGTAACTATGTGGTTTTTTATTTCCCCAATAATTATTGATTGAAGAAAAAACATAAATGATAGCTATAGAAATACACTTTAAATTTCTTTTTTCTTTTACTTCGCATTTTTGACATTCCGATAGCTATCGGAACGAACTTCGCACTCCTTTATTCCTTACTTGCTTTAAACAGTAATTCTTTTTCTTTTGGGCTTAAGCTTTCGTATCCGCTTTTGCTTATTTTGTCCAAAATTGCATCTATATCTGCTTGATTTGGCTTATTTGCTTTAGCGCTAAAATTTACCTTTTTATCAGCTTTATGATGCACTTTCATCACCGGTTTTTGTTTGAAAAAACCTTTAAAAAAAGTACTTACCGAATGAATAGCATTGGTTAAACCGTTATTGGTATAAAGGTATTTTATAAATAAAAATCCTGAAAGCGCACCACCAATATGAGCAATTCTTCCACCTGCGTTATCGCTTGGAATATTTAACAAATCAATTAGCACAGAAACCAAGGCAATATAACGTAACTGAACTGGAAAAATTCCAAATAACATAACAGTATAATTTGGTAATAAAGTAGCAGCAGCTGCAACAATGGCAAGCACTCCAGCCGATGCGCCTAAAGCATACGAATCAGCTAAATTTTCGCTAAAAACAGGAAAAATATTGTAGGCAAACATGTATAAAAATCCGCCAAAAATTCCACCAACAAAATAAATTTGATACACACGGGTATTACCTAAATATTCGTGTAATAACATACCTAACCAATACAACCAAAGCATGTTAAACAAAATATGGAAAAATCCATCATGAAAAAACATGTAGGTAATAATGCCCCAAGGTTGTAAAATAAAATTGTTCAAATTGGCATACAGTACAAAGTTTTTTTCAACTAATGATATAATATCATTTGCTTGAAAAAGCCAAAATAATACATGTGCCAATGCAAAAACCAAATACACTAAAACATTCAATGCAACAATTCTAATCACTGCATTTTTTTGTGTCAACTTATATTTTATATCATCTAAAAACGACATGGAGGAAATTTATAAAAAACTAAACTACTAATAAAAAGTATCTCTATTGGTTTTGTTCCAATATTTAACCAAAATAAAACCAAATAACATGCCACCTAAATGCGCAAAATGTGCCACATTATCGCCAGCAGAATTATTAATTCCCAATAATAATTCCATGCCACCCATTATAAAAACCAAGTATTTGGCTTTGATAGGAACTGGAAACATCAGCATCATAATTTCGGTATTTGGGAACATCATTCCAAAGGCTAACAAAACGCCATAAACCGCGCCACTAGCACCTATTACAGGAATATTTATGAGTAAATTTAACTCAGCAGCTTGCGTATTGGTATAGTTGTAACCACTCCTAATCATTTCAGATCCATCGTTTAAAACCATGTTGTAAACTTCCAAAGGAATTTGAGATTTTAGTTGATAAATTTCAATGTATTTTACCAATAAATAAACTGTTGCACCGCCTAAAGCAGTAGCAACATAAAAGAAACTAAAGCGCTTCCAACCCCAAAAATTTTCAATACTAGTTCCAAACATAAACAAGCTAAGCATATTGAAAAAAATATGAAAAAAATCGGCATGCATAAACATGTAAGTAAATAACTGAAACGGTTTAAAGTTTTGACTCAAAGGAAAAAACAAACCAAATGTTCGTGTTAAATCAACTACGTTTCTATCTCTTAAAACATATGTTGCTAAGAAAAATAGTCCGTTTATAATTAATAAGTTTTTTACTGCCGGTGGCAATACACTTGCACTTGGTGGACGATATTGTTTGAACATTTTTTATATACTTTTTTGTTATATTTATTTAAACATATTGGCTAACTCTGCCATACTGAGCGTTAGTAAACAAGCTTTTCCATCGGGCGAATATTTGGGTTCGTTACATGCAAAAAGTTCATCTACTATGCGGTTCATTTCATCGATGGCAAGCACAGTGCCAGCCTTAATGGCTGCCTTTTTGGCTAAAATTTTAGCAATTAATTCGTGTTTGCTATCGGCCAAGTTTCTATTGTTTTTATAGTTACTAATTAAATCCAAAATCAAATCTTGCTCATTATTGTATTGCATTTCGGCAGGAACTCCATTTACTACAAACGTACTTTTTCCAAATTCATTTACATCAAATCCCAATGCTTTAATTTCAGGCATTATTTCTCGTAAAATACTTTCATCGGTAGCATTTAAAGTAATGGCTTTTGGAAATAATTTTTGCTGACTAACAATGGGTTGTAACTTAATTGCAATTAAATATTTTTCAAATAAAATACGTTCATGAGCTGCCTGCTGACTAATTAACAACATGCCACTTTTTATTTGAGTAGCAATATAGGTTTGCTGCACTTGTAAAAACTGCTGGCTTGTTTGCCTCTTGTTTTCTATTAAAGTTTGTTGTTTATTTTGCTCGGAACTAGTTGGTATTTCTGATGGTGTTTCGGGTGCTGCTATTTTAAATAAATCTTCCCAATTGGTAGTTTGTTGCTTTTTATAATTTCGCGAATTAGCATATTCATTTTTAAACAAATCATTCCTGCCATCGCTAAATTTTCCAATGGTTTGCGAGCTGTTACTTTGAATATTGTTAAAGTGTGTAGCTTGGTTATTATACAAATCGCGTTGTAAAAAACGATTGTCATCGTGGCTATTATCCAATGTTGGCGTTTCAAAATTTTCGCCTAAAACTTTGCGGGTAACTGCTCTTAAAATTTGATAAATATTTCGCTCATCTTCAAACTTTACTTCTGTTTTTGTCGGATGAATATTTACATCAATTTTCGATGGATCTATTTCAATATTTATGCAATAAAATGGGTATTGATCTTTGGCAATGATGTTTTCAAATCCAGTAACAATAGCATGATTCAAATAAGCATCTTTTATAAAACGATTATTTACAAAAATAAACTGTTCGCCTCTGGTTTTCTTTGCTATTTGTGGTTTGCCAATAAATCCGTTTGTATTAATAATGGTGGTTTGTTCTTCGAACAATAACAGGTTTTCAGGTTTTTTATCGTCAAATAAATCACAAATTCTAAAAGCAAAATCGGCTGGTTTCAAATTGTGTAACATATCATCGTTATGGAAAAGTTCAAAGCCAATAGTTGGATTTGCCAAAGCCGCTCTGGTAAATTCATCAATTATGTGGCGCAACTCCACAGGATTTGACTTTAAAAAATTTCTGCGTGCAGGAATATTAAAGAACAAATTTTTAACGGTAATACTTGTTCCCGTTGGGCAAGCAACTGCTTCTTGCGTAATGGTATTGCTGCCTTCTATTACTATAAAAGTGCCAACTGCATCTTCATCTCTTTTGGTTTTAAGTTCCACTTTTGCAACTGATGCAATAGATGCCAAAGCCTCCCCACGAAAACCCATTGTTTTTATTTTAAAAACATCGGCAATGCTAGTAATTTTTGAAGTAGCATGGCGTTCCCAACACATACGTGCATCAGTTTCGCTCATTCCTTTTCCGTTATCTATTACTTGAACCAATGCTTTTCCGGCATCTTTCACAATTAGTTTTATATGCGTTGCGCCAGCATCAATGCTATTGTCTAAAAGCTCTTTAACTATACTTGCTGGCCGCTGAATTACCTCGCCCGCTGCTATTTGATTAGCTACATGTTCTGGTAAAAGCTTTATTATATCTGACATAATTTGGAAACACAAAAAACCGACAATTTTAGCAGATTATGAAATTTAGTTGTCGAATGTTTAAAAGTACTTTTTAAATGTTTTTATTTGTATGACTTAAATTAATCACAGTTTTATTATAAAAATTTAAAAAACATGCCAAATACTTATACTCAACTCTATATCCAAATTGTGTTTCCTGTTAAAGGAAGACAAAATTTATTGTCAAAATCAATAAGAGAACATGTATTTAAATATATGTCGGGTATTGTTGAAGAATTGGAACACAAATCAATCATTGTAAACGGCCACTCAGACCATGTGCATTTATTTGTTGGCTTAAATCCCAAACAATCAATTTCTGATTTGGTAAAAGCTGTAAAGTCTAGTTCATCAAAATTTATAAATGAAAATAAATTGATAGAAAATAAATTTGAATGGCAACAAGGTTTTGGTGCTTTTAGTTATTCAAAATCGCAAATTGGAGATGTTTATAAATATATTTTGAACCAAGAAGAACATCATAAAAAAAGAAGTTTTAAGGAGGAGTATTTAGATTTTTTGAGAAAATTTGAAGTTGATTACGATGAAAGATTTTTGTGGGAATGGATAGAGTGATACAATAGTTGAGTCTCTACGAGACTACTTTTGTTGTGGTTTATTACGTTGTTACAATAGTTACGTCTCTACGAGACTGCTTTTGTTGAGGGTTTTTCTGTTGTTACAATAGTTGAGTCTCTACGAGACTACTTTTTTGTTGAGGGTTATTATGTTCTATACTTTTTTACCTCTTCGAGATTTACAAAAGTTACGTCACTACGATTCTTCTTTTGTTGAGGGATTTTCTGTTGTTACAATAGTTGAGTCTCTAATAGACTAATTTTGTTGTATTTATTTACGTTTTTTACCTCTTCGAAGTTTACTATAGTTACGTCTCTACGAGACTTTGTTTTTGAGTAAGTTACTTTTGTTACAATAGTTATGTCTCTACGAGACTGCTTTTGTTGTAGGTATTTAAGTTTTGAACCACCAAGAATTATACATTAGTTTCGTATCTACGAGACTTTGTTTTTGTTGATATAATGCTGTTTTTTTTTAAAAGTCGCTAATATGTGTTTCAAAACTGAAGTCTATTAGAGAAATAACTATTGTAACTTGTAATTAGAGCAATAAAACCTCGTAGAGGTGACACTATTGTAAAATAAACGAGCCAGTAAACCTAAGTCTCGTAGAGACGTAACTATTGTAAAAGAAATAAGCTAACAAACCTAAGTCTCGTAGAGACGACACAACTCCAAAAAAGCAAAATGAAAGCCATTTCAAAAATATTCCTTGCTCATTCCAACATTCAAATTATATTTGCCACGCATTTGGTTTTTAAATGGTGTTATAACTGTTTCAAAAATTAAAAGGGAATCAGGTGAAATACCTGGACAGTACCCGCTGCTGTGAGCATCTTATTTTAGCTTAATAACTAAAATCGTTTTTTGTTTCTATTCTTGTCACTGTTCCGTAAAGCGGAACGGGAAGACCAAACAAAAATGATGCGAGTCAGAAGACCTGCCAATAGCAAAATAGATTGTAGCTTTCGGGAAAAAAAGCTTGCAGTGATTTCGAAACCACAAAACTTTTAAAGTTTTATTTATCGGTATCATTACTTACACGCTGGTTGAATTGTGTTTTACAATTTTCAATTAGTCGTTGGCTACAACAAAATTTATTTGAATAAAATGAAAGAATATAGTTGTACTTTGGTAATGTACTTGGTTGCAGTTTTGGCTTTTGGTCAAAATATGCAAGCTGATTCTGCGCAAAAACTACAACCTGTTTTTATAAAAAGTTTGCGTTTAAACAATTTAAATAATGCCAGTGTAATTCAAACCATTTCTGCACCAGAATTATTAAGCCGACAAGGAAGTTCTATGGCAGAAGTTTTGCAAGAAAATACTCCTGTTTTTATTCGGAATTATGGATCTGGAGGCTTGGCCACAGCAAGTTTTAGAGGAAGTAATGCCTATCATACTCCAGTAATTTGGAATGGAATTAATATTCAAAATCCCATGAATGGACAAATAGATTTTAGTTCCATTCCTGTTTTTTTGAGTGATGAAATTTCGCTGCAATATGGCGGAAATGGTGGTGTTTGGGGAAGTGGAGCAATGGCTGGTTTGCTATTTATAAATAGTGCCATTGCCACGCATCAAAAACCTAAAGTTGAATTATTGGCAAGTGCTTTTGATTACGGTGTTTTTCAAAATGCCATCAAAATAAGTTTTAACCATAAAAGGTTGTTTTCAAGCACCAAAGTTTATAACAATTTTGGCAATAATAATTTTGAATATGAATATAAAAACAATACTTATTTTCAAAAAAATGCAAGCTTAAATACCAACGGATTTCAACAAGTTTTATCGTTTCAAAAAAATGCTAAAACTTCATTTACTGGTTTGGTTTGGTATGGTGAAAATGATAAACAAATTGCTCCCAATTTATCCGCATTGCCTAATAATGCTAGCCAAAAAGACAAAAACCTAAGAACTGCCATTACTTGGAATAACAAGACTTTGAAAGGGAATAATGAACTAAAACTTTCCTATTTTTACGATGAGCTTTTTTATGAAAGCAACGATATTCCAAAATCAATGAGTAAAAGTTATACCTTTAATTTATCTGCAGAAAAAAACATTCATTTCAATGAAAAAAATAGCATTCATTTTGGAATTATTGATTGGTTAGCTTTTGCTAAAGTAGATGGTTATGAAAAAGCAGTTTATCAGAATCGGTTTTCAGGATTTGTTTATTATAAATATCAGAACAAAAAGTACCAATTTTTACAACAATTTGGTTTAAGAAAAGAATTGGTAAACGAGCGTTTTATTCCAATAATGCCAAGCTATTTTTTACAAAAAACATTGTTTAAAAACATACTATTTAAAGCAAATGTGGCGCGTACTTATCGCTTACCAACATTTAACGATTTGTATTGGAAAAACGGAGGTAATTTAAACCTCCAGTCGGAGCAAGGATGGAGCAGTGATGCTGCACTTAACTTCAATCAAATAAAGGAGCAGTTTTCTTTTGATTTTACCTTTTCAATGTTTTACCGATACACCGAAAATTATATTCAATGGATTCCAATAAATTCAGCTGTTTTTTCGCCAATAAATATTGGAAATGTAACCGCCAAAGGAATTGAAATCATAGCTAAAAGCAGCTATCAGTTTTCAAAAAATACGAACTTTCAAATCAATTATTTAGGTAGCTTTTTAACCGCTGTTGATAGTAAAAACGACTTACAATTGATTTTTACTCCTCGCATAAAACATATCATCAGTTTGTATTATAACTATAAAAATTTTACCCTAAAGTACAGCCATATTTATACTGGCGTTAGCTTTACCAAATCGGATTTAAGCGAATGGAATAATGATTTTGAAATTGGAAATTTAGTGGTTTCAAAAAGTTTTGTTTTTAATTCTCAAAACAATCTTTCAATGCAATTTGGTGTCAATAATGTTTGGAATAAAAGCTATTTAATAATGCCCGATAGGCCAATGCCTTTAAGGAATTTTCAATTTACACTTCAATATTCTATTACAAAAAAATAAACTATAATTATGAAAAATAAATTTTACAAAACGGCATTAGCATTAGGAATTGCTGTATTTCTTTGCACCAATTTAAGTGCTCAAACAGCCACATTTGAAGACATTACGCTGCAAGGAGCTAACGATTATAAAATACCTTCAACCGGCACTGTAGATTCCAAATTTACAAGTGGATCGTTTGAATTTAAGAACAGTTACGATATTAGCTTTGGCGGATATTGGACAAGTGGTTGGGCTTATTCAAAAACCAATGATACATTGGTAGGCGATTACACTAATTTATATGCAAGTTATGCCAACAAAGGTTTTGAAAACAGCAATAATTACGCGGTTTCACAAAATAATTCATACTTAAAATTAAAGCAAAATTCAGTAAAAGGAATATATGTTTCAAATACTACTTATGCTGCTTTATGCTTAAAAAATGGCAATACATTTGCTAAAAAGTTTGGCGGTACAACTGGCAATGATTCCGATTGGTTTAAATTAACCATTTATGCTTATCAAAACGGAAATTTAAAAACAGAAAAAGCTGAATTTTATTTAGCTGATTTCAGGTTTCAGAACAATGCACAAGATTATATTATTAAAGATTGGACTTATGTAAACTTGCAATCTTTGGGCAGTTTGGATAGTTTAAAGTTTACGCTAACTAGTAGTGATACCGGCCAGTTTGGAATGAATACGCCTGCGTTTTTCTGCGTAGATAATATCATTACAAATACCGATACTGCCTCTTTTGAAAACCTTATAATTCCTTACGGACAAGACTATTGGAATAGAGGAAGCAAAGTATTTACTGAAGAGTATATAAGTGGTAGTGCTTATTTCAGAAGTTCATATTCTGTTTCTCCTTCGTATAATTATTGGAGCAAAGGATTTGCTATTTCCAATAGCAATGATTCAACCACACAAGGCTTTACTAATTTATATAGCTCTGCCAACGGAAAAGGGTATAATAAATCAGCTAATTACGCTGTAAGCAATGGGAATAACACATTAATTACAGCACAAGGAAAAGGTATTGCAGATGCTGGCATTATTGCAAAAGGTATTTGGATAAACAATGGAACTTATCCCTATTTTAGTATGTTAAATGGTGATGGCTTTGCTAAAAAATTTGGTGGAACCAGTGGCGATGAAGCAGATTATTTTAGAGTAATTATTCGTGGTTATTTGCGTAATGTTAAAACTACTGATAGTGTTATTTTTTACTTAGCTGATTACAGAAATTCAGATAATAGCAAAGATTATATTTTAAAAGATTGGGCTTATGCCGACTTGTCAAAGTTTGGTTATGTAGACAGTATTTCTTTCAAATTAGAATCAACTGACAACGGCCAATTTGGAATGAATACACCTGCATTTTTCTGTATTGATAATTTTGAATATGATTACAAAACGGGCGTAAATGAAATTGCAAATCAACGATCGTTTTCTATTTATCCAAATCCAAGTTCAAGTACTATAAACATTGATTTCAACGAACGTTTTTCAACTATAAAAATAATAGATATTCAAGGTAAAATGGTATTGCAAAGCAACCAAAAAACCATTGATATAAATGGTTTGGAAAATGGAATTTATATTGTTCAAATAGCGACTGAAAATGGCATTTTGAATAGTAAGTTTG
>JBMOGB010000153.1:0-9229 GCA_049318585.1 Bacteroidia bacterium | reverse complement strand
TTATTAGTTTCTTAGTTATTAGTTTCTTAGTTATTAGTTTCTTAGTTATTAGTTTCTTAGTTATTAGTTTTAGTTTTTTGCCAATTGCCTATTATTTATTGCCAATTGCATATTGCTTATTGGTCATTGAGCTTGTCGAAATAATTGCCTATTATTTTTTGTTGATTTATAGTTGGGAAAGTAAGAAAGATTTTATTTTTATTGCAAGGCAAATAAAATAATTTTAAACAATAAAATGATACTTTCAGACAAACGAATACTTGAAGAGATAGAAAATGGAAATATTTTAATTGAACCATTTAAAAAAGATTGCCTTGGCACCAATAGTTACGATGTGCATTTGGGCAGGTATTTAGGTACTTATAAAGACAGAGTTTTAGATGCTAGAGAACACAATAAAATAGATGTTTTTGAAATACCAGTAGAAGGTTTGGTTATTCAGCCAAATACTTTGTATTTAGGTGTTACTGCCGAATATACTGAAACGCACAAACAAGTTCCGTTCTTAGAAGGAAAATCAAGTACTGGGCGTTTAGGAATTGATATTCATGCTACGGCAGGCAAAGGTGATGTTGGTTTTTGTAATACTTGGACTTTAGAAATTTCATGCACACAACCTGTAAGAATTTATGCTGGAATGCCAATTGGCCAATTAATTTATTTTGAAGTAGCTGGTGAAATAGATATTATGTACAACACCAAGAAAAATGCTAAATATAATAAACGTACTGTAAAACCGGTAGAAAGCATGATGTGGAAGAATAAATTTTAGTAAATAATTTAAAAATAAAATAGAATGATAAAAGAATATATTGAACAAAATAAAGATCGTTTTTTAAACGAACTTTTCGATTTATTACGCATACCAAGTATTAGTGCAGACAAAGATTTTGCTACAGATGTAAACAAAGCGGCTGAATTTATAAAAATAAAAATGATTGCGGCAGGTGCCGACAAAGTGGAAGTTTGTCCTACTGCTGGTTACCCAATTGTTTATGGTGAAAAAATAATTGATCAATCATTGCCAACAGTTTTGGTTTATGGACATTATGATGTTCAACCTGCTGTTCCTTTGGAATTATGGGATACGCCACCTTTTGAACCAACCATTCGCAATACAGATGTTCATCCAAATGGTGCCATTTTTGCGCGTGGAAGTTGTGATGATAAAGGCCAAATGTACATGCACCTCAAAGCATTTGAGTTAATGATGAAAACAAATTCTTTGCCTTGCAATATCAAATTTATGATTGAAGGCGAAGAAGAAGTTGGTAGCAGTAATTTAGGTATTTTTTGCGTAAATAATAAAGAAAGATTGAAATCTGATGTGGTGTTAATTTCCGACACTTCTATGATTGCTAACGATACCCCAAGTATTGATACTGGTTTACGTGGATTAAGCTATGTAGAAGTAGAAGTTACTGGACCAAATCGTGATTTACACAGTGGTGTTTATGGTGGAGCAGTGGCTAATCCAATTAATATTTTAGCAAAAATGATTGCCAGCATGCATGATGAAAATAACCATATTACCATTCCTGGTTTTTACGACAAAGTGCTTGAATTAACTAACCAAGAACGTACAGATTTAAACCTTGCTCCATTTGATATTGAAGCCTATAAAAAGGACTTAGATATTAGTGATGTTTGGGGTGAAAAAGGTTATACCGTTTATGAAAAAACAGGCGTTCGTCCTACACTAGATTGCAATGGAATTTGGGGTGGATATATTGGAGAAGGAGCTAAAACAGTTTTACCATCAAAAGCATTTGCAAAAATTAGCATGCGTTTGGTGCCTAATCAAACTAGTCACGAAATAACAGAGTTGTTTAAAAATCATTTCGAAAGTATTGCTCCTGCTGGCGTAAAAGTGGTTGTTAAACCACACCATGGAGGCGAACCAGTTGTTACACCTACTGATTCAATTGCTTATTTAGCGGCAGCTAAAGCAATGGAAACTACTTTTGGTAAAAAACCAATTCCAACTCGTGGTGGTGGAAGTATTCCTATTGTAGCATTATTTGAAAAAGAATTGGGTTTAAAATCAGTGCTAATGGGTTTTGGTTTGGATAGCGATGCCTTGCATTCGCCAAATGAACATTATGGTTTAGAAAACTATTATAAAGGCATAGAAACCATTCCTTATTTTCACAAATATTTTGCTGAAATGAGTAAGTAACAAAAACAATTATATGATGAAAAATAAGTTGAAATTTTATGCTTTTGTTTTAAATTTTTCTGTTTTAGGTATCACTTCCTGCACTGAAAAAACACCTCCTCCAACTCTTGTTGTCAATAATTTTATTTGCAATATAAAACTAGATTCGAGTGTATTAGAAATGTATAAAATAGATACTCAAACTATTAATATTACAACTAAAGTTCCCGTAACTAAAATTGCAAGTATTGATATTAATACAAAGCATGAACTATATACTACTTATACTTTTAACAATAACGCTACAACTATAACAAAATCAAAGGCTGGGAGAATATCTCCTGCCCGTTCATTTAAAATTGTAAATGATTTTTTTTATTATGGTGATGATATTTCTATAATTAAAAATTGTTCAGATTCTAGTTTAGTTTTATTTGGGGATAATGAACAAGTTTCAGCAACAGAAATGAACGTTTATTGGGCATATTTGAGAAAAAAATAAAATCAATATTTAACATAAAAAACACTTCCTGATTCAAATAAAGGAGGTGTTTTTTTTAACAATAAAATCATGATAAAACGAGCTTTTGTATACGGTGATTTACTTTTTGAAAGCATGTTGGTATTAAATACTCAAATTCAACATGTAGAAAAACACTTTGATCGTTTAGTGAAAAGTGCGGCTATTTTAAAAATGATTTTGCCAAATTCATTTGATTATGTGTTTTTCAAAACAGCCATTTTAAATGAAATATCAAATTCCAATTTAATCAATAAAAATGATTGCAGAGTACGTTTTATTTTGCATAGAAATGGAACTGGTTTTTACCTTCCAAATTCTAATGAAACTGCATTTGAAATTGAAACATTTGAATTACCTACAAATTGGAAAGAACTAGCCGAGAAGCCAAAAAAAGCTGGCATATTCACTTTTCAGAAAAAAGCGATTGGACCTATTTCAAACTTAAAAACAGGTAATGCTTTGATTTATGTTTTAGCTAAAATTTGGGCTCAGGAAAATGGATTAGATGAAGCACTTATTTTAAATCAAAATGGACATATTATTGAAGCAGCAAGTTCAAATATTTATTGGAAAAAAGATCAAATAATTTATACTGTTCCTTTAAGCGAAGGTTGCATTGCTGGTATTTCACGACAAGTTTTTATAGAAAAAATGAAGTTAAAAAACATCAAAGTACAAGAAAAAATATGTACTGAAACCGACCTTCACCAAGCCGATGAAATAATGATGAGCAATGCCTCAAGTGGTGTTTGTAAAATTGAATTGGTTTGATTCAATTGTAAATTTAAGAAATAAAGTCAGTTCGAGCGAAGTAGAAAGCAACAGTAAGTTTCTCGACTTCGCTCGAACTGACTTTTATAATCTACAAAACTTCAGCTACCACAAAAGTACTTCCTCCCACAAAAATCAAGTCGTTTTGAGAAGCATTTTGTTTTGCATTTTCAAATGCTAATGCAACTGTTTCAAAAGCATTTCCATTCAAGTTATACTGTTTAGCTTGGGTTTGTAGTTCTACTTCATTAAGCGCTCGAGGCAATTGTGCTTTACACCAATAATATTCAGCATTTAAAGGCAACAATGCTAAAATTTTATTGATATCTTTATCCTTCACCATGCCCATCACCATGTGCAATTGATCAAACTTTTGCATGCCTAATTGTTGAACAATCAATTCAATTCCATTTACGTTATGACCAGTATCGCAAATTATTTTAGGACTATTTCCCAATAATTGCCAACGCCCCATTAAGCCAGTATTTTTTATTACATTCAAAAAACCTTGTTTGATGTTTTCAAATGATATTTCAAAACCAATTTCCAATAATTGCTGGCAAGCAACCAAAACAGTGGTAAAATTATGTTGCTGATAAATACCACCTAACGGACAATCTAAACTGTAATTATTTGATTTAAAGGATTCGGCAAATTTATTTTTGAACAAGTTATTTTCCTTAAATTTAATTGTAGCACCTTCACTCAATTGAGTAAATAAATCTACCTCTAATTGCTCTTGAGCAAAAACCAATGTACTTTTTTCTTCATTTGCTTTAGCTTTAAAAACCTCATTTGTTTCAGCATGCTTTTCACCAATCACAACTGGAATTTTTTGCTTAATGATTCCTGCCTTTTCAGCAGCAATTTTTGGTAAAGAATCTCCTAACAAATCAGTATGATCCCAACTAATATTGGTTATAACAGAAAGAAGTGGATGAATAATATTGGTGGAATCCAAACGGCCACCAAGACCAGTTTCTATGATGGCAATATCCACTTTTTGTTTGGCAAAATAATCAAAACAAAGTGCCACGGTCCATTCAAAAAAGGAAGGTTCAATTGCATCAAAAAGTGTTTTATGATTGGATACAAAATCAACAATTTCTTGTTCCTGAATCATTTCACCATTAATCTTTATTCGCTCTCTAAAATCCTTTAAATGTGGCGAAGTATAAAGGCCAACTTTCAATCCATTTTCTTGCAAAATGGAAGCTAACAAATGGCTGGTTGAACCTTTACCATTAGTACCTGCAATATGTATGCTTTTAAAATTATTTTGAGGATTATTCAGTGCATTGCAAAGTTCAACAGTATTAGTAATATCTACTTTATAAGCAGCAGCGCCAATCCTTGTAAACAAAGGTAACTGTTGGTATAAATAATTGAGTGTTTCTTGGTAATTCATTTTTTTAAAAGATTGCAAAGATTACAAAAATTGAAAGATTGGAAGATTTCAAAGTTAAAAGATTGAAATATTAAATTGACTTTTAAACCAATCAACTTATTAACTTATCAACTGCTAAGCTATTTCATAAACCTTTCCTGGCAATGCCCTAATGACTCCTTTAAACTCCAATTCAAGTAATTTAAACGACAAAAAACCATTATCATAACCTAAATCAAACGATAAATCATCAATAGCAATTTTAGTTTTTTGTTTAATATAATTTACAATTTTGTTGTCATCTATATCTAAGTCTAACAATAAAATTTGTTGTTTATTTTTCTTCTCTTTTTTGGGTTCAATATCCCAATTCATTAACTCTAACAAATCGGAAGTTTTGGTAATTATACTTGCTTTACTGGCTTTAATTAAATAGTTACAACCTTGCGAATATTTATCGTTAATTCGTCCAGGTAAAGCCATAATATCTTTGTTATACGAATTGGCAATTTCAACAGTAATCATGGAACCGCCCCTACTTGCTGTTTCTACAACCACCAACACATCGCACATGCCTGCTACAATTCTATTTCGAGTTGGAAAATTAGCAGGATCTGGCCTGGTTTTACTTAAATATTCCGATAAAATTCCCCCATTTTCAATCATTTGCTTTGCAATATTTGAATGGTCTTTTGGATACATTTCATCGAGGCCATGAGCTACAACTCCAACTGTTGGCAATCCTTCGTGAACAGCAGCTTTGTGACTTTGGTAATCGATTCCATAAGCCAACCCACTTAAGATTAATGCGCCTGTTGGCTTCAATTCTTCAATTAATTTATCTGTAAATGCTTTTCCATATTCGGTAGCATTTCTGGTACCAATTACAGAAACAATTTTAGGTGCATTTAAATCAGCATTTCCTTTGTAAAACAATAGCAATGGCGAATCTTCAATATCTTTTAGTCTAGTAGGGTAACTTTTATCTAAATAGAAAAGAGGTTTGATTTTATATTTTTCAATAAATAACAATTCATCTTCCGCTCTTTGAAAATCTTTAAAACCTGCAATACTTGATGCAGTAGTTTCACCAATTCCAGGAATTTTCAACAATTTAGATTTGCTTTGTTTAAAAACATTTTCAACTCCACCGCAATAGCTTATCAAAATTTTAGCAGTAACATTCCCTACGTTTGGAATTTGTTTGATAGCAATTTGATAAAATAATTCTTTGCTTAAACTCATTGATTAACTAGTAAAGTTTAAGAAGTAAGAAGCTTCAAATATTTCATTTTTAGGTAAAATAATGATTCCTTTTTTAGTAGAAATATCACCGTTAAATCCAATATTATCGGCATATCCAAGCCAAGGTTCTAAACAAATAAAATCATCATTTCCTTTTTTTGCCCAAATTCCAAAATCGGAAAAATCATTGAATTCACAACTTACTTCATAATCAGATTTTTTGTGTTTTAAACTAATTTTTTTTGTTCCACAATCTTTTAAAACAATGGCATCTTTATCGAATATTTCTGTGCTTAAATTCAACTTTTGTTTTTCTAATTCAATGGTTTCAGTTTCATTATTAAACAATCCCTCTTTCAGCAAATGTCTTTCTATTTTATTCAATGAATAAAAATTTATTTCGTATTGGTTTAAGTCTGCCACTGGCAGTTTAAAACCTGGGTGAGCACCAATATTGAAAGGCATTTCAATATTCGAATTATTTACAATTTTATATGTTATTTTTAGTTGATTTGGTAGTTCTGTTAAACTATAAATGATGTATAATTGAAACAAAAATGGATATTTTTCTAGCGTTTGTGAACTAGATTCAAGCATAAATGTTAAAGAAGAATCAGTTTTATTTACCAATTCAAATTCACAATCACGAGCAAAACCATGTTGGCCCATTTCATAATTCTCACCATTTATTGATATTTTGTTATCATTTAACTTACCAATTATAGGAAAAAGCACTGGCGCATGCCTATTCCAAACTGTTGAATTTGCATTCCATATAAATTCAAATTGGTTGTTTTGCTGCAAAACCGATGAAAGTTCTGCTCCCTTTTTGTTTACTGAAATATTTAAAAAATTGTTACTAACACTATAAATTTGATTGTTCATAAAAAAATAGCTCAAAAATTTGATGGTTGTCAAAAATAAATACAATTTCAAAAATATGTGAATAAGGGAGATATTTATTTGGAATAAAAAAAATAAATTTGAAGCGTTAAAAATAAGCACATTATAAATCATGTTTAGTATAACCCGATTTTTAAAAGTAATAATTGTTACTTTTTTACTTACTTACACCGTAGTTTCATTCCAATCAATCATTGATGGTTTCGATTGGACAATTGAAACCATTGAATTTATTCTAAAACCAATCAAAGTTTTACTAAAAGGTTTGACAGGTGGTTAATTTTATTATATTTGCCAAATAGAAAATATTTAAACGATTCAATAAAATGGGAAAAGGTGATTTAAGAACAAAAAAAGGTAAAATGAAAAACAAAAGTTTTGGCAAATTACGTAGCAAAAGAGCGTTATCAGCTAAAAACAGAATTCATACTAAAGTAGCAGCAGCAGTAGCAGCCTAAGCTTATGCTTCGGTGGTGGAATTGGTAGACACGCCACCTTGAGGGGGTGGTGCTTGCAAAGGTGTGAGAGTTCGAATCTCTTCCGGAGTACAAAAAAAATCAGCATTTTTAAATGAAATGCTGATTTTTTTGTTTAAAAATGTTTCAAAATAAATACAGAATACTTATTGTTTGATAATTTTTTACACTAAAATTGAAAACCAATAAAATACTAAAATGAACATCCATTTAATTGAATCTATAAAGAATTTAGCCAAAAAAAATAGCCAAAATATTATAAATATTAGGCATTATTTACATGCTAATCCTGAACTATCGTTCCAAGAATTTGAAACCAGTAAATATGTAAAAATTGGTTTAGAAAATATTGGAATTACAAATATTGAACATAAAGCTAATACTGGTTTGGTAGCATTAATTGAAGGGAAAAATCCATCAAAAAAAACCATTGCATTACGTGCCGACATGGATGCATTGCCAATTACAGAATTAAATAATGTTGAATACAAATCGAAAAACGAAGGCGTAATGCATGCTTGTGGGCACGATGTTCATACTAGTTGCTTATTGGGTGCTGCGCAAATATTATTCAATTTAAAGGAAGAATTTGAAGGAACAATTAAACTAATTTTTCAACCTGGCGAAGAAAAATTACCTGGCGGTGCAAGCATTATGATTGAAGAAGGCGTTTTGAAAAATCCTGATGCTAGTGCTATTCTTGGTCAGCATGTTATGCCTTTAATTCCAGTTGGAAAAGTAGGTTTTAAAAGTGGTTTATACATGGCTAGTACCGATGAACTTTATGTAAAAGTTATTGGTAAAGGTGGACATGGAGCAATGCCTCAATTAAATATTGATCCAGTAGTAATCGCAGCTCAAATTATTATTTCATTACAACAATTAGTAAGCAGAATGGCTTCTCCAATTATTCCAACTGTTCTATCGTTTGGTAAAGTAATAGCAAATGGTGCTACCAATGTAATTCCAAATGAAGTTATTATGGAAGGAACTTTTAGAACATTAGATGAAAAATGGCGTTTTGAAGCACATGGAAAAATGATAAAAATGGCTACTTTAATTGCTGAAAGTATGGGTGGAAAATGTGAGTTTGAAGTACGAAAAGGTTACCCTTTTTTGAAAAACAATGAAGCATTAACTGAAAACTCAAAACAAAATGCGATTGCGTTTTTAGGGAATGAAAATGTAGTTGATTTAGATACTTGGATGGCTGCTGAAGATTTTGCCTATTATAGTCAAGTTATTCCTGCTTGTTTTTACCGTTTAGGTACTAGAAATGAGGATAAAGGAATTATTTCTTCGGTACATACTCCAACCTTCGATATTGATGAAAATGCACTTGAAATTGGAAGTGGTTTAATGGCTTATTTGGCAATTTGTGAGTTAAAGTAAAACTCTTTACTCCTAAATTAGTTTAAAATATTATATGAATAGAAATGATAATATTTTAAATATTCGATTATCAATTACAACCGATGAATCAAAAGATAGTTTAGATGAAGAAAGTTTTCAAAACAATACTTTAAGACCTATATTAAAGTTTCAAAATGAAATAATTATTGCTATAATAAAACATCATTTAGAAGCTACATTTTTATCAAAAAACAAAATTGATAAAATAAAAATAATTGAAAATTTTATTCAAAAAAACTCTGTAATCAAAAATCAATTGATTGGCTTAACAATAGCTTTATTTACTACAATTGAATTTGATTATTATCTTCAAAATCAAACAAAAATAAATAAAAGAATAAGTCAGTTAATTA
>JBMOGB010000152.1:0-9292 GCA_049318585.1 Bacteroidia bacterium | reverse complement strand
TTGAAGGTGAAATAAATGGCGATTTTAACGAAAAAGCTTTACCAGCAGAAAAGGCTTTGAATTTAAAGGAAGGTGCCCAAATTATGTTTATAAAAAACGATTTGGAAAAACGCTATTTCAATGGAAAATTAGCCAAAATAAAACGCATTGCCAAGGATGAAATTATAGTAGAATTTGAAAATGGTGATGAGTTAAAAATTGAACGTGAAACTTGGAAAAATATTCGGTATAATTTAAACCGAGACGAGAACCAAATTGAAGAAGAAGAAATTGGTAGTTTTAAGCAATTTCCCATCAGATTAGCTTGGGCCATTACTATTCACAAAAGTCAAGGTTTAACATTTGACAAATTAGCCATTGATGCAGGTGCTTCGTTTGCAGCAGGGCAAGTTTATGTGGCTTTGAGTAGGTGCCGCACGTTTGATGGTTTGACTTTATTGAGCAGAATTTACCAAAATAGTATTTTAAGCGATGAACGAATTGTTCAGTTTTCGTTGAAACAATCGAGCGAGCAAAAGCTAATGGATAGCTTGGAAGATGCTAAGTTTGAATACAGCCTTTCTCAATTATACAAAACTTTTGATTTGCGAAAAGTGGTAAAAGAATATACCCTATTTGAAGCATATACTGCCACCAAACAAATTCCCGACAAAGAAGAAACCATGCAACATTTGTCGGCCATGATAAGAAATTTAAACGAACATAGAATTGTTGCCGATAAGTTTAAAATAAAAATTGAGCAAATAATTAAACAAACGCCAATTGATGAATCTTTATTGAGCGAACGTGTGAAAAGTGCCAAGACTTATTTTGCTCAAAAAATACTAGACGATGCTTTTAAACCATTGCAAAGCATAGAAAATGATTTAAAACCAAAGCAAAAAACCAAACAATTTATTGCCAATTTACAAAAAGTAAAATCGTTTACCTGGAAACGCATTCACGATATAGAAACTGCTGCTTTGGGTACTTTTGATTTGAGTATTAATGCCATTGATAAACCAGTAGATGTTACTATTAACACTAGCCAAAAAGCTGTAAAAGTAAACTCGAAAGAAGAAAGTTTTAAGCTTTACAAAGAAGGAAAAACAATAGAAGAAATTGCCACAATTAGAGGAATGGTAAGTTCAACTATTGGTGGGCATTTGGCTCATTATGTGGATTTGGGCGAGCTAAACGCACTTGATTTTGTAAGTTTAGAAACAATAGGTTTAGTTGAAAAATTATTAGCCGAAGGCAAGGAAAGATTTGGTGAATTAAAAGCAGAATTGCCCGAAGAAGTTACCTACGATCAATTAAGAATGGCAGTGGCTTATTTGAAAAATAAAAAATAAAACAATTAACTAAAAAACTTTGATGATGATAAAGAAAATTGCAAGCTATTTAACTTTTTGGAAAGGAGAAGAAGCAGACAAATCGGCTAGCTTTAACTTAAAAGTGATGCATAAAATAAATAAAATTTCAATTTTTATGTTTTTAGCAGCCATTATTTTTATAGTAGTAAGGTATTTGATAGCACTATTTTAAATTAAACTCGACTATTTTTTATTTACAAAATTTTTTTTGAGTTACATTCATAATAATTAAGTTTATTGTTATTTATTTCCTCCAAAAAAGTAATTGATACCAAATGCTAAACTGATATTTGGATAAATAAGTTTTAAGTTTTGGGTATTTTGAGTCATATTAAATTGCGATACCAAAGTTTCTGCTTTTAAAGCCCATTTAGGTCTAACAAAATAATTAACACCTGCGCTTAAAGTAATATTATGATTCCAATAATTTGAATATGCGTAACTTATTCTTAAATTTTCTAGATATGCAGGATTATCTACCTTGTTATAAGTATTAGTTTCATTATCGAAAGAAGATAACTTAGGTTGAATATACACCGCTAGTTTTTTGTTAACAAACCAAAACTTTCTTACAAATAATGAAACGGAGTAATTTTCAGTAGTACTTTTAATAGTAACAGGAAATTGGTTTTGAGTTAATGGTTCTATATATCTAATATTTTGTTGAACAGAATAGCCAATACCTAAACCCATACTGAAATTATTTTTAATAAAATACTCAAATGTAGGTGCCACTTCAAAGCCCCAATTATAAATTGTCATTTTAATAGTTTGAGAATTATTTTCACCCCTATCATAATTTCCATCTAAAATAGAACCAACAGACATGGTTCCTTTTTGAATTTGTGCCTGCGTTGATACGCAAATAAAAATGGCAAGTGCCGTAATAATTGATTTCATAAGTTAACTTATTTAAAAGATCAAACGTATCATTTAATTAATTAGTATTCAAAAAAAATAAATTATGGATTTTCTTACCAAAAAATTTGTAAAAGTTTTAAGATTCAAACCATCTGACGCCTTGCCAACACTGAGGCTTTACTCAATCATTTGACGGCTGTTACACCAATTCCCCTAGCTCTTCATCAATTTCTGTAATGATGATGTCTTTTTCTATACGAAGGTTATTGATAATAAAAGCTTGTCTGTCCATGGTGTTTTTACCCATGTAATATTCCAACAATTTTTGAATGGTAATATCTTGGTTTAACAACACAGGTTTTAAACGCATATCGCTGCCAATAAACAAACCAAATTCATCAGGACTAATTTCTCCTAATCCTTTAAATCGGGTAATTTCAGGTTTTCCTTTAAGTTCATGAATGGCATTTTGCTTTTCGGTTTCGCTATAACAGTAAAATGTTTTTTGCTTATTTCTAACCCTAAACAAAGGCGTTTCCAAAATATATAAATGTCCGTTTTTAACTAAATCAGGAAAAAACTGCAAAAAGAAAGTCATTATTAATAAACGAATATGCATTCCATCCACATCGGCATCGGTAGCAATTACAATTTGATTATAACGCAAATCGTCAATTCCTTCTTCAATGTTTAGCGCATGTTGTAGTAAATTAAACTCTTCGTTTTCATACACCACTTTTTTGGTTAAACCATAACAATTAAGCGGCTTTCCACGTAAACTAAACACAGCTTGAAGTTCTACATTTCGGCTTTTGGTAATGCTTCCACTTGCACTATCTCCTTCGGTAATAAACAGTGTAGTATCAAACTTTTTATCAGTATTGTTATCGTTATAATGCAGCCTGCAATCGCGTAATTTTTTGTTATGTAAATTGGCTTTTTTAGCACGTTCATTGGCTATTTTTCTAACACCAGCTATTTCTTTTCTTTCACGTTCGCTTTGCAATATTCGTTTTAAAATTGCATCAGCAGTTTCTTTATTTTTATGTAAATAGTTATCTAACTCTTTTTTTATATAATCAACTATAAACTGTTTCAAACTAGGACCATCAGGAAAAATAGAAGTGCTTCCTAATTTGGTTTTAGTTTGACTTTCAAAAACAGGCTCTTGAATCCTTACACTAATTGCAGCAACAATACTTTGGCGCATATCGCTTAAATCAAATTCTTTATTATAAAATTCCCTTAAGGTTTTGGCATAAGCTTCTTTAAAATAATTCAAATGCGTTCCACCCATTGTTGTATGTTGGCCGTTTACAAACGAATAATAGTCTTCACCATATTGATTTTCATGGCTAAAAGCCAATTCAATGTCTTCACTTTTTAAATGTATAATTGGGTAACGCAATTCCTCTTCACTGGTTTTACGTTTCAATAAATCTAATAATCCATTTTTAGAAAGGTATTTTTCGCCATTAAAATTTATAGTTAAACCAGCGTTTAGATAAGTATAATTCCAAATTTGATTTACAATAAATTCGTTGATATAATGGTAGTTTTTAAAAATAGAATTATCAGCAATAAATTGAATTAAAGTACCATCGGGTTCCATGGTGCTTGTAATCTTATGGTCTTGTACCAACACACCTTTTTCAAATTCCGATGCTTTTGTTTTTCCATCGCGATACGATTGAACTTTAAACATAGAACTTAAAGCATTTACCGCCTTGGTTCCAACTCCATTTAAACCAACCGATTTTTTAAAAGCGTTGGAATCATATTTTCCACCTGTATTTATTTTGCTTACGCAATCATTCACTTTTCCTAACGGAATTCCACGTCCAAAATCGCGAATGGTAACTTTATTGTCTTCAATTTTTATATCAATATTTCTACCATTACCCATCACAAACTCATCTATTGAGTTGTCAATTACCTCTTTTATTAATACATATATTCCATCATCAAGTGAGCTTCCATCGCCTAATTTACCAATATACATACCTGGTCGCAAACGAATATGGTCTCTCCAATCTAGCGATTTTATACTGTCGTCATTATATACTACTTGTTCGGCCATTGTATTTGAGTGTAATTTAAAAATTGAATTGCAAAAATAACCTACTTTTTTTGTGAAAAACATTTTGTTTTCAACTAATTTATTTGTTTTTGAACATTTGTAATTTTACTCAACTACAAACTTGTTATTAGATTTAGACATATTAACAACAATTGTTGCTAAAGTTGTGAATGAACCAGTGTATAATAATTTTATAAAAGCTATTTTTGATTTACTAAAAACAATAAAAGCTATGATTCAAAACACCCTAATTATTGATGATGATAAATTATCGGTTTATTTAACAAAAACTACATTAGAAAGAACTACTACAAGTAAAAATTTTGAATCGGCTGGTAACAGTCATGAGGCTATAAATTACTTGAACTATTGTTTAGAAAAACAAAAAGATTCATTCCCTGATTTAATTTTATTAGACTTAGACATGCCAGGTGGAAATGGATGGCAATTTGTGGAGGATTTTAAAACAATCAAACATAAAACAAAAAAAGACGTACATATTTTTATGCTATCTTCTACATTTAATAAAGGAGATATTGTAAAAGCAAAAAACTGTTCCGTAATTACAGATTTTATTTCTAAACCTTTGGTTAAACAAGATGTAGATAAGCTTTTAACTCAAATTGAGAATAAGAAAACTCAACAAGAATATGTTTATCTTTAAATTTAAATAAAGATACTGTTTCAAATAATATAAAATATTCGTCAGTTAAAAAATTGAACCACATAGGTACATAGAAGACATAGTTTAGTGCTCTGTTTTCTATGTTTCTATGTGGTTTTTTTATTCGAAAAAATTTTATAAAACGAAATAAAATTAACATTTTGTTTTAGCCACTTATTTATTAACCTTCAAAAAATTAAGAATTTGCATTTTTGATTGATATACTAAATTACTAATCGTAATCATAAATTTTTTATTTCTTTTTACTTTTACCAATATTTTTATAAATGTAAATTGCGCCCGTTGTTTATGAATTATTCAATAAACAGTAAATCAAAAAACTAAGTACTTTAAACTAAGAAACTAAAAAAATATGGCATTTGATATTGAAATGATTAAAGCAGTTTATTCCAAAATGGAAGAACGTATTGCTGCTGCTCGTAAGGTGGTGAACAAACCTTTAACTTTAACCGAGAAAATTTTGTACAGCCATTTAACCGAAGGCGATGCAAATACCAGTTACGAAAGAGGAAAAAGTTATGTAGATTTTGGTCCAGACAGAGTAGCCATGCAAGATGCAACTGCGCAAATGGCATTATTGCAATTCATGCAATCGGGCAGACCAAAAGTAGCTGTGCCTACTACTGTTCATTGCGATCATTTAATTACAGCAAAAAATGGTGCAGACCAAGATTTAGAATTTGCTAACAAAGAAAGTAAAGAAGTTTTTGATTTTTTAGGTTCTGTTTCAAATAAATATGGCATTGGTTTTTGGAAACCGGGTGCAGGAATTATTCATCAAGTAGTGTTAGAAAATTATGCATTCCCTGGTGGAATGATGATTGGAACCGATAGCCATACAGTAAATGCTGGTGGTTTGGGAATGATTGCAATTGGTGTTGGTGGAGCGGATGCTTGCGATGTAATGGCTGGCTTACCTTGGGAACTAAAAATGCCAAAACTAATTGGTGTAAAATTAAATGGAAAATTAAATGGTTGGGCTGCTCCTAAAGATGTAATTTTAAAAGTTGCTGGTATATTAACTGTAAAAGGTGGTACCGATGCAGTGGTTGAATATTTTGGCGAAGGTGCAACCAGTATGAGTTGTACAGGAAAAGGAACTATTTGTAATATGGGTGCCGAAATTGGTGCTACTACTTCTACTTTTGGTTACGATGATTCAATGGCTAGTTACTTAAAAGCTACTGGTAGAGCTGAAGTTGCTGAATTAGCCGATGCAGTAAAACATCATTTAACTGCTGATGCTGAAGTTTATGCAAACCCTGAATTATATTTTGATCAATTAATAGAAATAGATTTAAATACTTTAGAACCTCATGTAAACGGTCCTTTTACTCCTGATTTGGCTACACCAATTTCTAAGTTAAAAGAAGCTGCTTTGGCTAATGGTTGGCCAACTAAAATTTCGGTTGGTTTATTAGGTTCTTGTACCAATTCAAGTTACGAAGATATTTCAAGAGCTGTAAGTTTGGCAAAACAAGTTTCGGCAAAAGGTTTAACAGCTAAAGCTGAATACTTAATTAATCCAGGTTCTGAACAAATTCGTTACACCATTAAACGTGATGGATTCTTAGATGTATTTAACCAAATTGGTGCAAAAGTATTTACCAATGCTTGCGGACCTTGTATAGGAATGTGGGATAGAATGGGTGCTGAAAAACAAGAAAAAAACACCATTATTCATTCATTTAACAGAAATTTTGCTAAGCGTGCCGATGGCAATCCAAACACTTTTGCTTTTGTGGCTTCGCCAGAAATAGTAACAGCTATGGCCATTGCTGGCGATTTAACATTCAATCCTTTAACCGATTATTTGACCAACAATAAAGGCGAACAAGTGAAGTTTGACGAACCAACTGGTGATGAATTACCAACTAAAGGTTTTGCTGTAGAAGATGCTGGTTTTATTGCTCCCGCAATAGATGGAAGTAGTGTTCAAATTGCTGTTTCTCCAACTTCTGACAGGTTACAATTATTAGCTCCATTTACCGCTTGGGAAGGTGCTGATATAAAAGGTTTAAAATTGCTAATTAAAGCTAAAGGTAAATGTACAACTGACCATATTTCTATGGCTGGCCCATGGTTAAAATTCCGTGGACATTTAGACAATATTTCAAACAATATGTTAATTGGTGCGGTAAATTTCTTCAATGAAAAAACCGACAATGTAAAAAACCAATTGACAGGCGAATACGCTTCAGTTCCTAAAGTTCAACGCGAATACAAAGCACAAGGAATTGGCAGCATTGTAGTTGGTGATGAAAATTATGGTGAAGGAAGTAGCCGCGAACATGCAGCCATGGAACCTCGTCATTTGGGTGTTCGTGCGGTATTGGTAAAATCATTTGCTCGTATTCACGAAACTAACTTAAAAAAACAAGGTATGTTAGGTTTAACTTTTGCTAACAAGGAAGATTATAACAAAATATTAGAAGACGATGCCATTGATATTATTGGTTTAGATCATTTTGCTCCTTCGGTGCAATTAGATTTAGTGTTAAACCATCAAGATGGAACGAGTGAAACCATTAAAGTTAACCATACTTATAACGACCAACAAATAGAATGGTTTAAAGCTGGTGGCGCTCTAAATATTATTAGAGCCAATATTGGTAAATAGTAGAAAGCTTGTAGAGACGTTGCATGCAACGTCTTATAAAATAAAAAAAACAGCAATCAATTCATTTTGATTGCTGTTTTTTTTGTGCAAACCGATGCCTTCGCTCAAAGCGAAGGCATCGGTTACAATTGAATATTTTCAGTGCAAATAAATTTTAAAACAAAATAGTAAAATTTAACATATTTGGTAAAATTAAAATTGTTTTCCTGTTAATTGCAGTTGAAGGCGGTAGACTATTGCTACTAACAGTAGCTATTCTAGTATTATTCGACCAAGAATCACTGTAATAATAGGTTGCTTCAGTTGATAAAGCAATGCGTTTAGTAATAAAAAACTGCATTCCAAAAACTAAACCACCACCATTCATTATAATCGAAGTATTGTCAGTAGTTAAATTAACAATTGGACTTCCCAAATTAATAATATTTGTAATAAATTTATTAGTTCCATTTTGGAAAATATAGTCAAGCCCAACATAACCAACCCATCTTTTCGATATTGTTTTTTGATATTCTAAACCAGCCCTAAAATCTAAAGTTTCAATTAAAGTACTTCCTGTAGTGGTTTGGTTTTCATATGTTGTATAAGTACTAACATATCCTGAACCTAATCTTATACCAATCAACGCATCTTGTTTGGCTAATTGTTTAAATGCTTTTAAATTTATTGAATATGGACTCGTAATTCCATTAGAATTATTTCCAGAAAAATTTACAAACTGTCGTACAAATGAAATCACATTAATTCCAGCCTGAATTTGAAATGGCTTTTGGGGTTTGGTAGAAGGTTCAATGGTTTGTGCAAAAAGTGAACTAGAATATAATAAGATAATGGTAATAAAAATAGATTTATTCATGTTTGTTAATTTTTAAACAAATATATTTTTATAAAGCCATATTCCTAATTTAATTTTATGTTTTAGTATATATTTAGAAATCAACATGTGAAATCAAAAGTACTGTCCTTTTTCGTAATTCGTAATTCGTAATTTTTAATTTTTAATTCCTTACCACCAAACTTTCATCGCTGCAACTCACTAACATTTCAAAATTCGTTTTTTTTAAAATTGGGTGAATATAATGTGCTGCTATTTCAGTTAAAGGAATCAAAGTAAACCTGCGAACATGCAAATATGGATGTGGAACTTTAAGTTTTTCAGTATCTATCACATCATAATTAAAGTATAAAATATCTAAATCTATTATTCTAGCTTCCCACTTTTGATTGCGAGTTCTTCCCATTTTTGTTTCTATTTCCAATAAAGTTTGTAATAAAAATTCGGCAGATAATTCAGTTGCTACTTCAATTACTTGGTTATAAAAATCGTCTTGTTCTGTATTGCCCCAAGCAGCAGTTTTGTATATACTTGATTGCTGAATCAAAGAAATATTTCGCAAATCCATTTGCTCAATTGCCAATTGTAAATGAGCTAATTTATTGCCCATATTACTCCCTAAAATAATAAATGCTTTGTTCATTGTTGATTGAAAGATTACATAATTACAAGATTACAAGATTGAAAAATTACAAGATTGATAGCTACTTTTTATCTTATCGGTTATTGCGTATTGCCAATTGCATATTGCATATTTTCTTATTCTAAATCAACTCTAACAACGCCACACATTCTACATGATGCGTATGCGGAAACATATCAACAGCTTGTACTTTAGTAACCTTATAATGTTCTT
>JBMOGB010000151.1:0-9322 GCA_049318585.1 Bacteroidia bacterium | reverse complement strand
GAGACTGGGCAAAATATTGTGTAAACTAGTTTTAGTGTTTAATATTGCACCTATCACCAAAGATAACTAAAAATTGATTCATAATCAATCCCCAGTTTAGAATAGGTCTTGACCATATTATTTCACTGTTTTTAATAGCTAGAAATACTGATTTTCTTACACTTTTTTCATCCGGGAATTGAACCTTTGTTTTGGTGTATTTACGTATGTTTCTATTCAAGTTTTCAATAGTATTTGTGGTGTACATAATCTTTCTTAATTCAGGCGGATAAGCAAGAAAAGGCATCAGATTTTCCCAGTTGTTTTCCCATCCATCTATTGCGTATTTGTATTTACCTCCCCATTCTTTCTTTAAAGATTTCAATGCTTCAACAGCTTGCTCCTCATTATTTGCTGTATAAATTTCTTTCATTTTATTACAAAACTCTTGTCTGTCTTTATATACTACAAATTTCAGGCTATTTCTAATTTGATGCACAATACAAAGCTGAGTAATTGTTTCTGGAAAAACACCCTTTATAGCTTTTGTAAATCCTTTTAAATTGTCTGTACAAGCTATGATAATATCTTCTACACCACGAGCTTTTAAATCAGACAAAACAGTCATCCAAAATGCAGCTGATTCTGTCTTATTAAGCCACATTCCCAACACCTCTTTTAAGCCATCCGTTTTTAAACCAATTACCACATTCATAGCGTTATTTATGTACTTGCCATCAACTCTAACTTTTAAATGTATTGCGTCCATCCAAACAATCAAATACTGTGGTTCTAAGGTTCGTTTTGTCCAGTCCTCAACATCTACTAAAATCTTATCAGAAATAATGGATATAGTAGATTCGCTTACTGAAATTCCGTAAACTGTTTTTACTTGTTCTACAATATCACTCCTGGTCATTCCTCGTCCATACATTCCTAAAATAGCGTCTTCTATTTTCTGGCTCATAGTCTCTCCTTTAGGAATTAATTGAGGGTCAAATTCGCCTTTCCTATCTCTTGGTATTTTAAGAACCATATCGCCAAATGACTCTGTTTTTATGGTTTTTGGGAAAAATCCATTCCTGCTATTTCCTGTGTTATAGCCATCTATATTATGCTTCTCGTAACCAAGATGTGCATCTAATTCACCTTGTAAAAGCTGTTCTATTCCTTGTTTGTACAAACTTTGAAAAAAAGAATCAAATGCTTCTTTATCCTTAAATTTCTTTGTAAAATCCTTTGCTAATTTACCGTCTTGAATATCCATTTTCGTTGTTTAAATTGTTTTAAATGTAATGTTTTTTTGATAACCCTTCGGGGTTAATTCTTGTTCGGCTACGCCTTCACAATGAATTAACCCCGAAGGGTGCATTTATTACGTTTACACAATCTTATGACTACTCCCGAACAGTCCCTATTTCCCGCTAAATCCTTATTGCTTTATTCCAAATCCTATGTTCTTTACTTCATTTCCATAGTACTTTATTGAATTTCCATTATTGATGGTTTAACAAGTGGCAAAAAGTATGCTTTTAAAATAGCAGGAGTTGGTGCAGACCCTACGCTAGTGTTTACCGATGTAATTTCCAGTTTTGTTTTATAGTAATAGTTAAATGTTAAACTAAACGCCTTTGCAAGTTTTGCAAGGGCGTTTTTTTGTAGGTTTAAGTTTTACAAAGTTGCAAACTTTGTTTATTTAACCTCACAAGTGACTCTCACTTTGCGTGATTAACACTTGCGAGAGCTGGGTTTCAATAACTACTTTTTGAATAAATAAAATACAGAATATTTAATTAACCCAATTTAATTTGGTATTACTTATTTTCATATATTTGCTTACAAATTATATGAGCATGCTGAAATATATTTCCATTCTAGTTTTTATTGTTTTATCAATGAATTGCATTGCTCAAAAAACGGTGGAATCAAATGGTGAATATACTTTACGCATTGAAAAAAATTGGACAGAAGATTTTGCTGTAAATAAAGCCAAAGAAAATGCGAAAATAAATGCCATTGAAAATGCTTTTGGCTCGGTTGTAACGCAAGGAAATGCTGTATATGTAAAAGATATTACCACTGGCAATAAAACACAATCAGACATGGTGTTTACTTCCATTGCCGACATTTTAGTGAATGGCGAATGGATTGCTACCATTGACGAAAAGGTAACATTTACCGAAAGCGAAGGATTCAGATTTGTTACTGCAAAAGTGAAAGGAAAAGTGCGTGAATTAACCAAAATTCCTTTTACTCCAGAAGTTGCAACACTTTCTTGCAATGAAAAAAAATGTGCCACTGAAGTATTCAATTCTGGACAACAATTAATTGTTTACTTTAAAGCCCCAACCAATGGTTTTGTTACCGTTTATTTAGACGATAGCAAGCAAGCTCAACGCTTATTACCTTATTCGAAAAACAATGCTACTACTACATTTGAAGTAAAAGCTGACCAAGTTTATTTTTTCTTTTCAAAGGCAGATGCTAAACAGAAAAACATAGATGAAGTGGAACTTTTCACTGAATCAACAATGGAACAAAATAACCTGTATGTTTTGTTTTCAAAATACGATTTTGATAAACCATTACTCAATGCCACAAGCTTTCAAGAGGTTGATCATTTAAAATACACACTTCCTGCTTCAATGGAAATTACCAAGTTTCAAACTTGGCTTCAAGGTATACGAAGCTATAACCGAAACATTGAATTGAAAACAATCTTGCTAACCATCAAAAAATAATAACTTAAATTTGCCAAAATGGACGAAAAATTAATTATAGAAAACGATTTTAAAATTAAGTTTGATGGACAACAACATCAAGTTGATGCAAATGTATTAGTTAGTAGTTTGATTCATACTACAACTATTGTTCAAGAATTGAATAAATACTTAAATAGTGGTAAAAAAATTGATATCAAAGTTAAGGCATTAGATAAGGGAAGTTTCTTATGTCATATTGAATTAATTGAAACTACTTTAGATTCTTTAAAAAATTTACTTACAAAAGAAAACATAGGTGCAGGTTCTGCTATTATAAGTGGGCTTGTTGGTTTGATTGAACTTAAAAAATTTCTAAAAGGAAAAAAAGCTACGAAATCTGAGAATGAAGGTACTAAAACAAAAATAACTAATCATGATGGGAATATTTTAACAATAGACAATATTACTTTCAATATTTATGAGAATAGTCCTATTGTAAAAGATGCCTTGACGCAAAATTTTGATGTTCTTAATAATGATCCTGCAATTACAGGCTTTGAAATAACAGATAAAAATGAAAAGCCATTTATTAGAGTTGACAAAGCCGATTTTTCAAAAATGGCTCAAAAATCTGAAGAGACAGGTGAAGGAGAAAGAACAATTGTAGAAGCAGCTACTATTAATATTGTTCGTTTATCATTTGAAGAAAATTTAAAATGGGATTTCTATTACCGCGGTATAAAAATTACTGCTAAAATTTCTGACCCTGATTTTTATAAATTAATTGATAAAGGAGAACCATTTGCAAAAGGTGATATTCTTGAAGTTGAATTACAAATAAATCAAAAATTTGATGATAGTGTAAATACATTTGTTACCAAATCATATCAAGTCAATAAAATTATTCGTCATTTATCAAGAAATGAGCAACAGAAAATTAACTTCCAAAATGATTAAATAATACCATGCGAATATTAACCATAATAGCAATTTTAGTTACCATAAATGCCAAGGCGCAATACATTTCAGCATCTTTATTAAGCAGTGGAGGCGATTTATTCAAAGCCAATAATATTCAAATGGAATGGACATTAGGCGATTTAGCCACAGAAACTTACCATAACGGCAGCTATGTTACACAAGGGTTTTTGCAAGGATCACCAACTTTGGTTGTTGGGCAAAAGGAAGTTCATTTTACCAATAATTCATCCAATATTTTAGCATATCCAAATCCATTTACCAATGGTTTTGAATTAGAAATATTAAACACAAAACCAACTGATAATTTAACAATAACAGTTTACGATTTGTTGGGTAAAATGGTTTATAAAAACAATAATGCTGATGCTTTGCAATACATCAATTTGGAGCATTTGGCTGCAAGTGTTTATATAGTGAATGTGCTCATTAACAATGAAAAAATTGGAACAATAAAAGTGAATAAATTATAGGAAAAGGTGCTTCAGTTCATTTCGGCTCCGCTCAATGAACGAATCACCGATTGCTCCAATCAGCATTTGGTTGAATTGTTGAGCGAAGCCAACCAACTTTACGGTCACTGAGCGAAGCCGAAGTGAAAGTAAAGTTGAAGGATAATACAGAGCGGTGCTTCGGCTCATTTCGGCTCCGCTCAATGACCGAATCACCGATTGACATTTCGGTCACTGAGAGGAGCTTTTCATTTCGGTCACTGAGCGGTGTCGAAGTGTAAGAAATGAACAACCAACTTTACGGTCGTTGAGCGGAGCCGAAACGATAGAAATGAGAAGCCGAAACGTTAGTAAAGTTGAAAACAATTATTAAATAAAAAAATGACAGGTTATATGTATATTTTAAAGTGTAGTAATGGATACTATTATGTTGGTAGTACTGTAAATCTTGAATTGCGAATTCAACAACATCAAATGGGTGAAGGTGCAAATTATACTAAAAAACATTTACCAGTTGAATTAGTTTATTACGAAATTTATCCTAAAATTGATGAAGCATTTGTTAGGGAAAAGCAAATACAAGGTTGGAGAAGAGAAAAAAAAGAAGCATTAATTAATAACAAACCTGATGATTTACATTTGTTGGCGGTTTGTAATAATAATACTTCACATAAAAACTTTACGGTCGTTGAGCGAATTTCGGTCGTTGAGCGAAGTCGAAACGAAAGAAATTCGAAGTCGAAACGATAGTAAAGTTTAAGAGAAAATATGATGAAAAAATGTGCACTTCGGCTTCGCTCAGTGACCATTTTTTACGGTGCTTCGGTTCATTTCGACTCCGCTCAATGACCGAGCACCGAATGGCATTTCGGTCACTGAGCGGAGCCAACCAACTTTACGGTCGTTGAGCGGAGCCGAAACGTTAGTAAAGTTGAAGATAAAATACGATAAAAAAATGTGCACTTCGGCTCCGCTCAGTGACCATTTTTTCATTTCGGTCACTGAGCGGTGTCGAAGTGTAAGAAATGAACAACCAACTTTACGGTCGTTGAGCGGAGCCGAAACGATAGAAATGAGAAGCCGAAACGTTAGTAAAGTTGAAAACAATTATTAAATAAAAAAATGACAGGTTATATGTATATTTTAAAGTGTAGTAATGGATACTATTATGTTGGTAGTACTGTAAATCTTGAATTGCGAATTCAACAACATCAAATGGGTGAAGGTGCAAATTATACTAAAAAACATTTACCAGTTGAATTAGTTTATTACGAAATTTATCCTAAAATTGATGAAGCATTTGTTAGGGAAAAGCAAATACAAGGTTGGAGAAGAGAAAAAAAAGAAGCATTAATTAATAACAAACCTGATGATTTACATTTGTTGGCGGTTTGTAATAATAATACTTCACATAAAAACTTTACGGTCGTTGAGCGAATTTCGGTCGTTGAGCGAAGTCGAAACGAAAGAAATTCGAAGTCGAAACGATAGTAAAGTTTAAGAGAAAATATGATGAAAAAATGTGCACTTCGGCTTCGCTCAGTGACCATTTTTTACGGTGCTTCGGTTCATTTCGACTCCGCTCAATGACCGAGCACCGAATGGCATTTCGGTCACTGAGCGGAGCCAACCAACTTTACGGTCGTTGAGCGGAGCCGAAACGTTAGTAAAGTTGAAGATAAAATACGATAAAAAAATGTGCACTTCGGCTCCGCTCAGTGACCATTTTTTCATTTCGGTCGTTGAGCGGAGCCGAAACGTTAGTAAAGTTGAAGATAAAGTAGAAAAAAAACATGAATATGAAAAAAATATATACCTTAACCATTAGCTTATTGCTAATACTAAACCTAACCACTGCCCAAGTGCCACAAGGTTTTAAATACCAAACTGCCATTAGAGATAATAACGGAGCTGTAATAGCCAATAAATTAGTTGCAATTAAGCTCAGTTTATTGACAGGTTCAGCCAATGGTACAGCTATTTATAGTGAAGTACATAAAGTAGCTACCAACGATTTTGGTGTAGCTAATTTAAATGTAGGAAATGGCACTGTTAGTTTAGGAAATTTTTCTTCCATTGATTGGGGAAGCAGTACTTTCTTTTTGAAAACTGAAGTGGACATAAATAACGGAACCAATTTTACATTTATGGGAAGCAGCCAATTGCTTTCAGTTCCATTTGCCATGTATGCAGCTAAAAGTGCGAACTCAGCCGATGATAAAGACAAAGACAGCACCAACGAACTGCAATCAATAACACTTAATAATAACAATTTACAACTAAACAAAAACGGTGGTAGTGTTGACTTAACTAAGTACGACAAAGACAGCCAACAATTGGTTTTGAATGGAAATATCCTATCCATTACCAAAGGAAACAGCATAGTATTAAGTGGAGCAGTTGATTTAGATGCTGACCCAACCAACGAAATACAAAATCTTTCTTTAAGTAAAGACACCTTGAAGTTGAGCAAAGCCAATTTTATTATTCTTCCTAAAGATAATGATGCTGATTCTACTAATGAAATACAGAATTTAACTTTTAGAAATGATTCATTGTTTTTGAGTAAATCCAACTTTGTAAAGTTTACAAAAGATAGTGATAGAGATAGTTTGAATGAATTGCAAACTATAAGTAGAAGCAATGACACTTTGTATTTATCAAAAAGTAATTTTACAGTTTTGCCTAAAGTAAATGCTGTGCCTTCTGGTTCTATCATAACTTTAGAAAATTATGATTCTACATTGTTGAATAGTGGTTATACGTATTTAGGAAGAACCCAATTGGAATATGAAAGAAAAATTGCTGATTCTGCTTCTTGGCAATGGGAACTAATGAGTTCAAATGAACGCGTATTTCCAGATGGGATTAGCCAACGACCTGTAATTAATACAGGAACAGATATGATTTTATCCCATTCTTTTTATGGCAGTTCTGGCTGTAAACTTTATAAGTATAATTTCAGTAACAGTTCATGGTCTAGCGTAAATATACCAAATTCAACATGTTTTACAACTAATTCTTTTGGGGCAGTCTATGATAATATTAATGGTAGTATTTTTATAAGTGATAGATTTTTGGGAATAACAAAACTAAATATAAATACAAATACTACTATAATTTTGGATTCCACCAATTATTCTAATCCAGTAATAACAGAATTTACAATGATTTGGACTGGAACTGACTTAATAATTTGGGGTGGCGTTAATAATACATTTGGTGGAAAAAAATTTAATCCTAACACAAAAGTTTGGAGCACAATTTCAAACACTAATGCACCACCTATTAAAAGAGGTCATACTGCAATTTGGACAGGCACAGAAATGTTAATTTGGGGAGGAATTAATCAAAATTTTGGAATAAATAATGATAGTACAATTTATAAATACAATCCCATTACAAATACTTGGTCTCAAATTGTAGGTTTAAATTCACCCAAGGGTGTTTATTTACATTCAGCAATTTGGACGGGAACAGAAATGATGGTTTTTGGAGGACAGAATGCTTTTTCTGGTAGTTTACAAAATAATACTTACAAATATAATTTACTAACTAATAATTGGATAGAAATTCCTGTAAGTTTTAAAACACCATTACCAAGACATAGTCACTCATCAATATTTAATAATAATGAGTTGATAATTTTGGGCGGTATCTCAATTTCTGGGAATGTATTAAGTGAAAGTTTTAAACTAAAATTTAGTTCCCCTACTTATGATAATTCTTCAATTAAATTCCTTCATTTATTCAAAAAAAATTAGGTAACTATATCTCACTTTACAAAAGTTATTTTTATTTTGAATTTTTACTGTAAATAATTAAACTATGTTTGTTTTGCAAACATAATAAGCAAACTTATAAAGTTATGACAAACGAACAACTACAAGAATTGTTGCAAGAAATGGACGACATAGCATGTGAAATAATTTCTCTTAACCCTGAAGGATTAGACCTTAAAAACCTAGAGGATAAATTTAGTAGATATGTTGAAATTGTCCATAAAATTCCACCATCAAATTTGTTTAGCGGTGTTATGAGAAGTGTTACACTTAAAGACTTAAACGCCTTATATGGTAAAGAACTTAAAATATTAAAACGTATTGGAAGTGGTGGTATTGTGTTGGGTGAAAATACTAAAAGTCTCTTGGGCAATATAAAAGCAACCATACAGTCTGATATAAATGTTATTTTTGGTTCTCATAATTTTCGGCCAAAACGAAAGTAAAGTTGAAGAAAAGACTTAACGGTGCTTCGGCTCATTTCGGCTCCGCTCAATGACCGAGCACCGAGTGCTCCTAAAAACTTTACGGTCGTTGAGCGAAGCCGAAACGTTAGTAAAGTTGAAAAGAAAAAGAAAAATTATAACATGAAACAAAAATACCTACTCATCATTTTTGCCATATTGCTAACTTCCTGCAAGCAGTTAGAAATTAAACGCATCAACAAGGTTGAAACCATCAGAAGTATTTTTTATAACAATCAAATTATTGCCAAAGGCAATATAATTGATATGGAAGAAAATGGTATTACCGATTATGGTTTTTGTTATGCTGCAAATAATAGTTTTCCAACCATAAACGATGACAGAATAAGCCTTGGTAAAACAAATAAAACAGGAGAATTTTCTGCAAACTTAATTGGTTTACAAGCATTCAATGTGTATCATTTTAGGGCTTATGCCATTAGTAATAATGTGGTAACTTATGGCAATGTATTTGGTACAGATGTAGTGCCAATCATGTTTAATTTAAAAATAGATACCTTAAAAGTAATAAGTTCCAAAGAAATCAATTTAATAGGAAGTATCAATGGAATTGGAGGTTTAAAAATTTTAGATTTTGGATATGATTATTCATTGTTTTCGAATGCTTTTGCTCAAACTAACAAACAAAGTTTAGGGATTTTAAATAAAGACACAGTGTTTAGTGGTAAAATTTTAAACCCAGTAATTGATACCACTTATTACGTAAAAACCTATGCACAAATAAGTGATAATTCCATATTTTATTCAGCCGAAAAAACGGTAAGAGTAAGTTCTATTAAATTCAGTACAGATACCGCTGTTGTAACTCCATTATTATCAGCTAAAATTTATGGTTTGTTTCAAAACTTAGGAGCCGACAATATTCAAGAATATGGTTTTTGTTATGCTTCATCTACTTCGTTTCCAACTTTAAACGATGCTAAGTTAAGTTATAATAATCCATC
>JBMOGB010000150.1:0-9325 GCA_049318585.1 Bacteroidia bacterium | reverse complement strand
TTTTTATCACATCTTCTACTCTTTTTACTTTTCTGAAATTAGAAGTATGTACAATTAGTTTTTCATTCATTGGAGCAATTGCTTTTTTAAAATGCTCTTTTGCTTGCTTTTGAAACCTTGAAACATCTATAAAATTAGGAATTACTTCAATGTGTTTTTTTGTTTTAAAATGTTGGTAAGTATCTTGTTTCAATGAATCGGATACTGAAGTTACACCGTCCGATTGATTAATGGAATAAGTTACAACAGGTTCAAACGATGAATCTTTTCCAACCAAAGTAATATCGGTTCCGTGTAATGTAGTAATTACCGGAATATTGATGCCTTCGGTAGCTAAAATATGTTTGGCCATTATAGCTGCCGAAGCATGTGGAATGGCATAATGAACGTGAAGAATATCTAACTTTTCAAATTTAACTACATCAACCAATGTACTTGCCAACGAAGTTTCGTAAGGTGGAAAATCAAATAATGGATATGTGCTTACGTTTACTTCATGGTAAAAAATATTACTCATAAAAGAGTCGAGCCTTGCGGGTTGTTTGTAAGCTATAAAATGTACTTGATGACCTCTTTGTGCTAATGCTTTTCCTAGTTCAGTAGCCACTACTCCGCTACCACCATAGGTTGGATAACACACAATTCCTATTTTCATTTAGTTTGTTTGCTGTATTTATTTTGAAAGCACAAATGTTAGTTTTTTTTTTACTATTTGAAATTATTTTATTGATTTAACTTTTTAAATTTATAAATGGCTAAATGGTAGTGATTTATTGATAGTAAACAAAAAAACCAACCTCAAATTGAAGTTGGTTTTTAAGAATTTTTTTAAGCAACTACTGCTACTTGCTCTACAAATTTATATCCTATTCCTCGTGAAGAGTGCAAGAATGCTGGGTTTTTAGGATCTGTTTCAAAATATTTGCGTAAGCTCAACATAAAATTATCTACGGTTCTGGTATTTGGTATAACGTTATAATCCCAAACTACTTTTAAAATATGTTCGCGGCTAACAACAGTGTTTTTATTTTCTATCAAAAGTTTAAGTAACAAAGTTTCTTTTTTAGTTAAATCAATTAAACCTTCCACACCTTTAGCCTGATGGCTATCAAAATTTATCCAATTATTGCCAAAATTAAAAATATTAGGAAGTGCTTTTTCTGTTAGCCTAATCTTATCTCTTTTTTCTAAAAGTTTTTTTATTCTTAACAAAAGTTCTTCTAGGTCAAAAGGTTTAGTCATGTAATCATCGCCACCTTTTTTCAAACCTTCTACTCTTTCAGCAGGTGTACTCTTAGCCGAAAGAAATAAAATTGGAATATTGTGGTCGTGAAGTCTAATATTTTCACAAACCATATAACCATCCATTTCTGGTAACATGATGTCAAGTACAACCAAATCAAATTTACGTTCTCTAAAAGCGTCAATAGCTTTTTTCCCATCACCAACAGCAATTACATGGTAATTTTCTAGTTCTAAATTAAGTTTAAGTGCGTGTTGAAGATTTTCTTCATCTTCTACCAATAGTATATTATTCATAATGAAATTTTATTTAGTTATAGCTTATCGAAATTACTATACGTTAAAACACACTTCAAAGTTTGTTCCACTAGGATGATTGTTTTTTGCTTCAATAGTTGCACTGTGAAATGTTACCAGTTTCTTTACTATAAATAGTCCTAAACCTGTTCCTTTTGTTTTACGAGTTTGCTCTTCTCCAACCCTATAAAACTTATCAAAGAGCCTTTGTTTATCAGCGTCTGCAATGCCTATACCTAAATCCGAAATACTTAATATTACGTGCTTATTATCCGACTTTAAAAGAATTGTAATGTTTTTGTCAGAATACTTTTCGGCATTACTTAATAAGTTTACAACGATGGTTTCAATGGCAAACTCATCACCAGTTATATACACTTGATGTTCTATATTTTTAACAATTCTTTCTTGTAAATTTCGTGGTTCTGCATATTTATCTATAATTTTATGCAGTAATTCACTCAAATTTATTTGAGTCAATAACGGTTCGTAATGGTTAGTTTCTAATTGTGCTGAAAGCAATAAATTATCAACTAAAACCCTTAATCTATTGGTGTCGTTAATGGAGTTTTTTAAAATTGTTCGTTGTTGTTCTTTGTCTAAATCTCGCTTCAGCAATGTTTCTAAATAGAGCTTTACAGAGGCAATGGGAGTTTTAAGTTCATGAGTAACCGACAGTAAAAAATTGTTTTGGTGTTGATTCAATTTGATGCTTTTTTCAAAGGTTCTATACACCCATAAAATACCCCAAAACAATAAAATAATCATGACTGTTCCTTCTGTAGCATACATCCATTTTTTCTTGGAAAGTTTAGTTTTCGAAGTATCTATTTCCCTTTGTAGTTTTATATAAGCTTCTTCTTTAGGTCTAATCAAATAGCCGTTAAATGGATTGATGGTGTCTAAATAAACTAAGTCTAATGTGCTATAATATTTTTCAAAATAATTGTTTAATTGAACTGTATCTAAAAAATTATCTTGTTTTATTTCTTCGCCAACATCTGTAGAAGCTTTATAACACAAAATCTCATCTGCTTCTGTTCTTAATTTACTGTTTTCGGTTTCTAAAGAATTAATAGTATTGCTATTTCTAAAATGTTCAAAGCCCCACCAACTAAAAGCTGCTACAATATAAATAGATAAAAAGACGAAAATTAAACGAGGTTTATTCATTCGGTGTAAAGTATAAGTGTAAAAAGTAAAAGGATTTTTAAAGCTCTAATGAGCTTTTGCGCTTTGTACTAAAATGTTTTTTTACATTTAACCAGAAAGCCAATATTAAATAAATTAAAACAGGTGAAGCAGCAGTAATAAAGGATGTATAAATAAAATACATACGAATAATATTTGAATTGATACCAAACCTATTACCTAAGTAAGCACAAACTCCAAATATGTTTTTTTCTATATAATACTTAAATTTATCCATGATTTTTAACCTTTCAAATATAAAATTATTGTTCAATCAATTAGAATTTATTTTACAAATTAATTTAAAATCACTAATTTTTGAAATGCTTCTTCGGTTTTTCCTTGTGCTTTTATTTTCACTTTGTAAATATAAACTCCTTTTCCTATTGCATCGCCATAATCATCGTGCCCGTCCCATTCTAAATCGCTAAAATGACTGGTAGCAGCTAAAACATCTTTTTGTAACGATTTTATTAATTTACCACTCACTGTAAATATTTGAACCAAAACTTGCATGTCTTGTCCTGCTTTGTTATGGTCAAAATGAAAAGATGTTTTATTGGTAAATGGGTTTGGATAATTCAATACATTTTGCAAAGCAATTTTACTGTCGGTTGCTACTATAAATTCTACTTCAGCCTCACCTACATTGTTAAAAATATCGTAAGCCTGAAACTTTATTTTATTTAAACCCAAAGGCAAATTTTTATAGTTATAGTTTACTATTCCACTTTGGTAAGTATTTAAATTCGATCGGTAAAAATCGTTCATAATTATGGTGTTGGTGTTTTCTTTATTCATTACTGCATTTAAATCACGGCCTACACCTCGGCTTGTAGTATTAATACCGTTTTCGTCATAAACTTTGGCAATAAATAACGAATTTTCTGGAACCAAGCCACCGTTTACAAACTTCTCATCGTTCATGTATAATTTTATTTCTGGGCCTTTATTATCTACCCAAATCGAATCAGAAGTTCCTCCAATTAATGCCTTTCCATCATATCCACTTGCATCGGTTGTATCGTTATTGGCATAATAACTTATTTTACCAAAACCATATTTATAATCAATGTCTTTTGGTACTATAAAACTAAAAGTAAAAACACCATTGGTAACAGTTGCCGAACCTTTATAAATTATGTTGTTTTGTAGTTTAAAACTTGAAATACTTACTGGTTCTTCTACATCTACAATTGGATATTCTGACTCTTTATCAAAAACAGTTGGGTAAACTATTCCGTTAAAATTACTCATCAAATTATTGTTTTCATCCAATACATTACCCGAAATAGTAACCTTGCTCAATGCTTTGATTGTATCTGTAAAAGTATTCACCAATTTATTATTAATAGTTGTTGTTTTTACATTGTATTTTGGCAATGCCAATTGTAACATTGGGTCGCCCAATAATGTAAAGTTTCTACTATTTTCAGATGGATTTAAATTCTTAGTTTGCATAATTAGTTCTCCAAATGTTTTTGGTTGTAAAATGGCTCCAGAATCCAATCCTAATTGGCTATTAAAATGACGATTTAAAGCATCATTATCACCTGCATAAACTAATCTAACTGTAGTAAACAATGCAATTGGTCCACCATTTTGATTGATCAATGCTAACTCTCCAGCTGCTAACCTTGAAGGATCGTCAAACCTACTAAATTCGCAAGTGGCAGTCATTAATAAAGGCATGTTTTCTTTTACATTCCAAGCATTTATTTCATCCACATTTAAAATCCTTCTTGCACTCCAACCCACTTCACCACCATGACCAATATAATTAATAACCAAACTGCCTTTGTTTACAACATTAGTAATGGCTGTATTTACTTGAGGAAATCGTTTTCCGCCTGCTGTAGCCAATGATTCATAGGAATTAGAGTAAATTTTATTGATATTGAATTTTCTGTATTTTTTTATATAATTAGTACTAAATTCTTCAGCAACTTCCATAAATCTTATATTATTATCTGGAAGTTCATCATCAGTAATAAAAGTAAATTTATTTCTCCAATCGCCAAAACTGCTTTTGGTTTGGTAATAAATAACTTTGTCAACAATTCCTTTTGCTTGCTCTATATTTACAATTGGAAATCTTCCTATTCCCAAATCCATTAAATCACCATTTGCGTTATTATTTGCAAGATTTCCTTCGTTATCATCTAAACAAACAAAAAAATCATCAGTGCAATAGTCACCAGGGTCAGTGCTATTTACTTCTTCATAAGTTGGAATATAATTGGTGTTTACAAAACCAGTTTTTGTTTTGTTGGAATTACCTTTGTAATCATAACTTGCTCTACCAACTAAAGTAACATATTTTAATTTTTCATTTGGTGAAGTATATTTTTTATAAAACATGCGTAACATATCTCTAATGGCTGTTACATCTTGGCTACCACTTCCAAATTCATTGTAAATATCCGTAACGTTTATTACATGAATATTCAATCCATTTTTCTGTTTATGGTAATCAGCCAATCGTTTTGCTTCACTTAAAAAATCGGTATGACTAATAATGATTCCTTGTACAGCACCCAAACCATGTATGTTTTGATTTGCTATTTTCCCAATGCTTATTGGTTTAATAAAATTTGAGTTATCAAAAGCCATGAACCAACGCAAACTATCGGCATTTGCTGTAAAATTATATAAACTTGTTGTGCCATCAAAAGAACCTTGAATTGAAAATATTTGAGTTGGATTACTTACGTCCCAAATTGTTAAATTTCTGGTTGTAGTAAAATTATATTGTGCAATATTGCTGTTGGCAATTGCATTTTTATCGCTAAATAAAATTTGCTTTCCAGTATTTTTCAAAAATGCTCTAGCATTAATGGTATAAAAATCAAGCCATCCATTAGCGCCTTGTGCAACAGGTCCGTTATAAGAATAACTAATATCAAAACGGTTAGAATTGGTTTTAAATGTTGCAATTTTAAAATCTGTATCTGCATAAATACCGTCATAGGCTAATGACAATCCAGAACATAAATGGTTTAATAAAAATTGTGTATTAATGCTAATGTCAAATCCGTTTGTTTGCGATGCTCTTCCAGCAATATTTGATTGAAAAATAACATTTGCCGAAGTATCTAAATCGGAAATTATATTGGTAAATGTTCGCTGTGGTTGGCGGTTAAAATCCTCGCCATACCAGTTTCTTCCTGTTTTTACAAAATTAGTAATGTCTTCTTCATGGTGTGCCAAAGCATCGTAAGTATTAGTTGTGTAATTAGGGTTTACAGCCGATGAAATACTCGAAATTCGTTTACCAGCATTGTTCGAAACCGTGATGTAATAATACATGGTGTCGGAATATAAATTGGGTTGTGCATTATAAATTTTAGTTGCATTGTTATATTTCCAAACCTCTTTTTGGCTTTGTCCATAAAATAAAATATAATCATTGGTATTAAATTTTCCATCACTTTCACCCTGTATAGTAATGGCATTTTCTTGCAAATCGTCATATCTGAATTCAGCAATTTTTTCAGGCAACATACCTGCACCATTGCCAAATATTTTTATGTTTCTTGGGTCAATTGCATCTATATTTAGCCCTAAGTTTTTCAAGAAAGTGTAGTCAATTCTATGAATAGCATTATTCATGGTAGCAATTTTATACCATTGGCCGTTGGCCAAAACAGAATTTGCAGCATAACTCGATTTGCCTAAACTTTTAGATAATTCAAAAACATTATTGGTTTCAATTTCTATGGTACAAGAAATAACTCTTTTTAAAACATTTCCAACTTTTATATATGGAACAAATTTTACAAACAAATAAGCTTGACGTTTTTCAAAACCAATAAAAGTTGATAATTCTAAATTCAAATTATTTATTTTATTCAAATCTTGATTGGTTGTTTTCTCCTCTTCAAAAATAATATCAACAATTTTTGAATTTATTATTTCGGAGCCGCATTTTCCCAACTTATTTTTATAAATTGGAACCATTCCAAACTCTTTTTCGTAGCTCGCATTTTGGAAAAAAGTTTGAAATTCGCCCAATTTTGCTATTTTTGGTGTCTGCCAATCAAATATGACATTTTTTATAATTGTATAGGCAAATAAATGATTACCAAACATTAAAGTACCCAATATAATAGCTATTGAGATTTTTATTTTTATTTCTTTAAAGAAAAATTGCATATAAAATTTGAAATTTATTATAATTGAAAAATAGTTGTAGAGAAAATACAACGAACAAACATACTAAAAAAGTATTTTAAGCCTTATATAAATTATAAAAATAACTTATATTTTACTAAAAAGACAACCAAATAGAAAAATGACATTTAAAAAAGCTGCGCTGCGCAGAATACTTACATACATATTACCGCTGTTAATAAGTGTGCGAGCATATGCTCAGGATCCACAATTTTCGCAGTTTTATGCTAGCCCAATTTATACCAATCCCGCATTTGCTGGTTCAAGCACTGTTGGACGGTTAGTATTAAACACTCGTAACCAATGGCCAGGAATTTCTGGTTCGTTTACAACTGTTAATGCCAGTTATGATGAACATTTTGAAGCCATAAATGGAGGTATAGGAATTCAGGCTCATTACGATGAACAAGGAACAGGTACTTTAAGAACTGTTGGTGCTAATTTTGCATATTCCTACTTAATTCCAGTAAATAGAAGGTTCACTATTAGAATGGCGCTACAAGCGGGTTTTGTTCAAAAAACAGTTGATTATACAAAATTTCTTTGGCGTTCGCAATTGGGTATCAATGGTTTTAACAATACTGGAGGTGAACCATTAGGTACACCAGATGGTAAAGCAAATATTGTAAATTTTGCAGCCGGATTTTTAGGATATAGTAAAAATTTTTATTTTGGTTTTGCTGCTCATAATTTAACAGAGCCCGATCAATCATTTAACTTAAATAATAAATCAATTGTTGCTCCTATATATAGACGATTTACTGGCCATGTTGGATTTATTTACCCTATCAATGAAAGCAGAGTAAAAAGCAGGTCTTCATACTTATATCCTAACATAATATATATGCAGCAAGTATTTAAAGGAATGCAAGCTACTCAATTAAATTTGGGAATGTATATTAGCAAAGGCTCATTGGTTGGTGGTTTATATGTTCGTCAAACAAATTCAAATACTGATGCTATTATTGCAATTGTTGGATTAAGAACCGAAAAAGTAAAAATTGGGTTTTCTTATGATGGTACAGTTTCTACTGCAAGTTCAGGAGCTGCCAATTCTTACGAAGTATCTTTGGCGTTTGAATTACGTAAAAAAGTAAGAAGAAGAAATCCAAGACCTATGACTTGTCCTGATTTTTAATATATTTGAGGTATGAATAAATTGATGGAAAGAATGTTTTTGAGTACAGCATTTATGTTTGTACTGCTAAATGCTTTTGCGCAAGATCCGCAATTAAGTCAATTTTATGCCTCACCAATTTATACCAATCCTGCTTTTGCGGGAGCAGCAAAAAAAATAAGATTTGCTACTAATGCACGAAATCAATATACAGGTTTAAATAAAACATACAGAACTTCAGTAACCTCTGTAGATGCTTATGTTCCTAAAATGCTAAGTGGACTTGGTGCAATTGTTTCTATTGATCAAGCAGGCGATGGTTATTTAACAACAATTGGCATAGGAGGAATTTATTCATATAACTTAACAATTAGTAGAAAATGGAATGCTAATTTTGGTTTAAAAGCCGAAATTCAACAAAAATCTTACGATTTTAGCAAGTTTGTTTTTGGAGATCAATTAGATGCAGTTAGGGGAAATATATATCCCACATCTGAAATTGCAGGAAGTGAAATTAGAACTTTTCCTAATTTTAGTGCCGGTGCTTTAATTTATAATGAGTTTTTTTATGCAGGGTTTGCTACTAATAATTTACTAGAACCCAACCAATCATTTATTGTTACTAATTCAAATGGACAACCATTTATTTTACCCAGAAAATATACTGCACATTTAGGAGCAAATATTAGTTTAAAACAAACAAGATTTGAAGCCAACAGGGTTTATCTTTCTCCTAATTTGTTATTTATGAGTCAAAGAGATTTTTACCAAGTAAACGTAGGAACTTATATTAAAAAACAAGCATTAACAGTAGGAATGTGGTTTAGACAAACAAGTAGAAATTCGGATGCTGTTATATTTTTATTAGGCTTGCGTTTTCAAAATTTAAGAATTGGGTATAGTTACGATTTAACAATTTCTAATGCTAGAACTGCAGCTGTTGGAAGCCATGAAGTATCGCTAGGATTTGACATTAACACCAAAGCAAGATCTAGGAGTAGAATGGGTAAGCCAATTAAATGTCCTGAATTGTAAATTTCAACATTTTCATCAAAAAAATCACACTCATTTTCAGCATTTAAATTTTTTTTTCAAAAAAAAAGTTTTTTTATACACATAATTTACAAAATCCGTTATATTTGGAAACTTTAAAGCAATTAACTAAAACCATGAAATTAGTAAATAAATTATTTTTAGCATCATTTATTGCAACTATTTTGTTTTCGGCATGTTCAGATAAATCAAAGACAACTGGCTGGAAATACAATGATACCAAATGGGGTGGATTTGAAAAGCATAAATTCA
>JBMOGB010000149.1:0-9345 GCA_049318585.1 Bacteroidia bacterium | reverse complement strand
TTGATTGCATTTCACCATCAGAATCAGTTAATACTTCTTCCAAAGGAATTCCTTGTGCAAATTCATTCTTTTTATTAGCAACAAACTTTGGATCGTTGTTTAGTTCTTCTAAACCTTTCCAGTATTTATTTATATTTCCCATTTAAAAATTTTTTCTTCTTTAAGTAATTTAAAAATTATTTCTGTTAAATAGTTTTGATTAATAATGGCATTTAGCACATTCTAATCCACCATTTTGAGCAACTGTTATATAGTCTTTGTTGCTAGCTTTTAAATCTTTGTGTAATTTTTCGTAATAATCATTATTTGCAACATCTACTTTTGCTTCACGATGACAGTTAATACACCATCCCATTTGCAAGCTGCGTTGCTGACTTACTACTTTCATTGTTTCAATTGGACCATGGCAAGCTTGACATTCTACTTTACCAATTTTTACGTGTTGCGCATGATTAAAATACGCGTGATCTGGTAAGTTGTGAATTCTTACCCATTTAATTGGTTGTTGTTTAAAGCCAGCTATGTATGTTCCATTTTTTGAATCATATCCAACTGCATTATAAATTTTTTGAATTTCAGGTGAAACTTTGCCATTGTATTTAGCTTTTGCTTTTACATATGTATGGCAATTCATACAAGTACTTGCTGAAGGAATTGAAGCTTGCTTACCTTTATCAGCACTTGAGTGGCAATATTGACAATTGATTTTGTATTTACCAGCATGCAATTCATGCGAATAATTGATAGGTTGAACTGGTGCATAGTTTTTTTGAACACCTACTTCTTTTTGACCATAATCATAACCATATAATCCTAAGATTACGGTTAATAAAGCACCAACTGCTAAAGTTCCCACAACGGGGTGTTTTACAAATAATTTATAACGAGTTGATTTTTTATTTTGTTTCCAATGAATAATTGTATCTACTTCTTCAGGATATTTTTCATCGTGAATTTTATCAATTACTTTTCTTATTTTCATTAAAATAAAAATGATGATTAATAAAATAACAGCAAAAAGACTCAACCCAATTAACATACCTTGACTATAAAAACCATCTTCAGTTTTTGCAGTTCCAGCAGTAGCATCATTTCCAGCAGTTGCAGGAGCTGCACCACCAGTTTTTATGTATGCTAAAATTGATTTTACTTGGTCATCCTTTAGTTGAGGAAAAGCAGTCATTGCTGATTGGTTGTACTCTTTGTAAAGTTTGTTTCCATACTCATCACCCGATTTGATTACAGCTTGAGAATTTTGAATCCATTTAATTAGCCATGCTTCACTTTGACGTTTATCAACATCTTTTAAGGCTGGACCAACTACTTTGTCATTTATGGCATGACAAGCGGTACAATTGGCATTAAATAGTTTTTCTCCTTCGGCTACATCAGCCATCGTTAATTTAGCTCCTAAAAAGAAAGCTGCTAGTAGAAATAGTAGTTTATTCAGTTTCATTTAATTTATTTACAAATTCTTTACAAATCTATTGTTTATTGATTATTTGCCTCACTGATTTAAATCAAGACTAGCTATCATCAACAATGGTGCGAATATAATAAGTTTAATTATGCAAGAAATACTGTTAATAAATAAATATTATTTAGACAGATTCTAATTTAGAAAAGCTGAAAATGTAACTCTTTTATTTTCCTAAAAGTTTTTCAACAGTAACTTCACTTAATTCTTGCTTATTATCTAAGTGTTCGTAAGGTGAATTTTGACTAATAAATTCAGGAACTATTTCCTTCATTTTTGCAACAATTGCAGTTTGGTTTTGAGTATTGTATAATTCTAACAAATTTTGAATATCAATTTTTACATTTTCAAAATTATAATCACGAACTTTACCAATCATAATTTTCGAATGGTGGGTAGGTATTGTATTCTCTTGATCATTTAGTAACTCTTCATATATTTTTTCACCTGGCCTTAAACCAGTGTATATAATTTGAATATCTTTACCTAACGACAAACCAGAAAGACGAATCATTTTTTTAGCTAAATCAATAATTTTAACCGATTTTCCCATATCAAATATGTAAATCTCGCCACCATTTCCCATGTATCCAGCTTCCAATACTAATTGACAAGCTTCGGGAATGGTCATAAAGTAACGAGTAATTTCGGGATGTGTAACTGTTATTGGACCACCAGCATCTATTTGTTTTTTAAATCGTGGAATAACAGAACCACTCGAACCTAAAACATTTCCAAATCTAGTTGTAATAAATTTGGTGTCACTGGTTTTGTTTTTCTTTATAAAATTACTTAATGACTGTACATATATTTCAGCAATTCGCTTGCTTGCACCCATAACGTTTGTTGGGTTTACAGCTTTATCTGTACTAACCATCACAAATTTTTCAACTTTATATTCAACAGCTAAATTTGCTAAAGTCATGGTACCTTTAACATTTGTTTTTATAGCTTCCGATGGATTACTTTCCATTAATGGAACATGTTTGTAGGCTGCTGCATGATATAACATTTCAGGTTGAAAACGTTCAAAAATTCCTTTCATTCTTTCCATATTAGTAATATCTGCTACAATAATTTCAATATTTTTTTTATTGAAATCATGAATATTTTCCGAAATTCTAACATCTAATTGATATAAACTTTCTTCACTTGAATCAACTATTATAATTTTTTTTATTTTAAACTTACAAAGTTGGTTTACTATTTCACTACCAATTGAACCAGCAGCTCCTGTAACCATTACTACTTTGCCGTTTAATTGCTTACCAATTGCTTCAATATCTAATTCTATAATATCTCTTTGAATTAAATCTTCTATTTTTATTGTTTTTATTTGGTTAAAACTAAGCTCTCCATTTATCCATTTTTCTACTGGAGGTACACTTTGCACATTTATATTTAAACCTAAACATTTTTCAACTATTTCTTGTTTTCTATTATTGCTTAAATTTATGCCACTAATAATTAAACTATCAATTTCAAATTTCAAGTTTAAACTAGTCAATTCATTATCAAAATCAAAAATTCTAATTCCTTCTAATGATTTGCCTTTCATGTTACTATCATCATCAAAAAAGGCAACTACTTTTATATTTGAACCCCTATGTTGTTCTAATTTTCTTTTAGTAATAATACCAGCTTCGCCTGCACCAAAAATTACATAATTTATTACTAATCCATTGCTTTGTTGAGCTGTTTTTAAATATAATAATTTAACAAATATTCTAAATGAACCTAAGAAAAATGCAGCAATTATAAAGTCTAAAATAATGATTGAAATTGGAATAATTGAATACCCAGAAATAAAGAATGATTTATAGAAAAAAGAAATAGCAAACAATCCTATACTACTAAAAACAGTTGTATATAAAACATTTATTCCATCTTGAACACTTGTATGCCTTATTATTCCAGAATATAATCTAAAATACATCATAAAAATGGCCTTTACCATTAATACAATAGGCAATACCGTAATAATAGTTGTAAATGTTGAGTCGTTTAAATGAAAACTATATCTTAAAATAACTGCTAACACAAATGCGAAAGCACATATACCTAAGTCAAAAAGAAAGATGATCCAGCGAGGTATATTTGAACTGAGGGTAAATAGGATACGTAAATATTTCATAGTGAATTTAATTACTTTGCAAATATATATATTTTTGCATATTTCCAATAATCATTTAAATCAATGCAATATTACGATATTTTCTTTTTTGAATTGTTAGATACTATATAAACTTATTGTTATTTTTAAACGTAAAATTGTCAATATTTTATTTAATAAAGCTTACTTATTTATCAAATTTTTTCTTGAAAAAAGGGTAACTAAAAACACAAAATAAAATTATAAATGCTCCAAAGTAAAATTGAGCAGACATAATTTCTGACTGACCAAATAATAATACTGAAAACAAAACGCCATAAACTGGTTCTAAATTATTGGTTATTATTACAGTAAAAGGAGTAAAAAACTTCATTATTTCTACACTTAAAGTAAAAGCCAAAGTAGTACATAAAATACTTAAAACTAAGAGCCAAAGAATATCGTAATTTGAAAATGGTGCTAAATAAAATTGGTTATTATTTAGTAAAAAATTTACTATTATAATAAATATCAAAGCACCAATGAACTCTATAAAAGTAATATAGGAACTATTGTGTTTTAAAATCAATTTTCCATTATAAATTCCAAAAAAAGCTCCTGTAAATGCGGCTAAAATTCCGTAAATTATTCCTGTAATTGCCCCTGTTTCAAAACTTAAAATAATGCCTAAGCCAATTAAAATTAGCAGGCCATAAAAAGCATCTCCCCAAAAGAATTTTTTTTTGAGTAATAATGGTTGTAAAACTGATGCAAACAAAGTCATGGTACTAAATCCAGCCATTGCTATTGATACATTTGAAACTTTTATAGCATGGTAAAAAAAATACCAATGTGCGCCAACCATTGTTCCCATTATAAAAATTTCGAATGTTTCTTTAGCAGACAAATCGAATTTGAACCTTTTGTAAACTATGAATATTGCCAAACTAAGGGCCGCAAATATTAACCTCCAAAACACTAAATCGAGGGCGGATAATGAAATCAATTTACCTAGAACAGGAGTAAAACCCCAAAGTAAAACAATGAAATGTAATTGAAGATATTTGTTTTTATTTAACAAAAAAAAATTATTTAGGAGCCGTTTTTAAAAGATACAATGCAATAATTAGAAAAAATGCAGGAGGAATCCAAACAGCTAAAGCTGGTGTTAACACACCAGAATAGCCCATTACACTAAATATTTGTATCAAAAATAAATACGAAATTGTTAAGCCAAATCCTAAAGCAATATGTGCGCCTGTTCCTCCCCTACTTTTTTTACTTGATACAGCTACTGCTAAAATAGTAAGAATAAAAAAGGAAGTAGGTACTGCTACTCGTTTATATAATTCTACATAAAATTTATGAACAGGAGCGCCCTTACTTTTTTCTTTTCTTATATATTCATTTAACTCAGGATTAGTCATACTGGTAACATAGTTTGCTTTTAACACAAACTCATCGGGCTTAATGTTTAATAGTGTATCAAGGGTAGCTAATTTTCTTAATGGTTCATCATCGCCAATGAACAAACGTTGTTGTACGTTTTCTAGTGTCCAATTTTTGTTGGCTTTATTCCAAACAATTCGTGTTGCAAAAATTCTGTTATATATTTTGTTGTTTTTAAAACCTTCAATGGTACAATTGTAACCTACACTATCAGCGTAATTATAAGACTCCATGTGAATTACAGAAGTATCGTTTAGCATGGAATAAATATTATTGTTTTGAGTAATTACTTTTTCATGTATGTAATTATCTTCAAATTTAAGTCTATGTTGGTCGGCTATTGGCATTAAATGCATATTTGCTACCAAAAACAAAACAAATAATACAAATGCAGATAATAAATATGGTTTTAAAAAACGATAGTAAGGAGCGCCACTATTTAAAATAGCAATAATTTCGGTGTTTTGAGATAATTTTGAATTGAAAAATATGGTTGACAAAAACAAAAAAATTGGGCTAAGTAAACCTAAAAAATAAGGAATAAACCATAAATAATATTCAAAAATCAATACATATAAAGATGGTTTATGTTTAATAAAGTCATCCATTTTTTCGGAAATATCAACAAAAATTGCTATTAGTGAAAAAAGCAAAACACAGAAAAAAAATGTGGAAATAAATTTCCTCATAATATATCTATCAATAATTCCTAAACCTAAAATTTCGTAAATTCTTTTCATTTAAAATAATGTGGCAAAGTAAAGCTTTATAAATTCCAAATCAACTTTGGTTTGGTACTCTTCGAAAAAATAATGCCATAAAATACAAATAATTATTTTGCTAACTTAAAGCTGCTTCATTTATCATTTGTTGTGCCATTTTTTTGCCTAAATATTTATCAATTATTTGATGTATAAAATATAAAAGTGGAACCATAAACCAGGCTACAATAAATTTATAAATATAATTTACAGTTGCAATAGCTAACACTTGACTAAGTGGCCATTGATCGGGAGTATTTAATTTACCAATATAAAATGCTATAAATAATACTACAAAACTATCGACTAATTGCGACACTAAAGTACTAACAGTAGCGCGTAACCACAGGTGCTTTTCTCCAGTAATGTTTCTAACTGCATGAAAAACTTTTACATCTAGTATTTGCCCAATTAAAAATGCTGCCAACGAACCTATGATAATCCAAAGTCCTTGCCCAAAAATATTATTATAAGCCAAATTCATATCCAAATTACCATTGGCTAAAGTTTTTACATTCCAAAAGTCAGATCCTTTTACATTCATTGCAAAATATACTGCTAAGAACGAATATGATATTAATGCAGCTGCAATATAACTATATAATTTTACAGCTTTTTGTCCAAAATATTCGTTAATTATATCAGTCATAACAAATACCAATGGCCATAAAATTACACCAGCTGTTAAATTAAACGATAAGCTGTAACTTCCTAATAAGATATTTGCAGGTTTAAGGCCTAAGGTTCCTTCAAGCGAGAATATTTTTACTCCTATAAACTCTGCTATAATTGCATTAGCAATAAAAAATGAGCCTAGTACTAAAAACAAAATGGTTCGTTTTGATTCCTTCATTAATGTTGATTTGGTTAGTTAGGTTAAGAAAGTTGATTAAATAAAAAACATAGATTTATTTGATAAAGAATTTTATTGTCAAAATTGTTTTTTAAGTTCAATAAAACTTACCAACCAACTTCAATTAGTCCATCGTCTGTATATTTTAAAATATGTAAATATGAATTTTGAAATCCTAAAGAATTAATTTTTTCTTTTAACAAATACCTGTTTGATAATAATGAGTGTACATAAATTTTACTTGAATTTTTAAAACTTCCATTGGTTTGTGAATAAGTAGAAACAGCCATTATAAATTGATCGTAACCAGCAAAAGCAAATTCATTGGGTTCTGTTTCATAATAATTTCTATACGTTTCAATAAATTTTTTAGTCAGTGTGTCCATATAATTAACATAAAAAGGTGTAATAATATTTAAATTACTTTTTAGCCAATATTCTGTATTTATTATTTTAAAATCAATTATTTTTCTCAAGCCATAAGTACTCATTTTATAGTAGTTACTTGTATCAGCTATAATTTTTAAAGCAGCATTTATTTGGTTTTCGTCATCGCTTGCTATAAAAATAAAATTATCACTTTCTGTACTTAAATTCTTATAAATATCTGTTGTTTTCGATAGCTCTAATTGTTTTACTTTAAACGGAAATTCAGGCTTAACTATCTGTTTTAAATAATTTGCCAAAGATTTATCAGAGGCATCTTTTCCAACTAAAACAATAATATTTCCAAATGAAGAGGTTTTATTCAAATGATTTACAAAATAATCGGCATAGTATGTTAAATCGGGATATGCAGAAATTACTCTTTCATCATTTATTTTGGTTTTGGTAAATGTAAACAACGGGGAAAGATGAAAAGCACTTTTTTTGTTTTTGAAATTTTGCATCATTAGCTGACCTTCTTTAATTACAGGACCAATAATAAAATCAGCATTTTGAACATCTTCACTATTCAATATTTTCTTGAATTTAAAGGTATCTTTTTCTGTGTCAAAAACTGTTATTCCTATGTTAAATCCTGCATTTTTTAAACTATCGGTTGCTATTAACATTCCTTGGTAATATTCTCTGCAAGCATTACCTAATTCAGCATTTTTATGGTTTGGATTTTGGTTTATTTCCTTTGCACAAAATGGCATAAGCAATGCAATTTTTATAGTGCTTTTTGTTTGTGAATTAGCTTGAAAATAAAGTAAAAATAAGCTGATTATTAGATATAGTTTTTTCATTATTTAAATGATTGAAAGATTGATTTGTTAATTAATTGATCGTCACTATTTTTTTATTGCCTATCGTTTTTTAATTTATTTGCATTTTAGCCACTTTGTAATCCACATTTTTTTTTCACTTCCATTCCAATGTTTCTATTAACCGAAGCATATCTTTTTTCAAATATGCTAAAACAGGAGCAATAGAATCTTGATTAGTAGTTGTATTAAAATATAACGATCCTCTTAAAAAATGTTTGGTACTATCAGTAATATAAAACTGAGCGTTTGTGGCGGTGTTTCCATCTAACTCATAAAAAATTCCATATTTCCCTGGTCTAGAAATATAGTTTTCAAAAATCTCATCTGCTTTCATGGTATGCTTATAAACCATAGTTCTGCTATCATTTAATAACTTAAAAAGTGTATCTCTGTTTGCAATATTTTTATAACTTAAATGCAAAGTTGCATGAAATGGTTTGTACTCTACATTAAACCAGCAAGGCTCAGCGTTTGGATATTTATCTAGTTCTACTGTAGCATATTCTGGTACATCCATACTGTAATTGCAAGGATTTTGTGATCGGTAATATTTTTTTGTTGGCAATTCAATTCGTTCATATCCCCTTAGTTTTGGAATAATTGCCTCTTCATTGCATGCTGCAAAAAGTAAAAAAAATAGAATTATAAATGCACTTTTATTTATCATCTTTCAATTGAAATTTTTACTCTTTTTATTCTGCGTTTGTCCACTGACTCAATTTTAAGCACTAAATTTTGAAATTTAATTTCTTGATTTTGTTTAGGCATATTTCCATTTAATTCCAGAATTAAACCCGCCAAAGTATCGGCTTCATTTCTTACATTATCAAATAAATCTTGCTCCATTTCCATGTATTTACAAACATCGTTTATGAGCATTTTAGCTTCAAACACAAATGTGTTATTGTCTAACTTACTGTAATAAATTTCATCCTCATCAAACTCATCATTTATTTCACCAAAAACTTCTTCCAAAATATCTTCCATTGTTACCAAACCACTTGTTCCTCCAAACTCATCTACCACAATTGCCATGTGAGTTCTTTTGTTTTGAAAGTCTTTTAACAAATCATCTATTTTTTTTGATTCAGGTACATAAAAAGCTTTTCGTGCTAATTCTTGCCATTTAAAATCATCAGTTTGATGAATATGTGGTAATATATCTTTTATGGAAAGAACACCTTGAATTTCATCTAAACTTTCGTTGTAAACAGGTATTCGAGAATAACCTAATTCATCTATTAATTGGAGTAATTCTGTAAAATTACTTTCAATGTCAATGGCTGCTATATCTGGTCTTTGACACATTATTTCTGTAACATTTGTATTTACAAAATTTACAATTCCTTTTAGTATCGATTTCTCTTGTTTTGGTGCATCGCTTTCGGTAGTAATATCTATGGCATGGCTTAATTCATCTACACTTAAAATATGACCTCGTTTGGTAACTCGTTTATCAA
>JBMOGB010000148.1:0-9379 GCA_049318585.1 Bacteroidia bacterium | reverse complement strand
CCACCTAAGTCGGCATTAATGGCATCTAATAATTTTCCACTTGGACTTCCGCCAGCATTTGGACCAATAATTTTCCAGAAGAAACTATGGTTAAAATGCCCGCCACCATTGTTGCGAACTGGCATTGGATATTTTGAAATGTTTTTGCAAATTTCTTCAATGCTTAAGTTTTCGGCATTGGTTCCAGCCAAAGCATTGTTTAAATTGGTAACATAAGCTTGATGATGCTTGCTGTGATGAATTTCCATAGTGCGAGCATCAATATGTGGCTCTAGCGCTGTGTATTCGTAAGTAAGTTTTGGTAATTCGAATGACATATTATTTATGGTTTTTTAAGTTTAAATGATTTGATTTATTGAACAATTCAATATTTGTTTTGCAAATGTAAAAATATTAACCAAAATTGGTATCGAAATGTTTTGCATAATTTACAGTTTTTAGTTATTAGGTTGATGGAGTTAATAAGTTGATTAGTTGATGGAGTTATGATTTAAATATTTGCCCATTGCCCATTGTCCATTGCCCATTGTCCATTGCCTATTGCCTATTGCCTATTGCCTATTGTCCATTTCTCATTGCCAATTGCCCATTGCCCATTGCCCATTGTCCATTGCCTATTAAAAATTGTCCATTGCCTACTGCTCATTGCCTATTGCCAATTGCTCATTGCCTATTGCCTATTGCCCATTGTCCATTAAATATTGTCCATAAATCATTTCAAATAACAAATTATCTTGATAAATTGGTTTCTTGCTACTTTGCAATTACAAGAACATAAGGTGTATTTTGCTTTTTACATATTTACTAAAAATACCATGAAAAACTGCATTGCATTTGCATTATTATTTATAAGCACATTACCAATATTTGCACAGGTGGAAGACCCAAAAGGAGTGATTCAAAACCCAAAAGGATTTAAAGAAAAATCACATAATTTTTTTATGAGCAAACGCTTAAAAACAGCAACTGGTCAGCGCGATACATTACATACCATCAATGTTGTATTTAACCAAGATACCACTCAGCGAGGAATAGAATACAGAACATTGGATTCTACTTACAAAGATTTATTGGCAAAATACAATGAGTTAAACAGAAAACACAAAGCACTGCAAACTGATTATACAGAAATGAACCAGCGCTACACCGATTTATTGAAATCGTCATTAAGCAAAACAGAACAATTAAACTTGGCCCTGAAGCAAAAAGAAGACATGCTTTCGGCACGTGAAAAACGCTTGGTAGAATTAGAAAGTATTGTTCGCAAACAAGATTCGATAACCAATGCTTTAAACGAAATAGTAAAACGTGCATTGCTAAGTTTTAACAGCGATGAGTTAACAGTAGAAATGAAAAACGGAAAAGTTTATGTATCGTTAAGCGACAAATTATTGTTTAAATCGGGCAGTGCAGATATAGAAGAAAAAGGACAAGAAGCCATTAAAAAATTAGCTGATGTGTTAAATAAAAACCCAGATATAGATGTGTTAATTGAAGGCCATACTGATAATGTTCCATTGCGAAGCACCATCAATTTTAAAGATAATTGGGAATTAAGTACCGGTCGTGCAACCAATATTGTGAGAATTTTAAGCGATGTAAGCAAGGTAAATCCTAAGCGATTAACAGCAGCTGGCCGTAGCGAATATATGCCAAAAGTGGGTAACGATACACCAGAAGGAAGAGCCAAAAACCGCAGAACTGAAATTATATTAACACCTAAATTAGATGAGTTGTATAAACTAATTGACAAGAAATAATTTTAAAATGTCTGCCAATATTGACAAATTTGCCGTAATTAAAAAATAGGTTTAGTATCAAAACATCAATGCTTTGCATTACAGCAACAGCATTAATTTTTATATTTTGATACAAAATATAAATAATAGTATCATTTTTGCCTAATCGTTTTATTCATATAATATAACAATTAAATCATGTTCAAATTCTTAGTATATTTATTTTTGTTTTATACTGCCACACGTTTTATTTTTGGTACTTTACTGAATTTCAAAAAAAGTAATACCCTACAAGATAATACCGCAAATGCAATAGAAGAAGAAGAAATAAAAGTAAAACCCAACAAAACATCATCAAATAATAGTAACAAAAAAAACAATTCCAACATTGGTGAATATGTTGATTTTGAAGAGATAAAATAACCATGATTGAAAAAGCAATACGCAATATTTTATTAAAATCTTTTGGCTTAGAAGGATATTTAGCCATAGTAAGCGATGCCTATTTACGCATTACAAATATTGGGTTTTTAAAAAATCAATATCCTGAATTGTTTTTTTTAAAAAAAATAATAAAACCAGGTTTTGTTAGTATTGATATAGGAGCAAACGTAGGTTATTACAGCACCAATATTTCAAAATTAAGTGGAGCAAATGGAAAGGTTATTGCTATTGAACCTGTTCCTCTTTTTGCCAATGTTTTTAAGCGAAATGCTCATAAATTTGCGTTAAAAAATATTACACTTCACCAAACTGCATTAGGAGCCGAAAATAAAAAAATAGAAATGGGAACACCCGTTATTGATGGGGTATTTAGGCATGGTTTAACTCATGTTTTAAGTACTGAAAACGATAACACTGCTTTAGAAACTTTTGAGGCAGAAATGAAAATTCCTGATGAATTATTTGCAAATATTACTCAACTTGATTTTATAAAATGCGATGTGGAAGGTTATGAAATATTTTTATTCCCTTATTTAATAAAAACCATCAAAAAGTTTAATCCGCTAATTCAAATAGAAATAAGCACTGTTGAGAACAGGAAAATAATTTACGAGCTTTTGGAACCACTTGGTTATTACGCATTTGGTTTAAAAAACAACGAACTTATAAAACTAACTTCTTCCGAATGTATAGCCTATGATTTAGGCGATTTGTATTTTAAAAAATAAAAGAAAATAAGTTTAAATATTATTTCAAAAATTATACATTTGAAATAAAAAAAAACTTATGAAAACAGCACAATACAAATTTACAGAAACCACAGGTTGGGATTTTATTAATGGAGAAGAAAATATTGAAAATGCTAACTTAGTTTTAGTGTTTGGATCTACTTCTAACATAAAAAACAGTACAAATTTTGCGCAATTAAAAACTAAGTTCAGCAACGCAATTTTTATAGGAAGCTCTACATCAGGTGAAATACTTGGTATCAATGTTTTTGACGATACCATAATTGCAACTGCAATACAGTTTGAAAAAACTAAAATTGTTTACGAAAGTATTGAAATAGCTAGTGCAGAAGAAAGCTATAAAGCAGGTGAATCATTAATGAATTTATTTCCAAAAGAAGAGTTAAAGCATGTTTTTGTTTTATCGGATGGATTAAATGTAAATGGTTCGGAATTAGTTAAAGGATTGCGAACTAATTTGCCCGAAGGCATTAGCGTTACCGGTGGTTTGGCTGGAGATGGTGCTGATTTTAAAGAAACTTTTATTGTTACTAAAAATGCGGAATCGCAAAGTAAAATAGTGGCTGCTTTAGGTTTTTATGGCAATAGCATAAGCATAGGTTATGGTTCTCTAGGTGGTTGGGATAGTTTTGGAATTGAGCGTTTGGTTACTAAATCAAAAAACAATGTTCTTTTTGAATTAGATGGTAAGCCAGCATTGGATTTATACAAATCGTTTTTAGGTGAAGAATATGCAAAAGATTTACCAGCTTCTGGCTTGTTGTTTCCATTAAATTTAAGGGTAAAACAAGACGATACTCCAGTAGTTAGAACCATATTGGCAGTAAATGAAGAAGCTCAATCGTTAACATTTGCAGGCGATATTCCCGAAGGTTCTTATGTACGTTTAATGAAAGCAAATTTTGATAGGTTAATAGATGGGGCTGTTGGTGCTGCAAATAGTACCATACTTAACAATAGTAACCCTGAATTAGCCATTCTAATTAGCTGTGTAGGACGAAAATTAGTTTTAAAACAATTAATTGAAGAAGAAGTAGAAGGTGTGAGTGAAGTATTAGGTAAAAATACAACACTTTGTGGATTTTATTCTTATGGTGAAATCTCTCCTTTTTCAAAAGATGCTAAGTGCGAATTACACAATCAAACCATGACAATTACAACTTTTAAAGAACTATAAGAAGTTTTGTTATTATAGATTTAAAAATTTCCCCAATTACTTTTCAACTGATTGAAAGTTTTTTTTACAAACAAATTATTGATACTTATTTTGAATTATGCATAGATTATTAAAACGACAAATTAGTAAGTTATTTGGAGAAAACCCCCAATTTTCGAATGATTTACTTGCATTTATTGAGTTAATTAATTCATCATATCATTCATTCCAAAACGACTTTAATCAATTGGAACGAACCTTAGAATTAAGCTCTAAAGAATCGTTTAAAGAACTTTCCGATTTTCAGTCGGCAGTAGATACAGCAGCTATTGTATCTGTTACCGATACCAAAGGAACTATTTTATTAGCTAATCAAAATTTTAGTCATGTATCTGGATATTCTATAGGAGAATTAATTGGATCAAATCATAACATAGTTAATTCTGGATTTCATTCTCAAAGCTTTTTTGAGAAAATGTGGAACACCATTAAAGGTGGTGAAGTGTGGCAAGGTCAAGTAAAAAATAAAAAGAAAAATGGAGATTTTTATTGGACAAATACCAATATAATTCCATTAATAAATGACCAAGGAATTGCTTATCAATTTGTGGCCATTAGATTTGATATTACCGAAAGAAAAATAGCAGAAGAAAAATTAATTCAAAGTCAGAAAAATTTAGCAGAAATACTAGCAGCTATTAACAGAACTACTGCCACCATTGAATTTACACCTGAGGGAATTATTACTGAAGCAAACCAACTTTTTTTAGATTTAATTGGTTATACAAAAGAAGAAATTATAGGTAAACATCATCAAATATTTGTTGAAGAAAATGAAGATAATTATAAAGATTTTTGGAAGGAAATAGGAAAAGGAAAAATAGTAGGAGGCGAGTATAAAAGAGTTAAGAAAAATGGGGAATCTCTTTGGATTATTGGAAACTATAATCCTGTTTTAGATGAAAACCATCAAGTAAAACATATTGTAAAGTTTGTAGTAGATATTACCGATAGAAAGTTAGCTGAAAACAACTTAATAGAAAACGAAAGATTGCTTATTGCTATCAATAAAGCATCGTCTATGTTGCTAACAAATATTGATTTTGACGAAGCAATTATTAACGCATTGGCTTGTATTGGAAATGAAGTAAAAGTTGATAGTGTTTACATTTACGAAAACCATTTATGCGATAACAACACATTGGCTATGAGCCAACGCTACGAATGGCTAAAAGAAAATAATGAAGGCAAAATAAATAATCCTGAAGTTCAAAATATATCTTACAGCAATTCTGGATTTAATAGATGGTATCAAAATTTATCAAAGGGAATTTCAATAAAAGGATTAGTAAATGAATTTCCAGAAGAGGAAAGAAGTTTACTTGAATCTAAAAATATAATTTCATTAATAGCTGTTCCAATTTTTATTTCTGACGAATTTTGGGGCTTTATTGGTTTTGATAGTTATAGTTTGCATAAAGATTGGACTACTACAGACGAAAATATTTTAAGAACCCTAGCCAATAATATTGGAGGTGCATTAGAACGCCAAAAAGCAGAGAATAAACTAAAAGAAAGTGAAGGTAAATTTAGGTTGTTAATTGAAAGTGCAACCGATATGTTCTACTACACCGATGATACTGGTCTGTTTACCTATGTAAATGAAATAGCAACCAATGTTACCGGATTTACTATAAATGAACTTTTAGAAAAAAGATACATTGACTTAGTAAGACCGGATTACAAGAAAAAAGTAGAAGCTTTTTACTTAAATCAAGCTTATAAAGACGACAATGTAACCTATTTAGAATTTCCTATTATTACCAAACAAGGTAAAGAAGTTTGGGTTGGACAAAATGTTCAATTAATTTATAAAGAAGGAAAATTTTCGGGAGTTCAAGCAATTGCCAGAGATATAACAGCTCTAAAAGTGGCACAATTTGATTTAATTAACTCTAAGAATTTTTTAAATAATATATTAAATGCCATTCCAAATCCTGTATTTGTAAAAAACAAAAACCACAAATGGGTTTTGGTAAATGATGCTTATGCAAACTTATTAAACTTAAAAAAAGAAGCCATAATTGGCAAAACAGACAGAGAGTTTTTATCGAAAGAAGATGCTGAATATTACATTGCTAAAGACGATAAATTGTTTGAATCAAAAGCAGAAGATTCATACGAAACAGTTTTTGAAAATGAAAGCGAAACCAAAACATTATTTATAAAAAAATCGCTTTTTTCAACCGATGATTCTAAAGAGTTTTTGGTAGGTGTAATTACAGATATTACAGAAATTAAGAACCAACAAAACGAAATATTTTTACTTAATAAAATAACTGAGCAAATTAGCGATGCCATATCAGTAGCCGACTATAACGGTAAAATGATATACGTAAACGAAAGCAGGGCCAAAGTATTAGGAAAAACAAGAGAAGAAATGGTAGGCTCTACTGTAATGGAAATGGAAAAATTGTTTCCAACAGTAAACGAATGGAGAGCACATTTTGACGAGGTAAAAGAAAAAGGTGAATTACTTTTACAAGGAGTAAATATAAGAAAAGATAGTAGTGAATACCCGGTAGAAGCCAGTGTAAAATATTTAAAAGTAGATGAACAAGAATTTATAGTAGCTGCCGTTAGAGATATTACTGAACGAAATATTCAGCAAAAAGAAATATTAGACAAAAGCCAAATTTTAAACGCTATTTTATCGGAAATGCCATCTGTACTTTTCCGTATAAACAAAGAAGGTTTATTTACCCAAATTCAAGGTGCAGGGCTTAAAAGACTAGGGCTAAAAGACAATGAATTAATTGGTATGAATGTGTTTGATGTTTATAATAAAACCGATTATCCTTTAGTAAATGAACAATTCAAAAACAGTTTAAAAACCCTTGAACCATCGTATTATATAACCGAAGGAAACGATAGAAACGGACAGTGGTATTTTGACAATTTTACTTTTAAAGACATTACCCAAGAAAATGGAATTGTAGGTTTTGCACTTGATATTACTGAGAGAAAATTAATAGAATCGAAATTACAAGAAAGCGAAACCAGGTTTAGGTCATTGGCTCAAAACTCAAGCGATATTATTACTATTTTAAAACCCGATGGCACTGCTGTATATGAAAGTCCTTCGTTTTTCAGAATATTTGGGTACGATGAAAAAGATGTAATTGGAAACAGTATTTTTAATTTTGTTCACCCCGATGATATTGCTTTGGTAAGTGAAGAGTTTGGAAGAGGTTTGTCTGAAGGGGGCGTTTCCGATGCCATTGAATTTAGATTCAAACACCAAAATGGAAACTGGATTTACATTGAAGCAATTGGAAATAACTTAATTGATATTCAAGGCATAAATGGTATAGTAGTTAACTCGCGCGATATTACCGAACGTAAAAAGGCACAGGAAGAAGTAGAAAAATTAAAAGCATTTTACGAAAAAATATTAAATAAAATTCCTGCCGATATAGTAGTTTTTGATAAACAACATAAATACCTTTTTATAAACCCACTAAGTATAAAAAATGATGAGTTAAGAGAATGGTTAATAGGCAAAGACGACTATGATTATTGTGAATTAAGAAACAGACCTAAAGAAATAGCAGACCTTAGACGAAAGCTATTTAATGAAGTATTTGATGCCAAAGTTCAATATGAATTTGAAGAATCGGTTACAAACGACAAAGGCGAAAAAATTTGGATGCTTAGAAGAATGTTCCCTGTTTTAAATAGTAAAAATGAAGTAGAAAATATTATTGGTTTTGGGCTTGATATTACAGACAGAAAATTGGCTGAAATAAAAATACTAAAAGCACAAAGTGAATTGGAAGAAGCCCAACATATAGCCAAAGTAGGTGGTTGGGAAATAGACCGAGAAACTAGGAGCATTACTTGGACAAATGAAATGTATATAATTCATGAACTACCTTTCAATTATGTGCCAACTATTGCTACTTCTTACGATTTTTATACCGATGAAACACGAAGTTTAGTTGTTGAAAAATTTAAAGCGGCCATTGATAACATGGAAGAGTTTGAATTAGAAGCAAAAATTAAAACTGCCAAAGGAAACATAGTTGAAATTAGAACTAAAGGTGTTCCTGTTATTGAAAACAATAAAGTAAAAGGTTTGCGTGGTATTTTTCAGGATATTACCCAAGAAAAAGAAGCTGAAAGACAATTGAAAGAATACTCTGAAGAGTTGGAAATGAAAAATAAAGAGTTAGATCAATTTGCGTACATAGTTTCTCATGATTTAAAAGCTCCATTACGAGGAATAAACAACCTATCTTTATGGATAGAAGAAGACCTTGGCGACTTAATAGAAGGCGAAATAAAAGCCAGTTTTGAAATGATGCGTGGACGGGTAAAACGTATGGAATTATTAATTAATGGAATTTTAGAATACTCCAGAGCGGGAAGGGTTAAACAAGAAGTCGAAACCTTTGAACTTAAACCTATGCTTGACGAGTTGGTAGAAGCGCTTAGCCCTGCCGAAAAGTTTAAAATTACTATTCCTAACGATTTACCAAAAGTTACCGCTGAACGAATTTCGTTTGAACAAATTTTTACAAATTATATTAGCAATGGTATAAAATATAATAATAATCCGGAGCCAACTATTACAGTTAGTTATAAAATTAATCATGGTATGTATGAGTTTTGTGTAGCCGATAACGGGGACGGAATAGACAAGCAATTTCATGATAAAGTATTTGTAATATTCCAAACCTTACAAAGCCGAGATACTTATGAAAGTACAGGAGTTGGGCTTGCAATTGTTAAAAAAATAGTAGAAGACAAAGGTGGTAAAGTTTGGATAGAATCGGAAAAAGGACAGGGTGCTAAATTCTATTTCTCATGGCCAGTAGAAATGTGAGTTTTTTAACAAATGTAATACCAAATGAGAGCATAATTGCAAAACATGGAAGCATGATTCAGTTGTAATTATATCATTGATTCTATGTTTTCAATATTATTGTTTGTTATCAAAACTAGAAATGAAATCATAGTATCCAATTTTCTGATAAAAATTAATCATTCATTTGTATCACATATTTCTGTTTTATTTGCACAAAATATAAAAGAATTATGTACAAAACATTGCAACCCATTTTACAAGCCGAACTTAAAGAAATAGAAGAAGCTGGATTATACAAACGCGAAAGAATTATTACTAGCCCACAAGCAGCAGAAATAACTGTAAGCACTGGCGCTAAAGTATTGAATTTTTGTGCCAATAATTACTTAGGGTTATCGAGCCATCCTGTGGTTTTACAAGC
>JBMOGB010000147.1:0-9428 GCA_049318585.1 Bacteroidia bacterium | reverse complement strand
TTTTGTGGTTTCAGGTTCATTGAACATGGGCGCAAATTACAAAAAAATATAGAAGAGATGGACGGTATTTTTTATTTTTTTGTGATGTTGAAAACAAATAAAACTCATACCTATATTTGGTGTTATAAATGCAAGTATGAAAATAATAATAATTGGTTCGGGAATAGCGGGATTAGCTAGTGCTGTTAGGTTGCAAGCCATGGGTTTTGAAGTTACCGTTTTAGAAGCCAATGAATATTTTGGTGGAAAACTAACGGAATTCACCCAAAATGGTTTTAGGTTCGATGCAGGTCCATCGTTATTTACTTTACCACATTTGGTTTTGGAATTGTATGATATTGCAAAGCAAAACAACAAAAAGTTTGAATACCAAAAACTAGAAAAAGCTTGCAATTATTTTTATGAAGATGGTACCCGATTTACCTCCTTTCATAACCCCCAAAAAATGGCTTCTGAGTTAAAAGAAAAACTTGGAATGACTGATGTTCAACCATTTTTCAAGTATTTAAAAACTGCTGAATTTAGGTATAAAACCACCGTTCCCATTTTTATTGAAAGTAGTTTACACAAAGCAAAAAATTTCTTCAATATTGCTACGCTCAAAGGTATTTTAAGCATACCAAAACTGAATTTATTTAAAAGTATGAACCATGAAAATGAGCAAGTTTTTACCGATAAAAGATTGGTTCAATATTTTAACCGATTTGCCACTTATAATGGCAGCAATCCATACCAATCGCCAGCTTTACTTAATATGATTCCACATTTGGAAAGCAATATTGGAAGTTTTTTTCCTAAAAATGGCATGCATCAAATTAGTGAAAGTATTTATGAATTAGCATTGGGTTTAGGAGTAAAATTTGAGTTCAATAAAAAGGTATCTGAAATTGTGCTAAGTTCCAACAATAAAAAGGTTTTTGGAGTAAAAGTAAACCAAGAATTTTATGAAGCTGATTTGGTTGTTTCGAACATGGATATTTACCCAACTTACAAAAAATTATTGCCAAATATACCGCATCCTGAAAATATTTTAGTTCAAGAAAAATCGTCATCGGCATTGATTTTTTATTGGGGAATCAACAAACAATTTGCTGAATTGGATTTACATAATATATTTTTTAGTGAAAATTATGAAGTAGAATTCAACCATATTTTTGAACAAAAAACCATATATAACGACCCAACAATTTATGTAAATATTACTTCAAAATATAAAACTAATGATGCTCCGGAAGGCTGTGAAAACTGGTTTGTAATGATTAACACACCTAACAATCAAGGGCAAAATTGGAATGAGTTAATTACAGAAGCAAGAAAAAATATCATTGATAAATTATCAAGGATTTTGAAGGTAAATATTTCTGAACTAATAATCATTGAATCCATTTTAGATCCAAGAAGTATTGAATCTAAAACCAGTAGTCACTTGGGCGCTTTGTATGGAAATGCAAGCAATAATAGATATGCAGCGTTTTTAAGGCATAAAAATTTTAGTTCTACCATAAAAGGATTGTACTTTTGTGGCGGCTCTGTTCATCCTGGTGGAGGAATTCCATTGTGTTTGAATTCAGCTAAAATTGTTGGGAATTTGATTAAGGAAGATTATGGAATTTAAAAACAATTGTTCTCGTCCGATTACTATCGGACTTCGCTCGAACTGACAACATTTAGTCGTCATTGCGAGGCACGAAGCAATCTGTCAGTGAGTTTGCTTGGTGTTAATTGTTATCTGCACTCGCAATGACGTTTAATTTTATAACACAAATAAAAACATGAAAAAAGAAAATATTGCCATTGTTGTTTTAATCATTTTGTATGCGGTGGGCTTAATTGGTTCTACCGTTTTCAGAATTGATTTAATAAAACTAACACCAATCAATTTGATGATAAGCGCAGCCATTTTGTTTTATTTCCACCAACCTAAAAATGTTTTGTTTTGGATTTGGACAATTGGTGTTTTTCAAGCTGGGTATATTTTAGAATTATTGGGTGTTACTACAGGTAGAATTTTTGGACAATATTTTTATGGCAATAACCTTGGTTTTAAAATAGCCGATGTGCCTGTAATTATTGGCTTAAACTGGGTAATGCTTTGTTATGTTTCTATGCATGTTTGTCAAATAATTTTAAATAAAATTGTTCCAAACAAAAATGTACATATCATGGCAAAGGCAGCTTTAGGTGCTTTGTTCATGCTCGTTATTGATATTTTTATTGAAAACATTGCTCCTCAATTAGATTTTTGGTATTGGAAAAACAACGTTGTTCCAATTCAAAACTATACTGCTTGGTTTATTTTTTCTTTTGTTTTTATGTTTATCTATCATCATTTAGAGTTGCCATTAACCAATAAAATAGCACCTTGGCTTTATGGTTTACAACTGGCTTTTTTTGTTGGTTTAAATTGGTTGTATTAGATTTTTTGAAACAATTAAATATATTTGAAATATGAAACACTTAATAGAAATAGATGATGAACTTCCTAATGGAAAATTGGTTTTACAGCTGTTAAGAGAATTGAATATTAATGTAAAATCGAAGGAACAATTCACTCCATTATCTAGCACTGACTTGATATTTGGCATAGGACGACCAGCCTCTGATGTTGAAATGTTTGAATTAGTAGAACGAATAAAAAAAGAAAAATATACTACTTTAATGGACGAACTTTTGAAGGAATTTGAATAATGAAAATATCAGTTTTAACAATTACAGGTATTTTATTATTTAGTTGCTCAAATAATCAAAAAACAAATGAGCAACATAAAACTAACACACCAATTAATGAAAGCAATCAAACTAAAATAAATAGTAAAGTTGTAATCAAAAAAAATATACTTGGCACTTGGATTTCAAATGATGATAAGAACTCAAAAATGATTTTTACACAAGAATTTATACTTGATTTTTATGATAATAAAATAATTGATACACTTACATATACAATTGAAAATAAAGGCAAAGTATCATTTTTAAAAACCATAGATTCAAAAGCAAATATTGAATTTAATTATTCAATCGATTATTTGACTTCAAAAGAATTATCATTAGTTTATTTAGTAAGAGGAAATACTTTAAATTATTCAAAAAACAACCAATAAAAACTTTTTCCCTTTTATCTGTTTATTATATTAAAGAAATTTAAAAAAATATGTTATTTAATTTTTCAGTTGTATTTGTTACGTTTTGGTTCATGGAGTTCATGGCTTGGTTTACGCATAAGTTTGTAATGCATGGATTGCTTTGGTATTTGCACAAAGATCATCATCAAGTGGAACCAGGTTTTTTTGAAAAAAACGATTCGTTTTTCTTGATTTTTGCCATTCCAAGTGCTTATTGTTATGTAACAGGATTAATGTACAATGATTATCGATTGTACATTGGAATTGGAATTTCATTATATGGTTTCGCTTATTTTATTATTCACGAAATTATCATTCATCAGCGATTTAAACTATGGAGCAGGTTGGATAATAGGTATGTAAAAGCCATTCGCAGAGCACATAAAATTCATCATAAATATTTAGGAAAAGAAGATGGAGAAAACTTTGGAATGTTGATTTTTCCTTTAAAATATTGGAAAAATCCAAACTCAACAAACTAACAAATGAGTTTATATGCTTGGTTGATGTTGGCCTCTTTTGTTGGACCTTTTGCTTTAAGTTTCGATAAAAAAGTTGCTTTTTATAAATGGTTTAAACCTTTATTTATTGGAATTTCCATCAATGCTATTTTATTTATTTTATGGGATGGTTGGTTTACTCGTTCCAATATTTGGTGGTTCAATAACGATTATGTTTGGCCGTTCCGAATCAATGATTTACCCATTGAAGAATGGCTATTTTTTGTAGTTGTTCCTTATGCTAGTGTGTTTATTTATGCATGTATCAAAGCTTATTTTTCCGATAAATTTTTCAAACCTATTGTAACAGCAATCAATTATACATTCATTGTTTTACTTTTATTAGCTTGCATTTTATTTTATACCAAAACTTATACTTTAGTAAATTGTGCTTTGGCTTTGGCTTTATTGCTTTGGCACCAATTGTATTTAAAAAAATCTTACATGGCGTATTTTTGGATGGCATATGTTGTTCATTTAATTCCATTCCTTTTGGTAAATGGCGTGCTTACAGGATTGGTTACTCCAGAACCAGTAGTTGGTTATAACTCCAATGAAATTATTGGTTTAAGAATATTTACCATTCCAATAGAAGACACCATTTATGCACTTACATGTTTGATCATTCCAATCACTGTTTTAGAATATTTTAAAGCAAAAAACAAGTAAATAAAATACATAAAAAAATCCCAAACAAAATAAATTGTTTGGGATTTTTAAATTTTATTTCTACTAAAAATTATGCTTTAGCAGTTTTTTTAGTAGATGCTTTTGGAGCTTCTTCAGCAGGAGTTTCAGCAGCAACCGTTTCGTTATTCATTGCTCTTTCCATTGTACTGAAACGTTTTTTCATGTCTTGAATGGTTTTGTACAACTCATTCATTTCAGTGCGGTTAATCAATGGTAATTTCTCTAACGATTTTTCCATTTGTTTTTCAATTTTACCTTTAAGGTTTAATTGTAATGAACTTACTTCACTCATTAATTTTGAATACTCAGGAGTTTCAAATAAAGTAACAAAATGCTTATCGTTTGTATTTAACCAGTTTTTGTAAACATCAGCAAACTCTTTTACATCTTCGCCATTTTTGATTTTAGCGTACATGTTTTCCGATACTTCATCCATTGCTTTCATGCCTGTAGTGTACATCATGTATTGCATTTGGTTGTTTTTAGTATTGTAAGCAGCCATCATATCCATCATTTCTTTCATTGATTCCATGCTAACAGTTGTTGCATTGTTACCAAATAATTTTGTTAATGGAGCCATTGCTGTTTGCATTTGAGCATACATTTGGTTGTAGTTGTTAGTCATGTTATCCATCATTGGATTTGCTTTAAACATATCGCCCATATTCATGTTGTTCTTCATGCTATCAAAGTTAGTTTTACCAGCATCCATCATTTTGGTCATGTTTTCTTTCATGCTAGCCATCATCGGATTTTCCATCATGTTCTTCATCATATCAGGATTCATGTTGAACATTTTGTCCATCATTTCTTTGTAAGCAGCAGTGTTAAACATGTTTTTGAACATGTCAGGAGTAAAAGTTTTATCGTTTAAACTTTTCATCATTGGCATAAAAAACTGGAAAGTTTTCATGTACATTTCTGAATTGTTAAACATATCAGCAAAGTTGTTTTTAGTTTCGCCATTATTGAAATTTTTCATCATTTCATTGTAGCTGTCAGTCATAGTGCTTTTCCATGAGTTAAATACATTCATCATGCTATCCATGTTCATGTTTTTCATGTCAAAGTTGTTGTTTATGTTAGGCATCATGTTTTGGCCCATATCAGCCCATTGCTTAGCCATTTCATTTTGCTTGTTCATGTAGTTTGTAAAAAACTCCATACCATTGTGCATGTTGTTGTTTTCGCCATTTACTTGGTTAAACCAATTCATTTGGCCATCATACCATTTTTTAAAAGTTTCAGAATCCATGTTAATGTTATTACCATTACCCATAGTTTGTTGCATAGTTTTAGCAGCATTTGTCATAGTTTCTACAGCTTGCTTTTGCATATCAGCCATAGTTTCAAACATGTTTTTTGTTGTATTTTCCATAATTGTATTTTTTACTTCTTTTGGTTGATTTTTAACCAATTAGTGTTTAAATCCGGGACAAAAGTAGGCGTTTAAAAAAATAAGTCAATCAATATGTTTATTATCAAAATGTTAAACTCAATGAATCGCTAGATAGTGGCTTCAATTCATGGGTACTTGATTTTTGTCATATGCCTATTTTAAAGCTATTCGCAGCCATATTTGACTAAAATTTTATGAATATCTTTTTTTATATTTCCCTGAAATATTTCAACCTATTTTATTTTATAAATCCGAAAAATATTAATGTATAAATCCGAAAAAATAAATATCCTTGCATTTCAAATAAATAATAGAATAAAATTATGGCAGCTCCAAAAGTAGGCGATGTATTTACTCACGATATTAAATACACACAAGAACAAGTAAATTTATACGCACAAATAAGTGGCGATACAAATCCTTTGCACGTAAATGCAGAAGTAGGAAAAGCAAGTATGTTTGGCCGAAACATTATTCATGGACATTTTAGTGCGAGTGTGTTTACCAAAATATTTGGTGTATTGTATTATGCCGAAGGACATATTTACATGAAGCAAAACAATACTTTTTTAAAACCAATGTTTGTTGATACAGATTATAGAGCAGTTATTACTGTAAAAGAAATTTTTCCTGAAAAAAATAGAGTATTGTACGAAACAAAAGTAATAGATGTAGCCACTGGTGCCGATACCATTGTTGGCGAAGCCTTATTAATGAACAAAAAAGAATACGTTTGGTAAATAAACCATTCAATACTTTTTAAATTATAAACCACCTATAAACTTCAGATTTATGCTAAGTTTTTAGGTGGTTTCTTTTTTTTTATTACATTCGACTCTTTAAATAACTTTTATGAAATCATTTTTTAAAACCATCATTTTTAGTTTATTTTACTTAACCATTTTATTGGTTTCAAATAAAATAATTGCCCAGCAAAATTTAACCATCGAAAAACTTTGGCAACTTGGAAGAGTTTCCGATCCACAAGTTTCACCTGATGGTAAAACAGTACTTTTTGGCGTAAGAAATTATGATGTAAAAAGTAATAAAAGCACCAATATTATTTTCCAAGGTAAAACCAATGTAGAAGGTAAAACTGCTATTACCAATGCTGAAATGAATGCTTTTAGTGCTCGATATACTCCAGATGGACAAAAAATTAGTTTTTTAAGTGCTAAATCAGGTGATGTTCAATTATGGGAAATGAACTTGGATGGAAGTAGTGCCAACATGGTAACAAATATCAATGGCGGAATTAGTGGTTATAAATATTCTCCAAAAATGAACAATATTGCTTTTACTGCCGATGTAAAATTGGATCAAGAAGTAAAAGAAATTTACCCCGATTTAGATAAATGTAATGCAAGAATTATTGATGGATTGTTTTACCGCCATTGGGATTCATGGCACGATTACGCTTATAGTCATTTGTTTATTATTGGCTATGCCAATAGCAAAATAGTTGGCGATGCTTTAGACATTATGAAAGGAGAAAAATTTGATTGTCCGTTACAGCCAAATGGCGATGATGATGAATTTAATTGGCATCCAAATGGAAACAAATTAGCTTACGATTCAAGGAAATTGAATGGAACTGCTGAAGCACTTTCAACCAATAGCGATATTTATGAATATGATTTAACTACTCAAAAAACCATCAATCTTTCAGCAAGCAATAAAGGATACGACCGTAATCCTAAATATTCGCCAAGTGGTAATAAAATAGCTTGGCTACAAATGATTGGAGCGGGAAATGAAAGCGATAATCAAAGAATTTGTGTGTTGGATTTACCAATAGCAACAAATTATGAAATGATTAGAGGCGAGAAAACACCTGTGATTAGATTTGAATTGACAGGTTCACCGGCTAAAGATTTACATATTGAAAACTTTGAATTTGACAGTGATTTAAGTTTTTATTACATTGTTGTTGATAAAGGAACTAAGCAAATTTATTATACCAATGATTTTAGAATTGCAAACAATAAATATCCTGAAAAAATTACCAATGGTGACCATGATTATACTTCAGTATCGGTTTATAAAATTGGTAAAAAAACCATGTTGTTAGGTTCAAGAATGTCGATTAGCATGCCTACTGAACTTTTTATTATTGACCCAAAAAGTAAAAAACAAACACAAATAACTAATACCAATCAAGCTTTGTTATTGGAAACAACGATGGGAAAAGTGGAAAAACGAATTACCAAAACCACTGACGGAAAAGACTTGTTAAGTTGGGTGATTTACCCTCCCAATTTTAACCCAACTAAAAAATATCCAACATTGCTTTATTGCCAAGGTGGACCGCAAAGTGCGTTGTCACAATTTTTTAGTTACCGCTGGAATTTTCAATTAATGGCAGCCAATGGTTATATTATTATTGCTCCAAACAGACGCGGAATGCCAGGTCATGGAAGTGAATGGAACGATGCTATTACAAGTGATTATGGTGGACAATGTATGAAAGATTATTTGAGCGCCATTGACGATATTAGCAATGAACCGTATGTAAATAAAGACAAATTGGGCGCAGTTGGGGCAAGCTTTGGCGGATTTTCGGTTTATTGGTTAGCTGGAAATCATAACAAACGTTTTAAAACTTTTATAGCTCATTGTGGCATGTTTAATATGGAAAGTTGGTATGGCACTACTGAAGAAATGTACTTTGCCAATAACGATAATAAAGGTCCATATTGGAGTCAAACCGAACATCCAAATAACTTTGATGCATCGCCACACAAATTTGTTCAAAACTGGGATACGCCCATGCTAGTTATTCATAACGAAAAAGATTTTAGGGTTCCACTAGGACAAGGTATGGAAGCATTTACTGCTGCGCAACTAAAAGGAGTTCCGAGCCGTTTTTTATATTTTCCTGACGAAAACCATTGGGTAACCAAACCTCAAAACAGCATCCTTTGGCAACGTGTATTTTTTGATTGGTTGGATAGGAGTTTGAAGTAAAATTGAACAGTTTTCGTATTTGTTTTTCAGGCGAAATGACACAAATCTAACTAGTCTAATAATATATGATTTAGTAAAACTCCGAAGGAGTTGAATTTGAATAGCACCGAGTGAAACTCGGTGATTAAAAAAAGTGTCCAACCAAGCAACTCTGAAGGAGTTGAAAAGCAGAAAACATTAGAAATCAAGAGAAGTATAGATTTGAATTTAGTTCAAAAAAAGTTGAAATAGACGGAATTAAATTAAGTATGACTGGAACAATTACCAAGCTGTATGGAAGCAAATGCGGCTTTTACATGATAATCCTTTTAGACAAAAACGAATTAGTAAGTGATGCATTTGTTGCTACTTCCAATGTAATTAACAATCCCACAAAGCTTTTTAAGCTTAATAATGACCAAACAGAAGACAGAACTGATATTTGTGTTACTAATGGTAATTGGCCTGTTGAAGAACCTGTTTTAATAAAAAATAAAGTATACATCGAATTTAAATGATTACCCTCAAAATTCATGGAGTTAGAATTGCCTTAGGAATTTATTTTGAATGTAATGTTCGATAACTATCTCATACGAGTCAATTCAGCCATTGCAGGCGTCCCCGCCTGCAATAATCATTATTTTTCCAATTATTTATTCTCAAAAACAAACTGCTGATGAGCATCTAAACTAATCAAAATATTCGAATCTTTTTTTACTCTTCCTGCTAAAATTTCTTTCGATAATTCGTTTAAAATTCTGCGTTGCATTA
>JBMOGB010000146.1:0-9681 GCA_049318585.1 Bacteroidia bacterium | reverse complement strand
AGCTCATGGCACAACGTACATACCAACCATCGGTAAGAAAAAGAAGAAACAAACATGGTTTCCGTAAAAGAATGGAATCGGCTTCGGGCAGAAAAGTTATTGCTTCTCGCAGAGCACGCGGAAGAAAAAAATTAACAGTTTCTGACGAAAGACGTCACAAGAAATAGAAAATCTAATCCCGAGTTTTAAGCTGTAAGGACTGGAATTCGGGATTTGTTTTTTATTTTATCACACATGGTATTTGAAAAATGCATGTGTTTTTTTTGTTTGTAAACCAACCAAAGTAAATATCACTTAAACAGTCTTTGTTTTATGATGAATTATAGTTTTCCCAAACAAGAAAAAGTTACCTTACTTAAAATTATTGAAGCGCTTTATTCCAAAGGGAATTTCAGTGTTTTTGTATTTCCATTTAAAGTTTCTATGGTTTTTGTAGCCGAACAACAAGCCAATTGCCAAGTATTAATTACTGTTCCCAAACGTAATTTTAAAAAAGCAGTGGACAGAAACAGAATTAAACGCCAAATCAGAGAAATTTATCGGTTAAATAAGCATTTGTTGTTGTCTAATATTGCATTGCAAAGCAAACAAATAGCCATTTCAATAGCATTTATTAGTAAAACAGACTTGGAATATAAACAAGCAGAAAATTCGTTGCTAAAAGTTTTTAAATTAATAGCGCTTCACCTTGAAAAAAATAATACGATTTCCGTTTCTGTTGTTAATTAAGGGCTATCAATATTTGGTTTCACCTTATTTGCCAAATGCTTGTAGGTATAATCCTACTTGTAGCCAATATGCAATAGAGGCAATTACCAAATATGGTGTTTTTAAAGGAACTTATTTAGCCATCAAACGCATTGGTTCTTGCCATCCTTGGGGTGGCAGTGGATTTGACCCTGTTCCTTAGAATTAAAAAATTGCCACAGATTCACAGATTGTTTTTGTAATAAGTCGTTTGTATTTTATTAATAAAAGAAAAGTTACATAGTCACTGATTTTTAGTTAAAAAAGAAAAAATCTGTGAATCTGTGGCTGTAATAAGCTTATGTTTGCATAAAAAATATTTAAAAAAATATGTCAAATTTTAACCCATGGCATGATGTAAGTTATGGTGCTGATGCGCCCAATCATGTAACCGCAATTATAGAAATTCCTAAAGGAAGTAAAGGAAAATTTGAACTAGATAAGGATAGCGGAATGCTAAAACTAGATAGAGTTTTGTTTTCGGCAGTGCATTATCCGGCTAATTACGGATTTATTCCACAAACTTATTGTGGAGATAAAGATCCTTTAGATATTTTGGTGATAACATCTATTGAATTACCTCAATTATGTTTGATAGATGCCAAAGTTATTGGCGTAATGCGCATGGTTGATCAAGGTGAAGCTGATGATAAAATTATTGCGGTAGCACAAAACGATATGTCGGTAAATTACTTGAACGATATCAATGAATTACCGCCACATACTTTAACTGAAATGCGCAGATTTTTTGAGGATTATAAGAAACTAGAAAACAAAGAAGTAAAAGTAGAAGATTTTTTGGGAAGAGACGAAGCTTTAAGAATTATAGAAGAAAGCATTATTTTATACAGAGAAACTTTTTTGCCTCATAGATAGATACTATTACTAAATTTATTATTATTGCATTGCAAAGCAAAAAAACCTGAAGTTATTACATAAATATAGAACCGAAGAAACGCTGGTAGCCGATTTAAAAGCTAAAAGCAAAGATGCGTTTAATTATTTATACGATAATTACAGTGCTGCACTTTTTGGTGTGATCAATCGAATTGTTCAATCGGAGGAAATAGCCAACGATATTCTACAAGAATCATTTGTAAAAATATGGAAAAATCTTGATTTTTATTCAAGAGAAAAAGGAAGTATTTATACTTGGATGTTAAATATTTGTCGAAATATGGCAATTGACACCGTGCGATCGAAGGCATACAAAAATGAAACACAAAACCAAAGTGTTGAGGAATACGTAAATGATATTGATAATTCTACACAGGTTTTTGGTAAAGAAGATTTTATTGGACTTAAAAAAGTAATTGATAAACTGAAGCCGGAATACTTAGTGTTAATTAACAAAATATACTTTGAAGGATACACACACGATGAGGTTTCGAAGGAGTTTGAAATTCCATTGGGTACAGTAAAAACAAGAATTAGAGCGGCCATTTTACAATTAAGGGAGGCTTTGAAAGAAAATGAATAAGCAGGAATACATAGAAAGCGGAATTTTAGAAAGCTATGCTTTAGGCATTTGTAGCGATGCTGAAAAAGCAGAGGTGGAGAAAATTTGTGCCGAAAATGCTGAAATAAAAGCAGAGCTTTTAGCTGTTCAAGCTGCTGTGTTTTCATATGGTCAATTACATCAGTCCAAACCAAAAGCAAGTTTGAAAGCTGATTTGTTGAATCAATTAGACTTTGCAGAACCAGTTACTACAATAAATCCACTGGATAAAATTATTCCAATTCAACCTAAAAAATATCCTTTTGCGGTAGCTGCATCTCTTACTTTATTTGGTTTAAGTTTAATTGGAAATTATGTTACTTATACTAAATATCAAGAGGCAAATGAAAAAATTACAGCTTTAAATGCTGAAAAAACTTCACTGGCAAATAATTTTAGAAATAACCAAGTAAAATTAGAAGAATTACAAGCAAATTTATTAGTTACTAGCAATCCAAATGTTCAAAAAATACCGTTAAAAGGTGTTGAAAAATCGCCTGAAAGTTTGGTAATGATTTATTGGAACAAAGAAACAAAAGAGGTTTTTATGGAAATAAAAAATCTTCCATTGGCCAATGCTGGAAAACAATATCAACTTTGGGCAATAGTAGATGGAAAGCCAGTAAATGCTGGAATGATTAGTGTAAATAACGCTGACTCTAGCTTTATAAAAATGAATGGTTTTGAAACAGCACAAGCTTTTGCCATTACTTTAGAAAATGTAGGTGGAAGCGAAAATCCAACACTTACAGAAATGTATGTAATGGGCGCAACGCTTTAAAAACTCCACTTCGGCTCCGCTCAGTGACCAGTTTTTAAAAACACTGGCTATCGATTTTACCTTCGTTTCGACAAGCTCAACGACCGAAATAATGCAACAAAAAGAGGCTGTATCAAAAGATTTAAAATTCTCGTCATTTCGAGCGGAGTCGAGAAATTAATATTCTCGTTTTCAAAACATTTCGACTTCGCTTAATGTGACAAAATGCAAAAGGCTGTCCTTTTGAGACAGCCTCTTTACACATTTTAAAACAAAAACTATTTTTGAACTATATCGCCTTGAGTGGTATAAAGCAATGCTACTAAATCATCAACCAAAGCTTTGTTGTTAGCTGAAGTAACACCATTTTGAGCTAAACCAGCTCCAATATTTCCAACAAATTTATCAAAATCTGCTTTGTCAATTTTAACAGCAATTCTATTGTGTTGAGCAGGATCGTGAGCTGCTTTCATGCTTTTACCTGTGTATGCGTAAGCAGTGTTTTTTGAACCAGTTGCAGAACACATAAAATCTGTAAAGTTTTTACTTAAAGCAGTTAAACCAGTAGTGTTCGACATGCCTAATTCGGCAAATAAAACTGGAAAATACTTAGCCATTTGAGGATCGGCTGCGATAACAAAAATAGAACTGTCAACAACAGCTCTAAGAGTTAGTCGGCCTTTTTCAATCATTTTTCCTGCATTTGAAGGGTCGTTAACCAATGTAGTTCCGCCTACTCTTTCGTATAAAGTTGGGTTTGCAGTTGGTGTAACTGTAGTAGTTGTACTCTCTTTTGAGCAAGATGAATACATAAATGTGGCAGCTATTAAGCCTGCGGTAAGTAATAATACTCTTTTTTTCATGGTGTTTGTGTTTTATGTTTGTTTATTAAAAATTTGAGATATAAGCAGATAGTTTATAACTAATTGAAGTTTTATCTGTTCCTATTGGGCATCCAGTTTTTGCAGTTGTTTCATCAACAATATATTTTACAGCTTTGTAATTGCCAAAGGCAACCAATTTATTGTAAACATTATTTGAGTTTTGTTTACCAACCAAATAAGAATAAACCAATACATCATTATCGAGGTTAAAGTATGAGTTCTCTATTCCTTCTAATCCATTTACAAAAACACGAATTTTATTAGCTTCTTCGGCTTCTATGTTCTGCTTAAAATCAATTCTGCTTAACTGTCTTACACGTTCATCTTGGTTTTTGTGTAAACGAGTTACCAAATAAATATGAATAACTAACACTGCAGAAAGAACCAAAATAGTAGCTCCAGACCAAACGAATAATTTAAAATATTTACCTTTTTTCATAATTTTATTTTTTAGTTTGACTCACTTACGTAAATAAAATTTGGTTGGATTTGGGTAAGCATGATTTTTTATGATAAAATGCATTATTTATTTTTAAAACACTATTTATCAATAAATTATAATTCATGTAAAACAGATTTGAAACAAAAAAAACCGCTATCATAAGCGGTTTTTTATTTTTAAAGAAATATTGTTTTATGTTTTCTGATATTGAAAAAGGCTTATTCTAAAGTAGCTTTTGAGGTAGATGTTTCGGCTTTAGTACTGGTTCCACTGTAAAAATGAAAAGCAATTTGACCAGTTTTTACAAATATTTTAGTCTCAATACTAAAAGTTTCTCCAGGTTTATTAGCCATTACCGTTGCAGAAACTTCAATGGCTCTGGGCTTTGGAGCTTTATTGAATATAGTTATTTCCCAACCACTTGGTTTATCTGTAACATTTACTTTTTGGTTATTTTCGTCTAAATAATATCCCGACCAATTTTTGGCATTGGTGGTTACTACTACATATCTAACACTATCGTTGGTTACTGGAGTAACTGTGGTTGAAGTGCTGTCTTTGCTACATGCAAAAATGGTTGTTAGGACGATAAAAGCTGTAATTAGTTTTTTCATTTTGGTTGTTTTTGGTTTTACAATAGTAAAGGTTTTTTTAAAAAATACTGCTTCTAATCAATATATTTGTTAAACCTTAATCTATGAGATAAAATGAAAACATTTAACCTAACACTTTTTATTTATTTATGTATTGGGTTTATGTTTTTTACTGTAATTGGTACATTATCTCATGAATTTGGGCATTATTTAGTGGCTAAAAGTTTTGGCTATCCTGCTAAAATTAACTATAGAAGCACTTACAATTCTGAAGGTAAACTTAGAATACTTTACGATACAATAATAAAGAATTATAAAAAAGAATATGAAGCAGATTTAGCTTATCCAGGTAAAGAAAATTTTGATTTTGAAGTGGCAAAGTATAAAACAAATCATATATTTATAATACTTGGAGGCCCAATACAAACACTGCTTACAAGCATTATAGCTTTGATATTTGTTTTAATAAACCTTGATTCATTTAGTAACAAAAATAAATTGAGTTTTGGTAAATGGATAATAGTGTTTTTGGCATTATTTAGCTTAAGGCAGCCAGCAAATTTTTTTACTATAATTTTAGGTTATTTAAATCATGGTAGGCTTTCAAATTCTGATGATGAAGCCAAAATTGATTTTCATTTTGGTCTACCTTTATTGACCACTTCTATTATTACAAGTATTTTAGGAGTTAGTGTTTTAGCTTTTATTTATTTTAAAATTATACCCAAACAAAGTAGAACTGCCTTTATGGTTGCCGGCTTATGTGGTGGAGTTATTGGTTTTAGCTTATGGTTTTATGGGTTAGGAAAGATTGTTTTACCATAAAAAAATAACTCAATTTGTTCTCTTTTAAGCTCAGAAAATAAATTTTGTTAGTTGTAATAATTTTCTTTCAAGTTAATATGAATATCTTTGTGTTTGTAAAGTAATGACTTCAAAAAACGAAAATATTAATATTGAAAAGCTAAGAAGCTACTCTTCTGTTTTTTCTAGTGTTGCTTTTAATAGATTATTGATAGCAGATGATTTTGATTTTATTAATTTAAAAATAGAAAGATATGATATAGCAAAAGTCGGAGTTACAATATTTAGTTATTTTGATTATTTAAAGTATATTTATCTAGAACTTACTAAACAACATCGAACAGAATACATTTATAAAAACGAGTTTATTAATGAAATTCTTTTAAAGAAATATGGTGTGAAAAATACTGTAGCAATCAATGAATTTAGGGTTGGTAATTCAATTGCGGATATTGCATTGTTTAATGGGACAAGCAAAGTATTTGAAATAAAAACTGAGTTGGATTCAAAACAACGGTTAAATAGCCAGTTGTTGGATTACAAGAAAGTGTTTAATGAAGCTTTTGTAATAACACATGAGTCCTTGGTTGATAAATATTTGAATAACACTGATGATATTGGTATTATTATAATGAAAAGCATTTCTGGTGGTTTAAAAATGGAAGAAATTCGGAAACCACAAAAAAATGAATCAATAGATTCGGATACTTTAATTAAATTATTAAGAAATTCGGAATACAAAAACATGATTATTAAGCACTTTGGAGCTTTGCCAAATGCAAATAATTTTACTATGTTTGAAGAATGTAGAAAGCTGTTTAAAGAAATTCCTGAGCATAATTTACACTCTTTATTTGTTGGTGAAATGAAAGCAAGAAAAACAAATACGACTAATATGAATTTTTTTCTTTTAGAAATTAGACAGTTATGTCTTTCAATGCATCTTAATCAATTAAATTACAATAAATTAATAGAGAAATTGAACAATAAAATTATTCTGTAAAATGTATTATCCATATCTTAGAGGAAGACAATTTGAACTTATTGCACTTAGAGAGTTTGCAGTTGAAAAGGGTTTTAAAAACAATGTTGTACCAATTATTGAACCCGTAAAAAACTCTTTTAATAGTATAAAATTAGCAATTCCAAAATTATTTGAAAATAATGTTAGGTTCGGAATTGTGTTGAATCCAATTGTTGGAGAGAATAAAAACTCTTTTGTTAATTTTACAGAATTGAGAGAAATATTAACTGGAAATGATTCATGGATTCCTGTTTATATAATTCAAAATAATTATGATTCCATAGCTAGCAAAATTGAGGAGTTTGGACATCATGAAGTGATGATAGTATTAACGGATACAGCAGATACAAGCAGTCCTGAATTAATCAAATTCATTCAAAATTCACCGATTAAATATGTTCTCTCAAAGGAAAACAGAACATTGAAAAGGCTATTACCTAAAAATATTGAATTGATAAGACTGGATGATAATTTTAATGCACAGAAAAGAAACAAAGATTATTTAAGCATGGCAGAAGAAAAGTTTTCAGAAGAACATCTCTTTTATAAAGAAGATGGATACGCTGGGTTTTCTGATTACACAGTATTAGTTAGTGATTTTATTGAGGGAGGTTCATTGCCTTACGCTGTAGCTATACATTTAACTTATGCTAAACCTAATAATGAAGTTTGGATTAAGCACTTTACTTCAATAACAAATGATGATCAATCAAACATTCAGAGAAAATTTGCAGAGGCCGCTAAAAAGGCAGTTCTGTTTATAGAAAATAAGAACATAAGCAATTCTGCTGTAAATGAACTTAGAGAATATTATAATGATGGTGAGGGTACTTATCCAGGCCTTGGAGTTGTAAAAAAAATATCAATAAAAAACCATCTTGAATTAATTAATGACCTTCTTTAATTAGGATTATGAAAGTTTGTTCGAATTGTTTTAGTGACTCAGAATTACAACAAAATATTTTAGCCAATTATGACGAAATAGGTGTTTGCTTTTTTTGTAATGAAAATAATGTACCTTTATTGAGTATTGAGGAGTTTTTAGATTTTTTTACAAGTTTCATAGGTGTTTTTTCTAAACAGGAAACAGGAATTCCTTTAATTGAATTAATTCAAAAGGATTGGAGCTTGTTTTCAATTAAAGATTCAAATAATTTACTGCTTGATAAAATTTTAGAAAGAATAGAATCTGAAATAATGAATTCAAATGAAACGGTTAGCTATATTAACGAAATTGACGAGTGTGTAAGATATTGGGATGTTCTTAAGGAAAGTATTAAATGGGAAAAACGGTTTTTAACAAATATTGGTGATTTAGAGGAGTATGGTTGGGATGGTTTGTTTACTAGACAAATTATGTTTTCAAAAGAAGAAAAAATGTTCAGGGCAAGATTACATTTTAGTGATCAAGAAGAGTTTTTTAGTGAAAAAAATATGGGATGCCCTCCTAAAGAGAAGGTTATGAGTGGCAGGGCAAATCCAGAAGGGATTCCTTTTTTATATTTAAGCAAAAGTGTTGAGACTACTGTTTATGAAATAAGGGCAACCTTTTTAGATGAAATAACAATTGGTGAATTTAAAGTAAAAGATTTTGAAAACATTTATTTAGTTGATTTTACTGAGGTTGATAGTGCCTTTAAAAATGTAGATGAAGTAGTAAAGTATGCTAAAAGCATGCTATTGAAAAAAAGAATTAGTTTTGATTTATCAAAACCCATTAGGAGATATGACTCAGAGTTTGATTATATTCCAACTCAATTTATTTGTGAATACATAAGGAACATTACAAATGCTGATGGAATATTGTTTAACAGTTCACTTCATTTAGGTGGCAAGAATATTGTGTTGTTTAATGAAAACAAAGTAGAGTGTGTTTCTGTTCAAAAACATAGAATCAAAAAAGTAGAAATTTTATCCGAAACAATTTCTACAACAACCAATTCCGTTTTTTAATTGTCATTTATATGGCTGCAATATTTAATATTGCAAAGTGCCAATATTCACAATATATTTGACCTAGCTTTTTTAATTTATTTATCTATGAAATCTCGCTTTTTTGTTGCAATTTTTTTGTTGCTTTTGTTTTCGCAAAATTTGTTCGCGCAGCAAGGTCCGCCCTCGTATCAGTTTGAATTAGATAAAGCAACCAATGCTTATAATGCCAAGAAATACAATACCGCAGCGGGTTTATACAAAAAAGTTTATCCTAAAATAAAAGATGCAGAGCAAAAACAAAAAGTACTTTTTTACATTGCTGAAAGCTACCGATTAGGAAATAATTATGCGCAAGCTATTAAGTGGTTTGAAGAAGTAATTAGTGCCAAATATCCCGATCCTGTAATACTTTACAGTTATGGAAATTTACTAAAATATTTTGAAAAATACGATGAAGCAAGCCGCACTTTTGGTGATTATTTGTTTGAAATGCCTGACGACAATAAAGCTAAAATAGCTTTGAATTCTTGCAATATTGCGCAGCAATGGAAAGCAAATCCGCAAAAATTTACCATAAATAATGTGAAGGAATGGAACACTGAATATGGTGATTATTCGCCATTTTATAGCAATGGAAAAGTGTTTTGGACATCGAATAGGAAAGAGAGTACGGGTGCTTTGGTTTTTGAATGGACAGGACAAAAAATGAGTGATATTTTTGAAGCAGATTATTCTTCAGGATTTGGTAAACCAAACAACGTGCAAGGCAAAATTAACACACCATATAACGATGGAGTAGCTTGTTTAGATTCAACCCAAAACACTATGTATTTTACTCAGTGTAATGGCGCGGAAGGAAAAGGAATTAACTGCAAAATATATGTGAGTTATAAGCAAAATAATTTGTGGGGCGAACCCAATTTATTGCCATTTAATTCCGATAGTTTTAGTTGTGGTCAACCAAGTATTAGTGCCAATGGAAAACAATTGTTTT
>JBMOGB010000145.1:0-9775 GCA_049318585.1 Bacteroidia bacterium | reverse complement strand
GTAGTATTTTTATTTGCAAACATTCACAATATAATTCAATAAAAATATCCCTAGAGATAGTGAATTTTATAATTCACTACTTCTAGGGATATACAGTAAAAATGAATATGGTATTTCCTATGTTTTTTGTTTTTAAATAAAAGTCGTTATTGTGCTTCTAAATTTGTTTTATATTGGATTATCCAAAAATAAATTTATTGTGGTAAAAGGTTGTTTGTAAATTATATTATTAATTCGCATGTAAAAAGAATAAGCAATTATGCAAATTTGCCTAATAATTGATTTTAATTTGTTTCTATTTGCACAGTGAAATATATTAGAGAAGATAAATTTATAAAAGGACTAGGAGCAAACATAAAGAAGATACGAGTGGAAAATAAACTTACTCAAAATCAACTAGCATTTGAGTCTGGTTTAACTTTAAGTCAAATAAGTAGAATAGAGCTTGGCATCATTAATACCAGCGTTTCGCATATATTTATAATTGCTCAAGTATTGGATATTACACCCAAACAACTTTTTGATTTTGATATAAAATAATAAACAAAAAAGAGTTTTAAACTTTTGAATATAAATAACAAAATATATTTAAAATAAAAATAAAAATAATTCGTTTACTAAAAAAGATACAATAATAAAACATTAACTAAAAAAATAACTATGAGAAAACAACAAATTAGTCATGTAAACATGCAAAATCAAGTATTGAAACATTTTGATGACAATGCAAGCATTTGGTCGGGAAAAATGCCATTGGTTAAAGAAGTAAATGTATTGAGAGGCATCAATACAAAAATTAAAGAAGCAAGTGAAACCCAACAGAAAAACAATACAAAAGGTTACACTTCTCAAAAAAATGATGCTTTAGATAGTATTTTAACTAGGTTGTTAGAATTAGCTTTAAATGTTGGGCATTATGCAAAAGAAAAAAATGATTTAGTATTATTTGAAGCAGTTAATTTTACAGAAACAACTATAGATGATGGTTCTGAAACAGAAGTAGAAAACCGTTGCAAACAAATTGCAGAAAAAGCAAAAGCTAACATTACAGCATTAATAGCAGCAGGCTATGAAGTAGTACTTCAAGAAGTAGATGATTTACTTGCTGATATAGAAACAGCAAAAACATTGGTAACTACTAGAGATGTAGTAAGTGGTGTTAAAGTAAATAGTACAGCTAGTATTCCTGAATTACTAACAGAAGCTCGCAAAGCTTTAAAAAACTTAGATGGTTTAGTAAAAAGTAGCCGATTAAATAATGATGATTTTATAGGCACATATGAAGCACTAAGATTTATAGGAGGTAATAAAGCCAAAGAACCAGTAGTAAAACCACCATTAGTGTAAAAAGTAATAATAAAAAGAGGTTGTCTCAAAAGGACAACCTTTTTTGTTAAATTGAATGATTCTGAAATATTCAAGTAATGTTTTAAAACGTGATACATTAAGTTATGAGCACAGTTCGAATAGACAAAAATTACTATTCCAACTGTATTGTGCTAATACCTGCAAATTCAGTAGTTAAAATAGTAAAGTAATTGATGTAAAGAGTCTTTTTTTCATTTTGGCGCAATAAAGTACAATAAAAATAATAGCCACAAATACATATTTTTGTTCTTTAAAAAACAATGTATCTGTAGCTATTTAGTGATAGTTTCACTTTTTAAAAGTAGGTATTAAGTCACAAATGCAACTTTTTTTTGATTAATTAAATTGCAAATTCTTTTGCTGCTAAATATCTTTCAGCGTCTAAAGCTGCCATACAACCACTACCAGCAGCTGTAACCGCCTGACGATAAATTTTATCTTGTGCATCGCCACAAGCAAACACGCCCTCTATTTTAGTTTTACTGGTGCCTGGTGTGGTTATTAAATAACCTGTTTCATCCATGTCTAAGTATTCTTTAAAAATATCGGTATTAGGTTTGTGTCCAATTGCCACAAAAAAACCTCCAATTGGAATAGTGGTCATTTCATTGGCAATATTGTTTTTAAGTCTAACAGCTTCTACTTTATTTTCACCAATTATTTCGTCAGTTTCTGAGTTAAAATGAATTTGAATATTTGGCGTATTCATAACTCTGTGTTGCATAGCTTTTGAGGCTCTCAATTCTCCTTTTCGTACTATCATGTGAACTTTGCTACAAATTTTTGCCAAATAACTTGCTTCTTCACAAGCGGTATCGCCTGCTCCAACTATGGCTACTTCTTTACCTCTAAAAAAGAAACCATCGCATACAGCACATGCCGAAACACCGTGTCCGTTTAGTTTAGTTTCACTTGGAATTCCTAACCATTTTGCGCTAGCACCGGTAGAAATTAATACGGTATCGGCCAAAACTTCTTTATTTTCATCTATTTGGATTTTAAAAGGAGGAGTGCCACTAAAATCAACTTTTGTAACCATTCCATAACGTATATCAGTTCCTAAACGTTCTGCTTGTTTTCTAAAGTTTTCCATCATTTCGGGCCCCATAATTCCATCGGGATATCCAGGATAATTTTCTACATCGGTAGTTATAGTTAACTGGCCGCCTGGCTGAGGGCCAGTGTACATAACTGGTTTTAAATCGGCACGTGCTGCATAAATAGCAGCTGTATAACCAGCAGGGCCACTACCTATAATTAAGCAATGAATATGTTCTATTTGTTCTGACATTTTTTTATTTATAAGACTTCAATTTTAGCATTATATACTTATTTATTATAAACAAAAATATAACAGTTTGTTTTGTATTTAATGGTTTGTCTCAAGTGTTTTAGTAAAACCGGTTTCTATATTGTTTTGTTAAGAAGCTGTCTAAATTCTGAATAATCAAATTTAGACAGTTTCTAAGTAATTACTTAATAAAAGTTTCTCCCAATAGTTATTCCTTATTAGGAAGTATTTCTAAGGAATGACAGCGGTATGTTTTTTTGTTTAATGCCAGAAAAGGTATAGACAAGGCATGCCTTGTCTATACCCTTTTACAAAATTCTGTTAATTAACAGCTGGCAAAAAACTGTATTTTTTGCTCAATTCTAATTGAGTTTTCAAAAAGTTAGTTGGGTATTCCACTTTTACATCTACTATGGTTTCACCGTTCATTACAGGCACTAATTTAGGTTGAATAAAACCTTTGTAAGCAGCAACATTTAATTTATTGAAACGATCTTTTACTTCTTTCAATAATGTTTGATCTACTTTTACACCATAATTTTCAACTAATTCGGTAGCTGCTTTAAAGTCGCCTTCCGATTTTATGCGTTGAATTTCTTTCAATAATTGTCCAAATAAATCACGTAATTTATTATAGTCATTTACTTTTACGTACGTTTTTCCATTGCGTTTTATAAATGAAATTACATTGTCTTTTTTGCCCATTTCGTAAGCCCATTTAGCATTTAATTGGCGGTTACGCATATGTGCTTCTTCTAGGTTTTCGCCTACGTTCAAACGGGTTAATTGAGTAATCAAACCGTTCATAATATAGCCATCGTATTCAGCTTTACCACAATCAAGACTAGGCATTACACCCATGTCCACTAATTTTTGATCTAACACATAATATAATGCCACTAAATCGGCACGCGCTTCTTCTAATGTACTAGCATAATTTTTTAAAGTTTGGTCAGGATCGCCAATTCCCTTGTTAATTTGTCCGCTTGCATGTCCAATTACTTCGTGCATGTCGGTATGCAAATCGCCAGCTAACGAACCATATTTTTTAGCACGTTCTATTTGTTTTTCGTTTTCGGCAAACTCTTTTAGCATGGGGCTTTTAGCGCCAACTATATTATAGCTATGAACAATATTACTTAACGAAACCGATTTGCTTCCGTGTTGTTGGCGAATCCAGTTTGCATTTGGAAGGTTAATTCCTATTGGAGTTGATTGCGCACTAGCACCCGATTCTTGAATTACAGTAATTACTTTAGCAGTTATTCCTTTTACTTCTTTCTTTTTATGTTCAGCGGCTATTGGCGAATGATCTTCAAACCATTGTGCTTCCTTTGCTACTGCTTCTATTCGTTTGGTAGCTATCATGTCTTTTAACGAAACTACCGATTCAAAAGCACCGCGTTTTCCAATAGCATCGTCATATACTTCAATGAAACCATTTACTACATCTATTCTACTATTTACATCCGAAACCCAAGCAATATTATACTCGTCCCATTTTTTTAAATCACCCGTTTTAAAGTAATCAATTAGTAAAGTAAAAGTTAATTTTTGTTGGTCATTTTCGGCAACTTTCACCGCTTTTTTTAACCAATAAACCATTTGTTCCATTGATCCACCATACATGCCGCCAACTCTCCAAACTTTCTCAGCAACTACACCATTTACTTTTAACATTTTACTATTCAAACCCCATGAAATTGGTTGTGCATCGTCTTTTGTCATTTTAGCATCGTAGTAATCTTCTACTTCTTTTTGAGTTACGCCTTCATAAAAATTATTAGAAGAAGCTTTTACATTATCAATTCCTGAAGCTAAATCAACTGTTTTATTTTCAAATTTTGGGTCGAACATTATTGGCTTCAAATCCAATAAAAAATCATCAATCGATTTGCCATTTAAAGGCAATAATCTATAATCTGCCCCTTGAACCAACACTTTAAAAAAGTCGTAAGTACATTCAGGAACAAATTTTAAATTAGAGTAATGATGGTGAATTCCATTAGAAAAGAAAACACGTTTAGCATACGTTTCAAACTTTAAAAATTGTGCATCTTTTTTATTTCCCATATAGCTATTATAAATAGCTTCAATGGTTTTACGAATGGTTAAATTATATTTATATTTTTGGTCGTAAATAATATCTCTACCAGCGTTAGCTGCTTCAAATAAATAGTAGGCCAACTCCTTTTGTTTTGTCGTAAGTTCATCAAATCCTTCTATTTGATAACGCAATACTTGTAAGTCGGCAAAACGATCGGCTTCTACTTCAAATTTTTGAGGGGTATTCACACCTTTTTTGTCAGTCATTTTGTGATGGTGTTTTTGAGCATAACTTGAAAATACAAGGCTTGTGCTTGCTGCTAGGGTAAAAATAATTTTGTTAAATTTCATGTTGTTATTCAATTATTATTTTCTTGGTTGAGATAAAATTTTTGTTGTTTAATAATTGAAGCAAGTAAATACCTTTTGGTAAATTGGCAACGTTTATTATTTTGTTTTTTAAATAATTTTCATCATTTATTATCTTACCATTTAAGTCAAAAATTTTATAACTTTCAATATCTTCATTGGTTTCAATTTCTATTTGATTGCTTGCAGGCTGCGGAAATACACTGAAACTAGTATTGCTAAAAACATTATTTGTAAACGCACCTGATCCATTTTGGCCTTCATTACCTGTTAAAAGTGAAGAATCTGGTTCGGTTTCATAAGCACTTTTTATAATATTTATTGATGAACCATTGCTTGAAACATTTACCAAAATCCAAAAGTAAAAAAACTCAGGAGTACCAAAATTCATGCGGCCTACAATGTATTGATTACCTTTTCCTTTAAAATCAGTATAACTTAAAGCAGGACTTTGTATGAAAATTGGATTTGATTTCCAAGTAGGTAAAGTAGTAAATGTTTTATTATTGTTAACCTTTACTGGGTAATTATTTCCACCACTTATAGTTCCTGTAGCCAAATAATTATTGGTTCCGCCACCAACTCTGGCTGTTACTGTAATGGAACCATTGGCAAAATAATTGAAAGTTATATCACCCAATCCTTCACCTGTAAAGTCTAGTTGATAGCTAGTTGTAACACTATCAACAGTTTTATTAACTGTAGTGTTTAAAATGGTTGCATTACTAAAATTGATTAGTAATAAAGTGCATAATGTAGTAAAAATCTGTTTCTTCATGTTTTAGTTTTTGGATTTAGTTTGCGAATTAAATCTAATATTTTGTTTTTTAAAATAATGATATTGTCAAAAAATACATTTATTAATGATTTAGTCCATTTTTTTATAATAAAATGTTTGCTTTGCTTTTGAAATGCAAAATTTAAAATCAAGGTCAATACAAAAAGAATTATTAGACCAAGAAGATATTCCAACTTTTGATTTACATCAAAATTTATTGGAACTAAATGTTATAAATACTTGGTTGGGTGGTCATCAGGTTACGTTAAAAGGTTTGAAGTATTTCAAATTAGAAAAAAACTTTATTTATACTTTACTCGACATTGGTTGTGGGGGAGGAGATAACCTTATTTATTTAGCAAAATGGGCTAGAAAACATCAATTAAAATTCAATTTTATAGGTGTTGATTTAAAAAAAGATTGCATTGATTATGCAAAAAAACAAGCCAAAGGTTTTCCTGAAATTATGTTCATTGAGGCCGATTACAAAGATTTGCCAAACATGAGTATTCAATTCGATTTTGCGTTGGCTTGTTTGTTTACCCATCATTTACAAAACCAGGAAATTATTGACTTGCTGAAATGGTGCAACCGAAATGCCAAACATGGTTTTATAATTAACGATTTACACAGGCATTTTTTAGCCTATTATTCCATTGCATGGCTTACCCAAATATTTAGCAAATCGTACTTAGTAAAAAATGATGCAAAGCTTTCGGTAGCTAGGAGTTTTGTTAAAAACGATTGGCAACAAATAATAAAAGAAAGTAACATACAAACCAATAAAATAAAACTAAAATGGGCTTGGGCTTTTAGGTGGTTAGTAATTAACAAAAAGTATTAGTTTAAACCCTGAAATTAGTGTAAATCCAACTGTTTTAAGCAATTCGATTTTATTGTTTTTTACAATAAAAATTTCTTCAAAGCGCTTATTATTTTTTCGTTTTCTATTTCAGTTTTAACAGCTATTCTTATAAATTTATTTTCAAATTGAATACTCATTGAATCACAATTTCTAATAAATATATTTTGGATAGCTAAAGCTTCGCAAATCAAATCAGCATTTATTTCTGAAAGTAATTCAATCATAAAAAAATTGGATACACTGTTGTAAATTTTTATGTTAGAAATTCCATTTAAATCAGCTATCATTTTATTTCTTAACACATGTGTTTGCTGGTATTTTGGTAAATAATAGGCTTCGTCATTTAAGGCTTCAATAGCTGCAACTTGGGCTGGCAAACTAACAGACCAAGGCGGAATAAATTGATTTAATTTTTGAATAATATTTTTATGCGCCATTATATAAGCCACCCTAACTCCACTTAGTGCATATACTTTCGACATTGATTTTATTACTATCACATTAGGATTATTTACCACTAAATATTCCAATGAAAAAGCTTTGTTTAAATACTCAATATATGTTTCATCAATAATGATGGTGGTGGATTTTGGAATTTGATTGATTAAATCAATCATTTCATTTTTTGGAATGTATTTTCCTGTAGGACTATTCGGATTTACCATTACTAAAATAGCTGGTTTTTGTACCAATATTTCAGCCAACAATTGAGCTGTATTTACTACAAAATCTTCTTCTCTTTTTAAAGAAAATAACGATAAGTTTACGTCAATTACGTGGTTAAAAATATGCTTGTATTCGCCATACATTGGATCCAAAATCATGATGCTTGATTTTGGTGTAATAAGATTAGGAAAATAACAAAACATCAAATCGCTGGAACCACCGCCAACAGCAATGTTTTCAATGGGAATACCCCTGTTTTTCGAAATTGTTTCTATCAATCCTTCGCAGTGAGTAGGAGGGGAAGTTTTTATAAAAAACGATAAGTTTTCAGATAGTTTTTCTATTATTTTTGGCGATGGATCAAACCATGCATCTAACACATCGGCACTAATAATTGTGTCTTTATTTTCTATGGTTTTAAAATCTTCACCAATGGCTTTAAAAAATGAACCTCCATGATATGCTGGCATTGTTTTATTTTAAATAATTTATAAATACAATAGTAGTCATTGTTTACAATTTAATTCAACTCCAATTTACTAAATAATTGAAGATGTCAATACCATAAAAAGCAATTAAATAGTTGGAAAAATTTAGTCTTTAAATCGATAAAACAACAATTGTAAAAATTCCACCTGAAATTAAGTTAAGCTACCTGCCTTAGTTTTAAGTTTCCTACAAACCTACAAAAGTAAAATATTCAAATAGTTTCAATTAATTTGCACCCATGTTAACTAATCGACAATTATTCCTTGCACATCAAGCACAAACTACTAATTTTCCATTGATGTTGGAAGTAAGCAGTGCCCAAGGCGTTTACCTTACAGATCCAAATGGAAAAATGTATTTGGATTTTATTTCGGGAATATCAGTTAGCAGTCTTGGTCATGGAAATGAAGCTGTAAAAAATGCCATCAAAAACCAAGTAGATAAATACATGCACTTAATGGTTTATGGCGAATTTGTGCAAGAACCAACTGCACTTTTAGCTGCAAAACTAACTAGTTATTTGCCCCCAAATTTAGACTGTATATATTTTGTAAACTCTGGTGCAGAGGCTACTGATGGCGCATTGAAATTAGCAAAACGAGTAACAAAAAAGTCTAAAATCATTGCATGTAAAAATGCGTATCATGGAAGTACGCATGCCGCTTTAAGTTTAAATAGCAATGAATATTATACTCAACCATTTCGTCCGCTTTTACCCAATGTGCATTTTATTGAATTTAACAATATTGATTCATTAAATATAATAGATAAAAATACTGCTTGTGTAATTATTGAAACCATTCAAGGCGAAGCAGGATACTTGGTTCCAACACTTGAGTTTTTGATTGCTTTACAAGCAAAATGCAAAGAATTGGGAGCCCTTTTAATTTTTGATGAAATTCAGGCTGGAATAGGTAAAACAGGTAAAATGTTTGCTTTTGAACATTGGGGAATTATTCCAGATGTATTATTACTCGGTAAAGCATTAGGTGCCGGAATGCCAATAGGCGCATTTATTACTTCTAAAACTTACATGCATGTATTTACCGACAATCCAATATTGGGTCATATTACTACTTTTGGTGGACATGCAGTAATAGCTGCTGGTGCTTTGGCGGGTTTAAATGAATTAGAAAAATTGGATTTAATTAATAAAATTCCTGAAAAAGAGGAATTGATAAGGAGCAAATTGAAACACCCAAAAATAAAAGAAATTAGGGGAAAAGGTTTAATGCTTGCTGCGCAATTAAGTACTTTTGATGAAACACTCCAACTTTGTCAATTATGTTTGGCCAATGGTTTAATAATAGATTGGTTTTTGTATGCCGATAATTGCATTCGAATTGTTCCACCATTTATTATTACAAATGAGGAATTAGAAAAAGGAATTTCAATTATTTTGAATAATTTAGATAAATTATAAATGATTGGTTTTTATCATGTTTTTATCAAAAAGACATATTTAAACTAAACTTCAAATATTTGTTAAAACCATTGACCATCATAATAAAATCAATGGGTTTGGTTTGAAATATTTAGAATTTTTTTAAATAAATCATTGTAATATCAACTGATAATTGATACTATTTAGGAAGTAAATAATATAAAAAAATAAATACTTTTTTCGGAATACAATGTATTTCAGTAAAAAAACCGATATTCGCCCACAATTTATAAAGAATTCGATACAATTTTAATGAGCGAAAGCACAGGACCAAAACGATTAAACGCAGTAGTAAAAGAGCTGAATGTAGGAATGCAAACCCTTGTGGAGCATTTGGCCAAAAAAGGACATAGCGTTGAGGCTAAGCCAACTACTAAGCTTTCAGATGAGCAATATGCAGTATTGCTGAGTGATTTTCAAAGCGACAAAAAGAACAAAGAAGAGTCAAAACTGTTTAAC
>JBMOGB010000144.1:0-9805 GCA_049318585.1 Bacteroidia bacterium | reverse complement strand
GTAAATTTATGTTTTTTTTACCAGTAACTTTAATCATTACATTATTGGCTTCGTTAGTTGTAGCATATATTATTAATCCTGTATTTGCTGTTGGTTTTATGAAAACCCATGAAGAAGAAGAAGCGCAAAGAAATAACAAAAAAGGTTTTATGATTACATCAATAGTTTTTGGTGTAATTGCTCTTTTAATTTATATAATTGGAAATTTTGGATTAGGTAATTTTGTAGTGGTAATGTATGGTTTATATTGCCTAAACAGGTTTGTTATGTACAAATACATTGAGAAATTTCAAACCAAAACTTGGCCTAGTGTTCAGGAAGGATACAAAATTTTAATTACTTGGTGTTTAAAAGGAAGCAGACCCATTTTCTTATTAGTAGGAACCATTGGATTGTTATTCTTTAGTATATTTTTAGTAAAAGTACGTTCACCAAAAGTGGTTTTCTTCCCTCAAGCAGCTCCAAATTTTGTATATACTTATATTGAAATGCCAGTTGGAACAGATCAAATTGTAACAGATTCAATTACCAAATTAGTAGAAGAAAGAATTTACAAAGAAATTGGCGATAGCAATAAAATAGTTGAATCGGTAATTTCAAATGTGGCAATTGGTGCGGGTGATCCAACCCAATTTGAAGCTGGAGCAAAATCTAATTTAGGAAAAGTTACAGTAGCTTTTGTAGAATTTGGAAAACGAAATGGTGAAGAAACAACTCCATATATTGATAGAATTAGAAAAGTAGTTAATAATATTCCTGGTGCTCAAATTACAGTAGAACAAGAAAAAGGTGGGCCTCCAACAGGAAAGCAAATTAATATTGAAATTATAGGCGATGAGTTTGATGAACTTACCAGTGTTTCAAAAGGATTGAAGCATTATTTAGACTCATTGCAAATTCCTGGAGTAGAAGAACTAAAATCGGATTTGGTAACTAATAAACCCGAAATATTAATAGAAGTAGATAGAGAACGTGCAAACAGAGAAGGCATTACTTCGGCTCAAATTGGACAAGCTTTACGTGGTGCAATATTTGGTATGGAAGTTTCTAAATTTAAAGATGCAAAAGATGATTATCCAATTCAAGTGCGCTACAAATTTGACCAACGAAATAACATTGATGCTTTAATGAATTTGAAAATTACTTACCGCGATATGAACATGGGAGGCCAGTTACGTTCGGTTCCTTTATCATCGGTAGCTAAGTTAAAATACAGCCAAACATATGGTGGTATTAAACGCAAAAATCAAAAACGAATTGTGAATTTAGGCTCTAACGTGTTGTCGGATTATAATGCCAATGAAGTTGTGGCACAAGTAAAAAAAGCAGTTGAAAAATATAAATTACCTTCAACTGTAACTACCGACATGACAGGTGAACAAGAACAACAAGCAGAAACAGGCGCATTTTTAGGTAAAGCCATGCTAATAGCTTTAGGTTTAATATTTTTGATTTTGGTAACTCAGTTTAATTCATTGTCAAAACCAATCATTATTTTAAGTGAAATTATACTAAGTATTATTGGTGTATTGTTAGGATTTTCTATTTTCAAAATGGATATGTCAATCCTAATGACAGGAATTGGAGTAGTGGCGCTGGCGGGAATTGTGGTGCGGAATGGTATTCTATTAGTTGAATTTACCGATATACTTATAGAACAAGGAATGGAACTTAAAGAAGCTATTATTGAAGCAGGGAAAACCCGTATGACTCCTGTAATATTAACAGCTACTGCTACCATGTTAGGTTTAATACCTTTGGCAATAGGTTTAAATGTTGATTTTGTTACTTTATTTACAGAAGGTAATCCTCATATTTATTTTGGAGGCGATAGTGTTGCATTTTGGGGACCATTATCTTGGACCATGATTTTTGGTTTATTATTCGCTACTTTGTTAACTTTAATTTTGGTTCCTGTAATGTTATTGCTTTCAGAATCAATGAAATTGAAATATTTTCCAAAAAGAGCAAACAAACAAGAAATTATTTCGTTATAAATAATATTACACTTTGGGGTAGAAGTGTAAATTTGTTTCATAGGTTAAACGAGGTCTCCGCAAGGAGGTCTCGTTTTTTCTTTTTAAACCCAGAATACGCATTAGAACTTCGTTGTGAGAGTTAAATATACAATAAATCAGTTTCTTAAATTTTAAAATCATAGCTGTGCTACGTTTTTAAAATTTAAGAAACCGCTGATTTGAAGTAGATTTGACTCGCAATAGATTTTCTAATGCGTATTTTGGGTTAATAACTATATTTGTCCAATGTCAACTTGCGGTTATGTATGTCCTAAATGTGAAGGAAAAGGATTTTTAGAAGATTTTTCAAACTGTGATTGGTGCAATTCAATTTCACAAAATAATAATAATATGATTACAATATATCACAATAACCGTTGCAGTAAAAGCCGAGATGCTTTAGCTATTTTAACTGAAAAAAATATTGATTTCAAGGTAGTTGATTACCTTAAAAACCCACCAACAACTAAAGATTTAGAAACTATTTTAAAAAAACTAAACCTTGTTCCAATTGATTTGATAAGAAAAGGTGAAGCTGTTTATAAAGAAAACTTTAAAGGTAAAACTTTTAATGATTCAGAATGGATTCAGATTATGGTTACCAATCCTATTTTGATTGAAAGACCTATTATTGTAAATGGCGACAAAGCTGTTGTTGGTCGTCCACCTGAAAAGGTTTTGGAGATAATATAAATTAACCTTTAAAGCTTAACCCTGTAGCAAACCTAAATAAAAAACCCTTGCAAATACATGATTTACAAGGGTTGATATTTTGATAGTGTGGTGTAGGAGGATTCATACCACAAAACACATAGACATGGTTACCTTAGCGATGTAAGATGCATTAGAAGCGCTAGATGCTTTGCCAGCGCAATGATTTGAGCATTTAATATGATGTTCACTGATACAAAATTACTAACCATCAAATATGTTTAAATTACTTTTGTTCAAATGAGCAAAAGCTATAAATGGATTATTCAATAATTGTCGATGGCTTTTGATTTGAAAATAAATTTCAAAAACCATAAAAAATAATTATCCAGTAAATAAAATTTATTCGTTCATTTGAATAAATAAAATGCATCTAACCATTTACCATTTTTATAACCCCAAAAACTACCTTTATAGCAAGCCTGTAAAGGGTTTACAGGTTTGTGAGGTTGATTACCGCTTCCACTTCAATGGTAAAGAAAAGGATAACGAAACTTACGGTGAAGGAAATACCTATGATTATGGAGAAAGAGTACAAGACCCTAGATTAGGTAAATGGTTAAGTCTTGATCCAAAGTCCAAGGAATATCCTCAGATTACTCCATATTCTTTTTCTGGTAACAATCCTTTGTATTTTATTGATAAGAAAGGAGCAGATATAATAGTTTATTTTGCAGAAGATAAACTTAAAAAATATCCTGTACTAGTTGTAAAAACTGCTGAATTCAATCAAACCTTCACATTACCTCAAGGAATGAGAGAAACAGTTATGAGTAAGTATGACCCAGGACAAATATTCCCCACGACTCCAATAATTAATACTGAATTGCCAGCAGCAACAAAAAGCAATCAAACTATACAGCCAGATGCAAATACAAGAAGTTTAGGAGGAGAAGTGGTTGCTATTGGGGGATTTTATGCTTCATTTGATTTAGTTACTATCAATAAAGGAGATGATAAAGGAGGGACATTTGCATACCTTACATTTGGAGCAGGATTTGGAGCTGAGGCAGGTGTATCATACTCACAAGGTATTACTGATTTCTTCGAATCACCAAGTGCAAGACTGAGTAGTACTGCATTCGAGGGAGCTTCTAAAATTGTTGACGGGGGAATTGGTTTAGTTGGAGCTTCTTCGACAACTGGATATGCTGAAAGTGATATTAATTGTCCTTTACCATTTACCGATTGTGGTTATACTCCAACTTATAATACTTTTTCAACATCTGTTGGAACGGGGATGGAATTTGGCGCAGGAGTTTATAATACTCAAAGTACTAAAATAGGAACCCTTATTAAACCTGATAAGTTGAAAAGCCAATAACATGAAAAAGCTAGTAAAAATATTAAGACTTGTATTAATAATACTCTTCATATCAATAGGTTATGGTATTTATTATTTAGCGAATGGATGCTATTGTGATCCATTAGATAAGTTATGCAATAGCACATTAGTGGAAAGAATTGAATATTCTGATAGTGCCAGACATCGAATCATAGTTGATAGAGACAGTATTAAATTAATTGCTGATATACTTAACCTATCTATTCTGAATAGAAGACATGGTAAATTTTTCACAAATGAATATACAGATGACGTATTTAGACTTGAAGTATTTTCAAAAGGAGGAGAGTCTATACGCCTAGATGTTAAGCGAATTAACTACCAATATTATTATATAGATTATCAAAGAAATGGTGATCTTTTTAAACAATGTGTTTTAGGAAATAATAATTTAAATGCTATCATATGGTAAACTAGTTTTCGATTTATAACTTCTAAAAAACTGTAAATAATTAACTTTAAATTTCAGAATGAACAAAAAAAGAGGCAACATTCTGCCTCTTTTCTATCAAATAGGAAAATGCGCATTCAACGTATTCACCGCTTGTTGCATATTGGGTAATTGGTATTTTAAAGTAGCTGAAGGACGCTTGTGTCCAGCTAGTAATTGCACATCTTCTAATGGTATTTGGTAAATATTAAGCCAATTGGCTATTACACTTTGCCTAATGGTTTGTAGGTTAAGTTTTCTATCTGGAAACAAATACTTAAACGTTTCTACTAAATATTGTACATCATCTGCTTTTATTGGATTACCCAATTTGTTTAACAACAAAGCATTGGTATCTGTTTTTATTAGTTTATATCTACTTAATCGAAGGTATTTATCTAACAAAATAAGTTGGCTTGGTTTAAAGTTTAAAATGCGTTTGTTTACTGTAGGGGTTGCCCTTATGTTAATAGTGGCTTCGTCTAAATCAATATCCGTTGTATTTAATTGAATAACCTCTGATAGTGTTAAACCTTGGTATATTAGCAATGAAATGAGCATCTTGTTTCTGTATTTTAGTACGGCATATCTTTCGGCTCGTTTTAGCAGCAAACTCAACTCTTGGTTGGTAAATAAATCGCGATGAACAATGTTTTTGCTTTGTTTTTTTATGCAAATAGTTCTGCAAGGGTGATAATATATTATTCCAGTATGTAGCAAATAGTCATAGTATTTTTTTATTCCAGCTTGCAATAAAATAATTCCAGATCGGTTTTTTCCATTTAACAATCTTTGTTTAAAATAATCCATAATTTCCTTGTATCCATATTGCCATGCTTCAGGATGTTGTTTCAGGTATCGATCAATAATAAAAGTATAGCTTTTTATGGTGTTTTGAGTATGTTTTTGAAGACTCAAATAAGTATTTAGGTCCTGCGATTCCATTTTATCTAAAAGCGTTTAAAACGGCTGATTTGCGTTTTCGTTTAATTGCGTACAAATTGGTAGTATCAATACTACTATGACCTAAATAGGTTTGCACAAAGGTGATGGCTGCTCCATTATTTATGAGGTGTACCGCTATACTGTGCCTTAAACAATGCAAAGTAATATTTTTACTTATCAATTCATCGCTCTTGGTTTTTGAAATAATTATTTTGAGTCGTTGGTTTATTTTACTGCCTTGCATTCGACTCCCGTTTTTATTTATAAAAAATGGTAATTGTTGGTAGTTGATTTGTTCGTAATTGTTTTTATGAAATTTCAGGTATTTTTTAAAATGAAATACTACTTTATCAGAAAGTGGAATTAACCTAGTTTTTCCTCCTTTGGCTACTCTTACCAAAAGTGTATTATTCTTTAAATCTATATCGCTTACGTTTAAATTGGTTATTTCATTTCTTCGCAATCCACAGCCATAAGCACAGCTTATGATGGACTTGTTCTGTATTGTTTTGGCTTTTTTATAAATGAGTTTAATTTCATCAATGGAAACTATGTTTCTTGGGTTGTAACCCGAAATTCTGAATTTAGGAATTCGAGCAGGTGAATATTCTATTTCATTACAATCTAACAAAAAGTCAAAAAATAAGCGCAATGCAAGTAATTGGTGATTAATACTTGATGCGCTTAAAATTCCTTTGGTTCGTAACTTTGGCCTATTGCTTATGTATTGATAATACTGACCTATATGGATTTGGTTGACTTCTTGAATAGAACCAATATTTTTAGTTTCTAAAAAGTGTAAAAACTCTTTGATGTTTGATTCGTAATTGGTTTCTCTTCCATTACCATAACCAATGGTTTTTATAAATTCATCAAATTGCAAATGCCAATATACAAATTTGGCATTTGTTAATACTAAGTGTTTCATTTTGTGTTTGTTTAAGCCACAAAATTGAACTTTTAAGTAATAACAAAAAACCGCTTTAGTTTTGGGCTAAAGTGGTTTGTAAAAACGCATAGCGAAGCATATTCGTTTTTGGTTTGCATTTAAAAGTTACACTCGCTTTTATGTGATTGTAAATTGTTGCATTAAATACAAACAAGAGACATTTATTGCCTCCTTTGCTCTTGTTTTTCCAATATTTAGAAAGTCACTTTTCTGAAAATAGATGAACTGAACACAAAGAAAAAATAAAACCAATAACAATGCCTTGTTTGAAGAATATTATAAAATATGAGGCTAATGATTGCCACTTATTTTAAGATTAAAAATTCCACTATCTATTATAATTCAAAATTTTACAATTTCTATTTTTCCAAAAGTGACGAATCGAACACTGCCGGTTTATAAGTAAACTAGCTATGGATTTACTAGGAATACTTCTTACTTGATTTCTTGGGATTTAATTTTGCTCCCTTCTTTCCAATATACTTCCTTTCCATTATTTATTGGCCGATAAACTGAAATAAACGGACTAAATATAAACCATTTTTTCTTTTGTAAATCCAAATACTTTGAATGGATAAAAAATAACTTTTTGTTAACAAGTGTTCCATTAATTGGGTAATTAAATTTACATAAAAAGGTGTCTTTTTTATTTACCAAAATGGTGTCGAGATAATTATTATTATTATAATAGTAGTATCCTTTTATGATACCATTGACCATTATTTTTCTTATACCAATACTATCTTTATTCATAATATCAATAATAAACTGGTCATTATTTTTATTTATAGGTTCAATTATTTTTCCACCGCTTAATATAAAGTCTCTTAATAATAAATTATCAATATACAAAGATTTATTATTCAGAAAAATTGCATAATAACTACTATAAAAATCTTGCTCTTCAATTGTTATTTCTTTATCCATTAAGAAAATGTGATTCGAAATTGTGTTTAGAGAATCATCAAGTTCTAAAAAAGAAACTCGTTTAGAAAAACCTAAGGTATGAGAACTATCTTTATTAAATGATAAAATACAAAAATTACGCTCAGTATGAAGCAGTCTTATGAAGTATGATTTAGGGTTTTTAATTCTTAAAACTTCTAAAATAGCTTCCCTTTTTATTAAATTTTCATTTTGTATAGAGAAAATATATAGAGTATCACAACTTAATAAATATACTAATCTTGTTTTAGGTAGGAAAATATACGAGTCTATTTTCCCCATGTTCTGAGAGTTGAAGCAAGTTAGAATTTTTTCTATTTTAATATCATTTTTTCTCTGTGATAAATCACTTGAACATGCAAATAGACTAATATAAAAAAAAAGAAATGTATATCGAACTTTATTCATTTATAATCCCCCCATTGAATTGTTACCAGTTTCAACATTATCTTTTTTTAGTGGTTCAACTTTAATTTCCGGTAATTTGGGTGATGGCTTAAAAACGCTCCACATCATCCACTGCATACCTTCATCAGGAGAAAATACATGAAGTCTGTCATTAGTTACGGGGACACCTGGCAAACCGTTAGTATCTCCAGTAGTACCTGATATTGTTGAAACATATCCATTGTTTTCTGCTGACAATGCGTCTTGTTGACAAAGCATTTCATTTGGGTTTCTAACTACATTTACGTGAGCAGTTGAATTAGAAAGATCACCTGCTTGAGGTATTTCTCCATCTATATTAACCATGTCATTATGGAGAGATTTTGCATTACTATATCCACGAACAATATCTTCGAAATTTTTATTAGTAAGTGCAATTTCATTTTCTTTTCCATCAGCAGATGGAAGTTTTATCGAAGTACTTGAATTACTAATTATTTGTCCATCAGCTAACGTAAAAGATACAGGAAGATCTTTCATTTCAGCATATTTAATTAAAAGATGAACTGCCAAGTCAGCGCAATCAAAAACAGTGTTTTTATTTATTTCATTAGCACTTGTTTTTCGTAAAATGGTTTTAATTTCATTTTGAACAAAAATACCAAACGCTTTGCGGTCATCTGGATTCCATTTCTGTGTTGCAACCCACGCTTCTAGACCATCTATATCCATAGCCCAAATTGGTGTATTTGAAGCATATTGGTAAGGCGTAAGTCCAGGATAAGATTTAGTTAAAGGATCGATACTTAAAAATCTACCTAATTGAACATTATAAATACGGAAGCCATAATCATAAGTACTTCCGCCCCCGCCCATTCCCTCGGAATCCTTCTCTTTACCATTGAAGTGGAAGCGGTAACCCAACCCATAACCTTGCAAACCCTTTGTGGGCTTGCTATAAAGGTAGTTTTTTGAGGAATAAAAATGATAATTGTTTAAGTGCATTTTTCACGTCAAATAACGTGTTTTTAAAACAAAAAACCGCTTTAGTTTTTGGCTAAAGTGGTTGTGTTTTACGCATTGCAAATGATAATAATAAGTAAATGCAGTTTGCAAAACCGCATTGGCTGTAAATGAAGGTATTTAAAAATTTTACAGGATTGAATATTTTAGATGAGTCTAAATTACTTTTACACCAAAAGCAAGTTCAGTGATGTACTTGATCAATGTTTTAAATTCGTCTATTTTTATTTGGGTATTATAGTGAGAATTCATTCGAACATTTTCAATTTTGAAGAAACCTATCAAATGCAGTCTCACTTCCGAGTGTTTTATATTTCCTGCAAGAGGCTTAGTAAGCATATCACTTGTTATAGTATATGAAAATTCATCATCATGGTCTGTTGTTGTCATCATTACCGCTACAAAAGATTCTTCCTGGTCAATTGCTTCATTCTTGGAAAGTACAATTGCAGGGTGGAAAATATTGCCTTGGGGTAAATTGAATTCAACTTCCACAATGTCTCTTTGAGAAATGGACATTACTGGTTTTTAGTTTAAAGATTTTGAAAGTGCAGACATCGAATTTCCAACCAAAACATTAATCAATTCAGTGGGAATTTTTTCGGTGTGTTTTATTGAATGGACTTTTTTTCTAAGTTGAATATCTATATCCTGCAATAAAACAAGACACTCTTTTATCTTATATTCAACACCAGCATCATCTAAATATTTAATTTCTTCCAATTTATTTTTTGCTTTTCTGTAAATTGGAATAACATTTTTAACTATTTTAAGTTCTTTTGTTGCTTGTTCTGGAGTGTATGTTTCTATTATCGCATTTACTCCACTTAAGTGTATTAATACACGGTCTAAATCTGCATCAACTCTTGTTCTGAAACGATCTATTACACCATCCAAAAAATTTATAATATATAGCAAAATAAACTTCCTTACAGAAAAGAAATTTAATTCTCTCTGTATAATTCTTGATTCTGATTCTATAGAATTGATGGAAATATACATTATTTTTTTATATAAATACTAGTTTTTAGATTGGCAATATACCACCATTT
>JBMOGB010000143.1:0-9914 GCA_049318585.1 Bacteroidia bacterium | reverse complement strand
TAGATTCAAATGCTACACAATATATTTTAAAAACCTTGCTTGATGGTGCTTCGCAACAATGTTATTATGGAATAAATAAAATAGCAAAGCTAGAAGCAAATCAATTAGAAGACACTTATAAAAACCAAAATTTAGCAGTTAAGTACAACGAATATATAGCAAATGGTACAAATTATTACCCAAGTGAGTTAGCTATCAACATTAGGGCAGAAAAAAATTTAGGATGCACCATGAAACTTTTCAACTTTGCATTTGATAAAAAGAAAGATCCTCAAATACGTGTACCAGCCAGTTATAAAACCATTAGCCATTAAATATTTTATTACAAGTAAAGCCCTTTTACTTGTAGTTGTTTTGTTGTTTTTAAACACTTTAGTTTTTGCACAAAAAACATCTCAAAAAAGAAAACAATTAGAAAACGAACGCAAAACTTTATTAGCCAGAATTGGCGAAACAAAAAAAGTGATTGCTGAAAATAAGCTAAAGGAAAACACCAAACTTACTGAGCTAAAAGCCATCAATGCGCAAATAAAAACGCGTGAAAAAGTAATCAATAATATTGGTCAGGAAATATTTGAAATATCGGTAGAAGTAAATAAAAGTAAAACTACAATAGACACGTTAAAAGCCCAATTAGCAAGGCTTAAGAAAGATTACGCCAACAATATGGTGGCTATTTATAAAAATAAAACCAACTTAAACGATTTGGCTTTTATATTTAACGCTGAAGGATTTAACGATGCCTACAAACGCATAAAATACTTAGACAAACTTTCGGAATACAAGCAACTTCAAGCTCGTTTAATTGTTAATATTCAAAAATCGATAGAGGATGAAATTAACAATATGCTTCAAGTTAAAAAGCAAAGTGAACAGTTATACACTGTAAAAGAAGGGGAGAAAAAAGAACTAGAAGTTGACAAAAAAGTAGAGACAAAAGTACTTACTGGCTTGCAACAAAAACAAAAAGTACTGCAAGAAGAGCAAGCTCAAAACGAGAGAAATTTCCAGAAACTTTCTCAAAAAATATCAGATTTAATTCAAAAAGAAATAGAAGAAGCACGAAGACGAGAGGAAGAAAGACGAAGAATAGCCAATGAAAAAGCGGCAAAAGAAAGGGCAAAACTAATAGCTTCAAACAAGAAAAAAGGAATTGAAACCAAACCTGAAACCAAGAAAGTTCCTGAATCATCACTTTCGCCTGATGATTTATTGACCAATGCAAAATTTGAAAACATGAAAAATCGTTTGCCTTGGCCAGTAAATAATGGATACATAGCCGAAGGATTTGGAACCCATCAGCATCCAACTCTAAAAGCTGTTTATACAACCAATAACGGAATTAACATAGCTTGTAAAAAAGAAACAACTGTGAAAAGTGTGTTCAAAGGAAAAGTAAAAGCCATTTTTGAAGTTCCCGGAATGGATAGTGTAATTTTGATAAAACATGGTGAATACTTTACAGTTTATGCAAAAGTTTATAATGTAAAAGTGAGGAGAGGACAAGAAATAAATGCTGGAGATGTTTTAGGCTCAGTATCTACACTTGACTTTGAACAAAAAACAGAACTACATTTTGAAATATTTAAAGGAAAGAAAGCTTTAAATCCGGAGGCTTGGTTAAAAAATTAAAAACTAGTTTTATTAAAAAAAAATGACATTGAAATGCAAATAAAATAGTTTTGTTTGCAACATTAAAATAAAATATATGAACAAAAAATTACTCATAATCAGCGCACTAATTTTACCTATGGTATTTATTAACAACGGCATCAATTCTTCACCAACTGGAACACCTGGGGCAAGAACAGGATCGCCAGGAGATGGGGGAGGAACATGTTTTACATCTGGTTGTCATTCAGGTTCGCCAACTGAAGCTGTTGGAATTTTATCTACCAATGTTCCTACTGAAGGATATACACCAAATACTGCATATACTGTAACAGTTACTCTTACAGGAACTGGTAATAAAGGTTTTCAAGTTTCGCCTCAAAGTCCTACTGGTGCATTATTAGGCACGTTGGCATCAGGAGTAGGAAATTGGGTTATTGGAAAATTTGTTACACATTCAACTCCTAAAAATATTGCTACTGCAATTTGGACTTTCCAATGGACTGCTCCAGCAAAAGGTACTGGCGATGTTAATTTTTATGGTGCTTTTGCAATTACTAGAAACACTACCAAAACTCAAGTTTTAAAAGTATCAGAAAAAGCAGGATCAAGTGTAAATGAAGCTTTAGCGTTTACTGCTAAAATATTCCCAAATCCTGTAAGTAATGAATTAAAATTATCGTTTAATACATTAGTAAAAAATGCTACAGTTACTTTGTTTGACATCAATGGAAACGAAGTTTTAAGCCAACAATTTGAAAACAGTTTAGAAAACTCAATGGATGTAAACAATGTAAAAGATGGAAATTATATAGTAAAAGTGATTGCTGATAACAAGGTTTATAACAAAAAAATAGCCATTAATCACTAATCATTGGAAAACTTAGCTCCTGAATTTATTGTATTAACTTCAAAAACTAAAAGTCATTTATTTTCAATTGCCAAATGGGCTAGAATTATAGCTTTAATTGGGTTTATTATTTTATTTTTCGGTTTTTTTGTGTTAGTATATTCACTTGGTTTTAGTGGTTTTTCAAACAATATAAACGCCTCAAAATTATTACTGTTTATTCCTAGTTTAATTTTCACTTTTATATACCTATATGCAATTTATAAGCTCTATAATTTTAGTAAATATTGTAAAAAAGCATTGAAAGAATACGATGGTGTTTTACTAGAATTAAGCTTAAATAATTTGCGACAGAATTTTAAAATTGTAGGGTTAATTACTTTAATAGTTTCACTTATTTATTTAGTTTTATTTATAGCAATAGCCGTTGGAGGTTCACTAGCATATAAGTTTTATTAACAAAAAAAAGCTTGGTTTCAATTATTGAAATCAAGCTTTTTTTTGCAAAAAATCATTCAAAGTTTTAAATAAATATTGTTATTTTGGCGTTTTAGAAAATCAATGAAAAAGTATTACTTTTATAGGCTACTAACTTTATTACTGTTTATTGTAAATGCAATAATAACAGTAGCTCAAACAAGTGAAGAGGAATTTATAGATCAAAAAATTGATTCGATTTATGCTAATAAAAACGATTCGTTTTTTGCTTTTTCTTCAGTTGAATTGGCAATAAAATCTGCTGAGAAAATAAATTACGAAGATGGTATAGCAGCAGCCACACAGTTGAAAGGTTATTTGTATTTAGATTATGGTAATTATGATAAAGCAAAAAAGTATTTGTTTGATGCTTATGAGTTAAATAAAAAACTAAATAATGATAAAGTAATGGCCAAGAACCTTCGTTTAATTGGCATTTATTATGAACGCAAAGATGATTATTCAAATGCACTTGAATACACATTTAAAAGCCTACAAATACACATAAAATTAAATGATAAAAAAGGTGTAGCCGAATGTAATGCAAGTATTGGTATCATATATCATTACTCTTCTCAAATACAAAAAGCGTTGGTGTATTATAAAAAAGCTTTGGTTTTTTACATAAATACCAATAACGAAAAATCAATCAATGATATCAATTCAAACATTGGCGCTGCCTTTAATACTTTAGGGAAATATGATTCAGCTATTTATTATATAAACCAAGTTATAATTAATAAAACCAAAACGAAGGAAAACATTGGGTTAGGTAAAGCATACCATAATTTAGCCATTACTTATTCATTGCAGAACAAGAACTTAGAAGCTTTTAAAAACTGTAAACGTGCAATTGAATATACTGGAAGGGCTGAGCAAAACGATAATAATGGCGATTCGTATAAATTAGCTGGAAATTTATTATTTAAACTAAATAGACACGATGAAGCAAAAAAATATTTGTCAATAAGTGAAAAAATATTTTCTAGAAACAACTTACAAACTGAGTTAATAGAAAACTATTTTATGCAAGGCGAACTGTATGAAAAAACTGGTGATTTAAAAAAGTCGATGTATTATAATACTTTAGGCAATCATTTAAAAGACTCAGTAACACTAAACGAAAACCAACATTCGATAAATGAAATAGAAACTAAATACAAAACTCTTGAAAAAACCAAAGAAATAGAACTACTTAAAGCAGAAAACAAAACCCTAGAACAAGCATCAAAATACAATACTGTATTAGCTATTGGGTTATTTGTTTTATTTGTAATTAGTGCCGTTCTTGTTTTGTATTTAAGAGTTGTAAAGCAAAATAAAAGAGAGTTACATATTAAGAATAAAGTAATTGAAACCAAGAAAAACGAAGCAATAATTCAAAATAATAGTTTAGAAAAACTGATTGAGGAAAATCAATCGTTGATGGGAATTTTGGCACATGATTTAAGATCGCCATTTGGGAAAATAATTGGATTAATTAATTTGCTGGAAGATAAAGATAACAATGAAGAAGAAAAAACTTTATACATCAATTACATCAATGAAATTTGCAATGATTCGCTTAAATTAATTCAAGACACAATAAATGTGAGTCAAATTTATCATGACAAATCGAATGAAAATTTAACAAAAATGGAAGTTTTTATTCCTAGTGAAATCATTGAAAACACAATAAATAGTTTTATAGCAGTTGCCATTGAAAAACAAATACAGATAAAACTAAATGATGAAATTAAAGGAATTAGTATTTTAAGTTCTAAAGAATATTTATCTCGAATTTTGGATAATTTATTAAGCAATGCTATCAAGTTTTCGCCTTTAAATTCTAGTGTTTGTATTGATACTAAAAAGGAGAAAAATAATTTAATAATTAGTGTGAAAGACAATGGTCCTGGTTTGTCGAAAATAGACAAAGAAAATTTATTTAAAAGATTTAAAACACTTTCGGCAAAGCCAACTGGCAATGAAGCTTCAAGCGGTTTGGGCTTGTTTATAGTAAACCAATTAACAGAATTACTAGGAGGCAATATTCGTGTAAATAGTGAGCTTGGTAATGGCGCAGAATTTATAATTACATTACCAATAAAACCGAATAGTTAATTAGTATTTGTAAAAAAAATAGTTTTTTGTGAACTGCACTAAAATAACAGATAAATTCCAATGTAATAGGGCAGTTTAATTGATGAAAAATTAAAAAATAAACATGTGGTATTGTTGAAATAATAAATCATATTGCAAGTGGAATATTTAAACTGCTTTTAGCTTATGAAATTACTCAACTTAAATAAATACCTCGGAATATTAATTGCATTGCTATTAAGTAAATTTGCCTTTGCACAAAACAATGATACATTAATTTTAGACCAGCGAATTGATTCAATTTATTTATTGAAAAACGATTCAGCATTTGTTTTTTTTACTACTAATGATGTAATTAAAAAAGCAAAAGAAATAAACTATAAAAAAGGTATTGCAGCTGCTACACAATTACAAGGTTATTTGTATTTTGAATATGGTGATTTTGAAAAAGCAAAAATATTTTTATTTGAGGCCTATGAGCTAAATAAAGTTTTAAATGACGACAAAACCATGGCTCAAAACTTACGACTTATTGCTATTTACTTTGATGGATTAGAGAAATTCAATGAAGCACTTGAATACCTTCTGCAAAGTTTACAGATAAGAAAAAAAATAGGTGACCAAAAAGGAATTGCCGAATGTTACATAAGCTTGGGAGTTATATACCATAGAATGCCAAAGTTACAAACTGCAATTTCATACTATAATAAAGCTTTAGCATATTTTAAAAAAGTAAATAACGAAAATAAAATTGGAGCTATTTATTCTAATTTGGGAGCAGCCTACAATCAAATGGGAAAATTAGATTCGGCTTTATTTTTTTTAAAAAAAGTAGTTGTTTTTAAACAAAAAACAAATGATAGAATTGGACTAGGAAAAGCTTATCACAACATAGGCACTACCTATAATTATTTAGGAAAATATAATGAGTCATTTATTTACTATAACAAAGCAATTGAAAGTTCTGGAGGAGGTGAAAATAATACCAATAATGGCATTTCATATGAAGCTGCTGGCACATCATTAATTAAGCTAAAACGTTTTGACGAAGCAGAAAAATACTTGAATATAGCAAAACGCATATATTTAAAAAACGATTTGAAATCTTTGTTGGTAAATTGCTATGTGAATTTTTCGCTTTTATATGATACAAAAGGCGAATATAAAAAAGCAGTAAAATACTACTCATTAAGTAATTTTATGAAAGATACGGTTCAGAAAATGCAAGACCAAACTTCGTTTGCTGAAATAGAAGCCAAGTATAAAGTTATAGAAAAAACTTATGAAAATGAACTGTTAACTACTAAAAATAAGTTGTTAGAAAATGAATCTAAAAACAACACTTTTTTATCAATAAGTATTTTCCTTTTACTCATTGTAGGTTTGTTTTTAGTAATAAATTTAAAAACTGTAAGAAAAACTAAAAATGAGTTAGTTAAACAATATGAAGTAATTGAAGCTAAGAATAAAGAGTCGGTTTTACAAAATAATAGACTAACTAATTTAGTAGAAGAAAACCAATTATTAATGGGAATTTTGGCTCACGATTTAAGGTCGCCTTTAATTAAAATAGAAGGTCTTGTCAATTTAATAGTTGAGCAAGATTCGAGTGAACAAGAAAAACTTGAGTATGTAAATTATATTCAAGGTATATGCAAAGACTCATTATTACTAATTAAAGATACAATAGATTTAAGTGAAATATTTAATGAAAAAAATGCTGCTTATTCAATTAAAAAAGAGAGATTTAAAGCAGTTGAAATTGCCAATGAAATTTTGAATACATTTAAAGGTAGTGCTTTAGAAAAAAACATTGAAATTGTCATTAACAATGAGCAAGAACATATTGAAATTTATAATTCGAAATCGCATTTAAAAAGAATTTTAGACAATTTAGTGGGTAATTCCATTAAGTTTTCTCCATCAAATTCAATCATAAATATTGATACTACTGAAGATGATAATTTTGTAAAAATAAGTGTAAAAGATAATGGACCTGGATTTTCAAAATTAGATAAGGAAAATATGTTTAATAGGTTTAAAACATTATCAGCAAAGCCAACTGGTAAAGAAGCATCAAGTGGTTTGGGATTATACATAGTAAAACAATTAACAGAATTAATTGGAGTTACAATTACTATAAATAGTGAGCTAAGAAAGGGTGCAGAATTTGTATTGAGTATTCCTAAAACATAACCTTTATTTTACACAATATTTTATGGGTATTACACCAATTTTTTAGCAACAGTCCCCACAAAATCTTTTAAATAAAATGGTTCAAAATATGCCACATCTTCAAATTGCTTTTTGTCGAATGCTGCTTGAGCTAACGATGAAAAGAAGCTTGCATTACAAGAATAATTGCCTTCAAAATTCGACATTCCTTGTTCATTATTCGATATTATTTCTTTGCATTTCTTAGCTCCATTTCCAATAAAAACAATTTCATCTTGTTGAAGTTCTTCATGGAACGAATGTTCATCAATAATCTTGGCTTGAGTAGGTAATATTTCTTCCAATTGATTGTTAAATAATGCGCAATAAACTTCCATTCGTCTTGCGTCAATCATTGGGCAAATCAAACCGTTAAAAGTTGGATTTTTTGACAAATAACCGTTGGCTAAACTTTGTAACGTATTGATGGCAATCATTGGAATTTGCAAAGCATAACAATAACCTTTTACCGATGACACACCAACACGCAAACCAGTATAACTTCCTGGTCCTTTGCTAACCGCCACCGCATTTAAATCGTGCAAAGTTATTTGTGCGATATCCAACGCTTTTTGAACTAAAATATGTAATTGCGAAGCATGGTTATTACCTTCAGTATCTTCTGCTAAAGCAATGGTTTTTCCATCTTTTGCAATGGCAACCGAGCAAATTTCAGTGGCAGTTTCTATACAAAGAATCAACGCCATTAATTAGAAATTCAATAAGTCGTTTAGCTTGGCAGCAACCTTATCGGCATTAGGAAGCATTTCGGCTTCTAAGCCCATGTTAAGCGCAACCGCAGGTAAATTTTTAGCACCAATAGTCATTACTGGCGCATCTAATTTGGTAAAGCATTGTTGCATAATTCTTGCTGCTAAACTTTCGGCAAAAGAGTTCAATAAAGGTTCTTCAGTTACAACCAAACATTTTCCATGTTTGGTAACACTTGCCATAATGGTTTCTTCGTCTAAAGGTTGAAGTGAACGTAAATCTACAATTTCTACTTTTCCTTCAAATTGTTTAGACGCAGCTAAACTCCAATACACGCCCATTCCCCAAGTAATAATGGTACAACTTTCACCATTTTCTATGGCATCATTGCTGGCATGTTGAACAATATTTGCTTTGCCAAATGGCAATATATAATCTTCATCGGGTTCAATACAACGAGCCAATTCTGTTCCCGGATTTTTACTCCAATAAAGTCCTTTATGCTCTAACATAATACAAGGATTTCCATCGTAATAGGCAGCTTTCATTAAGCCTTTCATATCGGCAGCATTGCTCGGATAAGCTATTTTTATTCCTTTTAAAGTCAACAAAGTTGATTCAATGCTTCCACTGTGGTAAGGACCTCCTCCGCCATATGCACCAATAGGAATTCTGATTACACAACTTACAGGGAATTTTCCCATTGTTAAGTAACTCGATTTGGTAATTTCACAAACCAATTGGTTTACACCACTCCAAACATAATCGGCAAACTGAATTTCAACAATTGGTTTAATGCCAACTGCACTCATTCCAACAGTTGAACCAACAATATAAGCTTCTTGAATTGGTGTATTGAACACACGGTGTTCACCATATTTGCTGGCTAAAGTGGCTGCTTCACGAAACACACCACCTAATCTTGCTCCCACATCCTGACCATAAAAAATAGCTTCTGGATGGGTACGCATAATTTCATCAACGGCATGCAAAGCTGCATCAACCATTACAGTTGGTTCTTTGCCTTCTGGAGTTCTATTGCCTACTTCTTCCGCAGCTTTCGATGGAGCATAAACATGGTTTTCTACCGAATCTAAACTTGGTTCAGGTGCATTAACTGCATCATCAAATTGCGAAGCAACATAGGTTATGGCCTCTTCGTTTATTTTGTCAAGTTCATTGCTGTAAGCAATATTATTTTCTAAAATATAGTTTCTTAATTTTGGAAATGGATCGTTTGCAGTATGTTTTTCCATGTCTTCATCAGTGCGGTACCATTCCTTGCGAACACCCGAAGTATGGTGGCCTAACAAAGGAACTTTAGCACATAATAACAAAGGCGCACGGTGAACTCGTACATAAGCCAAACATTCTTTGATGGTTTGGTACGAAGCAGCAAAATCGCTTCCATCCACTCTTCTGCGCTCTAATCCTTTAAATCCTGCGGCATATTCATAGGCATCCATGGCGCGCATTTCCTCGCCACTGGCGCTAATTCCCCAATTATTATCTTGTACAAAATATATAATTGGTAGTTTTTTTAACACCGCCATTTGTAATGCTTCCGCAATTTCACCTTCGGTAACAGAACCATCGCCAAGGCTACAAATAACAACTGGTTTTTCGTCAGGATTGTTCAAACCTTGACTTTCTTTATAAGCTACTGCATGTGCCATACCCGTAGTTGGAATGGCTTGCATTCCGGTTGCGCTACTCTGATGTGGCATTACAGGAATTCCTTCTCTGCGCAACGATGGATGTGAATAATAACTTCTTCCTCCCGAAAATGGATCATCGGCTTTCGCCAATAATTGCAACATTAATTCGTAAGGTGTTAATCCAAAACCTAACAACATGCTCTCATCGCGGTAATAGGGCGATGCAAAATCAAATGCTTTTAACTGAAAAGCCAAGGCTAATTGAACAGCTTCATGTCCTTTACTGGTTGAATGTACATATTTGGTAATGC
>JBMOGB010000142.1:0-10042 GCA_049318585.1 Bacteroidia bacterium | reverse complement strand
TTAAATAAATCGAAAATATATTGGTATTGCCAGTTTGGAGGATGGTTCTTTTTTGTATTGATTGAACTCATTACTTACCTCAATGTATTTGGTTATTCACCTGGTTTATTAATTAATGGCTTAGCCAATTGGATAGCAGGTATTTTACTTACACATATTTATAGACTGATAATAATAAAAGCTAATTGGCTCAATTTACCATTAGCAAAATTAATTCCTAGAGGAATAATAATGATTATTTTGGTATCAATTCCACTTACTTTTTTAAATGTTATTCTTGATTTTTATACTATTTCGTCCGATTCAACAGAACAACTAGATTTAGGAAAAGAGTTTTTATCAAAAATAAACTTTGCAGTTTTACCCATTTTCTTCTTTAATTTATCAAAATATGTTTTTCTATGGGCAATAGTTTACCACTTTTTTGTGTATTGGGAAAAACTTTTAAAAACCGAAACCGACAAGTTTGAGTTGCAAGCCGTTTTAAAAGAAACTCAATACAATAATTTAAAAACTCAGCTAAATCCACATTTTTTGTTTAATTCATTGAACGGAATTAGAACTTTGGTAGACATTGACCCGGAAAATGCAAAAGAAGCTATAACCAAACTAAGTAGTTTGTTAAGAGGTTCTTTGAAAATGGAAAAAAATAAAACTGTTGCCTTACAAGATGAGTTAAACACTGTGTATGATTATTTGGCCATTGAAAAAATAAGATTTGATGAAAGATTAAACATTGTTTTAGAAATATCGCCAGAAACGCTCAAATCAAATTTACCGCCTATGATGTTACAAACTTTGGTAGAAAATGGTATTAAACATGGAATAAGCAATTTAAAAAATGGAGGAACAATTATTATCAAATCATTTGTTAATAGCCAAAACACCATTATTCATATAACAAACAGTGGACAATACAATCCCAATCCGGTAACAAGCGGTTTGGGAATAGAAAATACTAGAGAAAGATTGCGCATTTTATTTGAAGAAAAAGCCAATTTTTCAATAAAAAACCTTGATAACAAAAATGTATTAACCGAAATAACTTTACCATTATGATAAAAACAATCATTATTGACGATGAAAAACTAGCCCGCGAAGGCTTAAAAAACTTACTAAAAGAGTTTACAGAAATTGAAATTATTGCTGAAGCTAGCAATGCAGACGAGGGTTTAGACTTAATAGACAAACTAAAACCTCAGTTAATTTTCTTGGATATTCAAATGCCAGAAAAAACAGGATTTGAAATGTTGGAAGAATTGATAGAATCGCCAGCCATTATTTTTACAACAGCTTATAACGAATTTGCCATCAAAGCTTTTGAGGTAAATGCGTTGGATTATATTTTAAAGCCAATAGAAACCAGTCGTTTACGTGAGGCAATAACCAAAGCAAAAAAACAAATAGCATTGGTAGATGAACAAAGAAATAATCAAAAATTAGCTGAAGACAGCCAAGTTTTTATCAGAGATGGCGAACGTTGCTGGTATGTTAAATTAAATGATATCAGGTTAATAGAAAGTAATGGGAACTATGCCAAAATTTTCTTTGACAAATACCAACCGTTAATTCATAGAACTTTAAATGCATTGGATGAAAGATTGAGTCCAAAAATGTTTTTTAGAGCTAATCGCCAACAAATCATCAACTTAAATTATTTAGATAAAATAGAACCTTTTTTCAATAGTGGTTTATTGTTTTACATGAAAGATGGTTTGAAAGTAGAAGTTAGCCGAAGACAAGCAGTTAAATTCAAGGACTTGATGAGTTTGTAAAATGAACGAACAATATTTAACAAGTGTAAAAAAGCAGTTTCTATATTATAAATCTTTAGGAGAAAAAGCCATTGATCAATTAGAAGAAAAACAATTAATGGCTTTTAGTAACGAAAATACCAATAGTATTGCTGTTATAGTTAAACATTTAAGCGGAAATATGCTTTCTCGTTGGACAGATATTTTTACAACAGATGGCGAAAAACCTTGGCGAACCAGGGATGCAGAATTTGAAAATACCATCTCTTCAAAACAGGAATTGTTAGTTGAATGGAATAAAGGTTGGGATTGTTTTTTTCAGACTTTAAATTCTTTAAAACCAACTGATTTGGAAAAAATAATTTATATAAGAAACGAAGGACACACGGTTTTGGATGCAATTAACAGGCAATTGGCGCATTATCCATATCATGTTGGTCAAATTGTATTTTATTGTAAACAACTAAAAAACAGCGAATGGAATAGTTTGTCAATTCCTAAAAACAATTCAGATAAATATAATGCCAAGAAGTTTGCTCAAGAAAAAAGCTTTAGACACTTTACTGATAGCGAGATAAATAAAAAATTCTAACTTTTGCTATGTCAATTTAAAAACTTTCAATTGCTTTAAATTCTCTTGGCTGTAAGTTTTCCAATTTTACCATCCCTATTCTTACACGTTTTAAATTAGTAACCATGTAATTAAGTTTAAAACACATGCGCCTAATTTGTCGGTTTAAACCTTGAACCAAAATGATTTTAAATGTAAAATCGTCTATTTTTTCTGTAAAACATTCCAAGGTAATTTGTCCTAAAACTTCCACTCCCCTACTCATTTCTGAAATAAAGTCTTCTGTAATTGGTTTATTTACGGTAACTATGTATTCTTTTTCTACTTTGCTTGCTGGGTTAATTGTTTTATTGAAATAATAACCATCGTTTGTTAAAATCAGTAATCCTTCCGATTCTTTGTCTAATCTACCAACAGGAAATAGTTTTTCTTTAAAATCAATGATAGAAGCTAAATTTTGTGCTATTCCTTCATTCAAAGTACACTCAATACCTCGTGGTTTGTACAATGCGACATAAATAAGTTTTTTTCCTTGTTGCACTATTTCATTTTTATACAAAACAGTATCTGTTTCTAAAATTTCAATGTTATCGCACACATAATCAGCATTTACCAAAACCAATTTCGATAAAATAATTTCTTTTGCTTCTGCATTCGAAATATTCAATTTCTTTACTAATAAGTACTGTAATTTATCTCTGTACGACATTTTGAAGCAAAATAATTATTTATATTACCATTACCAAAAAATATTAGTTTTTGGATCTCATTTACTTACAAAAAGCAAGCTAAACAGTTAATAAAACTAGCATCTTCATTTAAAGCGACAAATAATCATTTGTCAAAATAATGACAAACAGTTTAGCTTGATTTGATTTTAAATAGCAATCTTTACATTTTACAACTATTTAACTCATTTATTGTTCAATATATATTACTGCAAGCAAATTGTAATATTATCAATAAAAATATACAGCTTTTCTTTTTGTGCGTTTAAGTGTTAAGTAATGGTTTAAAATAATGTTCAGGTCTCTCCTATTTTTGCATAAATATATATTTTCTAATATAAAAAATTTTGATAAAATATAATCACTATCAATTGGCCAACGGCCTAACAGTTATTCATCATTTTGATGATAGCACACAACTTTGTGTTTTAAATGTACTTTACAATGTAGGTTCAAAACACGAAAATCCTGACAAAACTGGATTTGCGCATTTGTTTGAACACCTCATGTTTGGCGGATCAGTAAATATTGAAGAATTTGACACCGTACTTCAAGATGCAAGTGGAGAAAGTAATGCGTTTACTAGCAACGATATAACTAACTATTACTTAACTTTACCAGCTAATAACATTGAAACTGGTTTTTGGTTAGAAAGTGATAGAATGTTAAGCTTAGATTTTAGTCAGGAAAGCCTAGATATTCAAAGAAGTGTAGTAATAGAAGAATTTAAAGAACGTTATTTAAACCAACCTTATGGCGATGTTTGGTTAAAAATATTGCCATTGGCTTATAAAATTCATCCCTACAATTGGCCTACAATAGGCAAAGAAATTAGTCACATTGAAAATGCGACACTTGATGATGTAAAATCTTTTTTTAAGAATTTCTATTGTCCAAATAATGCAGTTTTAGTAATTGCTGGAAATTTAGATTTTGAAACCTGTAAAACTTTAGTGAACAAATGGTTTGAACCAATTCCTGCACAAGACATTATAAAACCTATTTACGAACAAGAGCCAAAACAAACTGAAGCAAGATCGGAAACAGTGCATGCAGATGTTCCTTTAGACATGATTGTAAAAGCCTATCACATGCCAGCACGAACAGATGAAGGTTATTTTGCAGCTGATATGCTTACAGATATTTTAGGGTCAGGAAAATCATCGAGGTTTTATACTGATTTGGTAAAAAATAAAAACCTTTTTAGCGAACTTGATGCATACATCAGTGGGGATGTAGAAGCTGGATTGTTAATGATAGAAGGAAAACTAAGCAAGGGAGTAAGCATGGAAACAGCTGAAAACGCTATTTTAAACACGCTAAACGAATTTAAAACTGATGGAGTAAGTGATAGTGAGCTAACTAAAATAAAGAATAAATCAGAGACAAATATTCGCTTCAATGATATGACTGTTCTAAATAAAGCAATGAAGCTAGCATACGCATGGGTTTTAGGTAATATTGAATTAGTAAATACTGAAGCTGATTCGTACTTAAAAGTAACAAAAACCGATATCATTAACATGGCGAATCAAATATTGGTACCAACAAATTGTTCAACTCTTTATTATTTATCGAAACAAAATGACACTAAATAGAAAAAATGCACCTGCAATCATTGAAATAAAGAGCATAAATATAAAAGAAGCTCAAGAAAACGTATTATCAAATGGTATAAAATTATACAGTATAAATGCTAGTAACGAAGAAGTTATAAAGTTAGATTTAGTTTTTGATGCTGGAGTAAAAGTTCAAGATTATAAAAGCCAAGCTAACTTTACATCAAAAATGTTGAGTGAAGGAACTACCAAATATTCGGCTGCAGAACTAGCAGAAAAACTAGACTATTTTGGTGCATATTTTCAAACCAAAAGCACTACAGAAGAAGGAATTATCACACTTTATTGTTTAAATAAACACCTAAATAATTGCTTACCTTTTATAGTTGAAATACTTACAGATTCTGTTTTTCCAAACAATGACTTAGAAATTTTAAAGAAAAATGCTATTCAAAACCTAAAAGTAAACGAGGAAAGAAACTCGTTTTTAGTAAGAAGAGCATTTAATCAAGCAATTTTTGGTAGCGAATCAATTTACGGTTCATATTCTAATGAAACAGATATAGAGTTAGTTAGTCAAGATCAAGTAAAAGTTTTCTATCAAAATCATTATCAAAAAGGAATCAAATATATTTTAGTTTCAGGTTATGTAAATAATGAAACAATTGAAATAATAAACTCAAATTTTGGAACAAAATCTTTTACAAAATACAATAATTTAGCTTACAATTACGTTGGAAATGAAATAAAACCAACAGATTTATATATAAACAAATCGAACTCTGTTCAAAGTGCTATTAGAATTGGAAGGAGATTATTCAATAGAAATCATCCTGATTTTAGAGAAATGCAACTATTGAATTTAATATTAGGTGGGTATTTTGGCTCTCGTTTAATGAAAAATATTCGTGAAGAAAAAGGTTTAACTTATGGAATATATTCAGCTATTGAGGCGTATCCTTATGATGCATGTTGGTATATAGATACTGAAATGAACAATGATTTATGTGAAACAGGAATAACTGAAATTTACAAAGAACTAGACCGATTAAGAACTGAAACAATAGGAGAAAAAGAACTAAAAACAGCTAAAAACTATCTACTTGGTTCGTTTTTACGAAGTATAGATGGACCTTTTAGCTTAGCAGATCGCTTTAAAATACTTAAAGATTTTGATTTAGAATACTCGTATTTCTATGAATTTATTGAAATAATAAAAAATACAACAGCCGAAAGACTCAAAGAATTAGCTAATTTATATTTTAAAGAAGAAGATTTAACACGTGTAGTTGTAGGATCAAAATAGATTTGATAAAAAGAACATCCATACTAATACTAATACTTATTTTAGCAAATATTGCCAAGGCACAATTCTGTTCAAAAATAAGGAGAGTATGTAGAGATAACTTAAACAATGAAATATTTTGGAATATGAACTCATCAGTTCCATGTGGAACTTTTAAAGAATATAAAGTTTATGCAAGGGATAATACTTCAAATCCATACATACTTGTTAGCACTATAACAAATGAAATTACAACAAATCAAACACATTTAAATGCAAATGTGCCAAGTAATAAAAACTGGGATTACTATATAGAAACTGTTTATACCTGCTCAAGTGTTGATCAATCTTGCTATTCAGACACTCAAAATGTAGCAAGTTTTAACTTACCAAAAAGTAAAATAGCATATGTAACAATAGATATTGATTCTGAATTTCCTGTGATTGTTTGGGAGAAAAACAATTATCCTAGTTTCTGGTATGTAGATTTATTTAATGATAATTCCATAAAAACAGGAATTATAGATACCTTTTTTATAGATAAAATTTCAGGGGGAAACCCAAAATCTAATCCTTTAAAATATGTAATAGCAGCTGTAGATAGTTGTACAAAACGTTGGGATTATTTACCTGAAGATTTTCATTATACCATAAATTTGAAAGGATCAATTGATACATGTACAAACTTTGTTAATTTAAATTGGTCAAAATATATTGGCTGGTCAGACAGTATTTTATATTATTACATTTATAAAATGAAAAATAAAACAAACTATGTATTGATTGATAGTGTAACAAATAATACTACAAATTATATTGATAAAATAAGTACCAATGAAATAGTAGATTATTATGTAGCTGCTGTAAATAGCAAAAATTTAAAATATAGAAGTTGTTCGAACAATACAACATATACAACAGGTATAAGAAACTCCAATCAAAATTTAAAAATAAACTATGTAACTTTATCAAATAATATCAATATCAATTTTAGATTTAACGCTTCATCAGACTTAAAATCTATAGATATTTTTAAGTCAACAGATGGGCAAAACTATTCACTTTTTAAAACTATCAATAATTCAATATCACCAATCAATGAAATAGATTTATTAGAAAATGGAAATAGAAGAGTGTATTATTATTTAGTTTCCAAAAACACTTGTGGTTTATTTACTGATACTACACCTGTTTCTACAAACATTCTTTTAGAAAATTTACAAGGATTAGGGTCAAACAAACTTTGGTGGAACAAATATTTCACGTGGAACAGTGGAGTAGAAAAGTATGTAATATTCAGAGAGACAAGACTTGATGAAACCATTACAAATCCTTTTTCACAAAATGGAACAACAGTAGATACACAATTTGTAGACAATATTGTAAATGAAGATCTTTCAAAAGAGAAACTTTGTTATAAAATAATAGGTACAGAAAACATTACAGGGTATACTAGTTCATCAAATACAGTTTGTATGATTGGTGGATTGATAGTATATTTTCCAAATGGAATTATTTCAAGAACTTCATCAAATATATTTAAACCTGTTGGTGTTTATATTGATTACTCAAAATCAAGAATGGTTATATATAATAGATGGGGGAAAGTGGTGAAAGAAATTAACGATTTAAATATTGGTTGGGATTTAAGTGATTCAAACAACAACTTTGTAGAGACCGAAACTTATGTTTATGATGCACATATAATTGGATTAGATGGAAAAGAAATAAATAAGAATGGAACAATAACTGTAATAAGATAATGATATCATACAACAATATAGATATAACATTTTTATTCAAAAATAAACTAAGAATAAAAAAATGGGTGTTAGATACAATAAAAGAAGAGGGAAAAAATATAAGTTATATATCCTATAACTTTTGCAGTGATAAATTTATTTTAGAATTAAATATATCATCATTAGATCATCATTATTATACTGATATTATTACTTTTGAACTTAACGAAAAAAATCAAAGTATTGAAGGTGATATATACATTAGCATTGATAGAGTAAAAGATAATGCCAATCAATTAAATGAATTATTTGTAAATGAACTTCACAGAGTAATTATTCATGGAACATTACACTTATGTGGTTATAAAGATAAGTCGAAAAGAGATGCTAAAATAATGAGAGAAAAAGAAAATTATTACTTAAATAAACGATAACGTTTCACGTGGAACAAAAAGATGTTAGATAAATACGATATAATAGTAGTTGGGGCTGGTCATGCAGGATGTGAAGCAGCAGCTGCAGCAGCAAACATGGGAAGTAAAGTTTTACTTATAACCATGGATATGAATAAAATAGCTCAAATGAGTTGTAATCCAGCTATGGGTGGTGTAGCTAAAGGTCAAATAGTAAGGGAAATAGATGCATTAGGAGGTGGTTCTGGAATAGTGTCTGATAAATCAACTATTCAATTTAGGTTGCTAAATAGATCGAAAGGACCAGCCATGTTTAGTCCAAGAGCACAAATTGATAGGATGATGTTTTCTCAATACTGGAGAGAAATGTTGGAAGAAAATAAAAATGTTGATTTTTGGCAAGATATGGTTAGTGGTTTACTTATAGAAAATGGTAAACTAGTTGGTGTTAAAACCGGAATGGGTTTAGATATATATTCAAAAGCAGTTGTTTTAACTAATGGAACTTTCTTAAACGGAATAATTCATATAGGACAAAAACAATTTGGTGGTGGAAGAATTGGAGAAAAATCAGCTACAGGAATAACGGAACAATTAATAACACTGGGATTTGAAAGTGGAAGAATGAAAACAGGAACTCCACCAAGAGTAGATGGAAGGACATTGAAATATGACCTGATGGAAAAACAAGAAGGTGATGAAAATCCTGGTAAATTCTCTTATACAAATACAACTGCAGTTGTTAATCAAAAACCTTGTTGGATAACTTATACCAATGAAAAAGTACATGAAATATTGAGAACAGGTTTTGACGATTCTCCAATGTATGCAGGTAGAATAAAAGGTTTAGGACCTAGATATTGCCCATCTATTGAAGATAAAATAAACAGATTTGCAGAAAGAGACAGACATCAAATATTTGTTGAACCTGAAGGTTGGAGTACAGTTGAAATATATGTAAATGGTTTTTCAACATCTTTGCCAGATCATATTCAACTAAAAGCAATGAAAATGATTCCTGGTTTTGAAAATGCTAAAATGTTTAGACCCGGTTATGCCATTGAATATGACTATTTTCCACCTACTCAATTGAAGCTAACTTTAGAAACTCATTTAATGGAAAACTTATATTTTGCTGGACAAATAAATGGAACAACAGGATATGAAGAAGCAGCTTGCCAAGGGTTAATGGCTGGTATAAATGCACATAATAAAATAAACGAAAAAGAAGATTTTATACTAAAAAGATCAGAAGCATATATAGGAGTATTAATTGATGATTTGGTAAATAAAGGAACTGATGAACCTTATAGAATGTTTACTTCAAGAGCAGAATATAGAATACTATTACGACAAGATAATGCTGATATACGATTAACAGAATTAGGAAATAAAATTGGGTTAGCTAGTAATAAACGTTTAGAAAATGTAAATCAAAAGATAAAAAACACAGAAGAAATTGTTAAATTTTTCAAGAAAACTTCGGTAACTCCAAGTGAAATAAATCCATTATTGAAAGAATACAACACTACTGATATTCCTCAAAATTATAAGCTAATGCAAATAATAACGAGACCTCAATTAGACATAAACATATTGAATGAAAATATTCCATTAGTAAATAATTTTCTAAAAAACTATTCTGAAGATAATTTACTGCAAGCAGAAATATTGATGAAATATGAAGGTTATATAGAAAAAGAACAATTAATGGTTGAAAAAATGAATAGATTAGAAAACGTAATTATTTACGACAACTTTGATTATTCATCTATTCATAACATAAGTAGCGAAGCAAGAGAAAAATTTATAAAACAAAAACCAAAAACTTTAGGACAAGCAGCACGAATAAGTGGAATTTCACCTTCTGATATTTCAGTTTTATTGGTACATTTGGGCCGTTAAAAATAATATGGAAAAACTAAATACTTGTCTTGTTTGTGGACATAATGAATTTACTACTGAATTAACTTGTACAGACTTTGTAGCA
>JBMOGB010000141.1:0-10059 GCA_049318585.1 Bacteroidia bacterium | reverse complement strand
ACCACCGCTTCAATACTTTCTTTTATCGCTTTGTCAAAATTACTTATTTCCATTTCGTTTTTCCATTATCTCGCTAATAGCAAGTTGTTTGTCGTATTCGTCCGTATCTTCTTTAAATGCAGTGTAAACAATATACCAACTTACATCGCTTGCTGTATCATGTGTATAAGCTCCACCGCACCGTTTTACAAATCTATCAATCAATCCCAAATCACTAGTCGAAAATCCTTCCAAAACTGATTGCAATTCACTGTCTTTATTTTCACGCTTCAACTCCATAAACATTTTTGCAGCCTTTTCCGAAATTTCTTGTAATTCGATTGTAAGCCTTATAAAATCTATCAATGGATATTTGTCTATCTTGTCTGGATTAAGTCCGTACGCCTTAGCTGTGATAGGTAAAAGTTGTGAATCTTCCTTTATATTCCAACTCATTAAAATATGCTGAATTGATATTTCCATTTTGCCCTTAATTTTTACTTTGCCAATAAATTTAGGTGGTTCGTATGCTTTTACTTTTTCAATGAAATCTTTGTCAAGTGATATGATTGTACCATACTTAACAAAATCAGCCATTGTATTTTTATGTGTTATACGCATAAACAGTAATTGAAAATGTCTGCTTCGGTATCAATGTTTGGATAAATATCATTCAAATAGCTCAAAGGAATTGCATATTCCAAAGTTTCGGTATCGTACAATGTTTGATGAATTTTCAAGTTTTTATCTACCATTTCGTTCCAAGCGTTTTTCATTTTTTCTTGTACGCTTGCAATAGCTGTATTGATAATTTGATTTTTTACTTCTCCTGCCATTGTTGTAACGGTAGCTTTTGACCTTTGATAGAAATAATAAACGTAGTTCATTATCGGAGATGTTTTGGTATCATAGTCAACTATTAAAGCAATCAATTCTTCTGGCATATCAGCAGCTAAATCAGCACCGAACATCGCTTCTAAATATAGTTTTTCGTATTTGTTGATAAACAATGATAATTCATTTGTTGCATTGTCAGCAGCCTCATTCAGTAGGTTGCCATTTGCATTTTTTGGAGATGATATGTAACATTCACCCCAAGCAAAAGATTCGTCTATTATTGCCATGATTTTGTGTATTAAAAAAGGCTGCTACATTTTGCAGCAGCCTTTTTATTGGTTATTTTCTTTTGCCCCAATTGGGATTACCTTTTTTCTTAGGCTTTATTTCTTCAACAAGAATTTCGGTTTTTTCTTTAACTTCTTCGTCTAGTTCAGATAAATTAATTACTAAAAAACCTCTTTTTACTAGAATGTTTCCTGTTATCTCATTACACTCAACTACTGTTTTTCGTTTCGGTAAATGGCTTCCTATTCCAGTTGAATAATAAATCATTGCTTGACGTATGCTTTAAACCAATTTATAGTTGCCTTATTTGCTGTTCTTGTAACAAGTACCTGCAAGTAATTATAATTATATTTATTGGTAGTCGAATTAAACGTTATCACACTGTCAGTACTGCCAGTACCAGTCCATGTTACAGTAGTAATAGTTGCATAAGTATCGGTAGCAAAATTTTTACCTTTTAAAACTACGGTAGCAGCAGCTCCAGCTACTTTATCGCTTATTTTAAGCTGTACTACATAAGATGATTGGTAAGGGGTAGCAATTTCAACGGATTTTGTCCATGTAGTTGTCACAGCACCAATAGTATCACTTGCAATCCCAGTATAAGCGTAGCTCCATACTGTAGGGGTAATTTTTTGTGCAGACAAAGTAAATGCAACACATAGCATTAAAAACATAATTAGCTTTTTCATTTTTATTTTTTTTTAGTTGTTTATAAATTTATAATTAAGTGGGTATATTTCAACCCACTTTTTTTATTCTCAAGGTACTTGAAGTATATCAATTGCTTGTAAAGCAGTCGCTACGTTATCAACATAGATAAGTCCCTTAATGTCTTCGTCTTCAACAAGAACTTGTTGACGTGCGTAAACATATAAGTTATAGCTATCAGTTTTAGCCCAACGTTCAAATTCAGCAGTCAAGCCACGTTTTACCCAGAACTGAATTTTAGAAGGATCACCTACCAACATTTGTTCTGTTGAACCACCAAACAATTCAGTAGTTTTTACAGTAAGCCCAGCCATCATCATAGTACCGTCAACTAATTTGTCGATAATATAATTGCCTTCGGTGTCTTTTGTATGTTGCAATTTGAATGCAAGGGTATCTGACATCCATACTGTGTTACAAGTATGATAAGATAATTTAGCTTGCAATTTCATAGCTCCACCCAAATCGCCAACGTTAGGTTTTTCAACCGATGGTACAAGCGCAGAATTAAATGCAGTTACCTGATTTGTTTTTACACCGTAAATTTCTGTAGGCTTTGTAGAATCGTTACCTTCGCCATCCCAAATTTTTTGGTCTAACCATAATTCCATACCCTGCATAAGATTTGATTGAACTCTTTGAGCCAATTGCGACAAATCTTCAAAAGAATCATTTGATACGATTGCTCTACCAACGATTTTTGACATTTTGCGGGTTTTATCCGACATAGATACAGTACTGCCATCAACTGCAGTAGTTGCATCGGCTAATTCACCAATATAAGCTACATTCTGCGTGCGAGTGCCCGGTGTCCATAACAAGATATTCTTGTCAGTTTCTACAGTGCCGTTTTTAATTCCATTGTTCAAAAAAGCATAAGGACGTACTGGTGCGAACCGAACATCAGAAATTGCTTTTGTCAAACGGAAAGTTCCCGGATAGTTTGCAGCGATAAGCGGGTTATCTGCCTTAATTTCAAACTCTTGCTTTGCAATAGCTTTAATATCCGCTAAAGATTTCAAACTTTTTTCTTCAAATAAATCCAAAATAGCATCAGCAACAGAAAGTTGTTTTGCTTCAATTTCATTAATTTGAGATGCTTTCAATGATACCATTTCTGCTTTCAATGCATCGTAGTTCGATTTAATTTCTTGAAACTCAATAGACTTGTCAGATTTTCCTTCAAGTGTAGTAATAGTTTCGTTCATACCTTTGATTGTGTCAACCATTCCGTTAAACACCAGTGCAGTTTCGAGGTCTTTTCCTTCCAAACCATCGATTTTGATTTTTTTATATTCCATTTTTTTAAATTGGGGTTTTTAATTAGTATTTATTCAAAAACAAAATTAGCAAACATAGACTTTTTATCTTCAATCGGCTTTTCTGTTTCGAGTGGTTGTCCCGGCTCGTCATCAATAAGTGATTTTAATTGCAAAAGTGAATATTTTTTTTCTTCGTTTTTTTCGTTTATAATTAGTTTGTCAACAAGTGTCAAAGCATCTTCTAAATTCTTTTTTTCAGTAATTTTAGTATCAGCGTGCCTTGATTCAGTTACAATAGAACATTCATATAGTTTCACTTCGTAAATATGTCTAATCCATGTACCATCGTTTTTTTGTTCCATTTGAGCCTTAGTTACAATATAACCAATACTCATTTCAGATAGAATTTCTTCTCTGATTTTCATTTTTGTTTCAACTTCTGAATCAGAAATTCTAGCTTCAACTAAAAGTCCAGTAGCATCTTCTTTAAGTTCGATAATCTTTGCAATAGGATTCATCCTATCGTGATTTCGACAAAATGCAATTCTATCTTTACGCTCCAATAAAGTTTTTGTGAATGCTCCGGTATGAATAATATCTTTTGCTAAAACATATTTCTTTAATTCTGGATGCAAAGATGGATTTAAAGCGTCCTCTGTTTCAAAAATTGCAGGGTAGCCTTTGATGACTAATTCATCTGTTCCCTCTTCATTTGCGAACTTAAATTCTGCATATTTATTTTCTAGTTTATTCATAATCGTTTATATTAAGTCCAATTGTATTTGTGCCTGTTCCCATGTCATAATAGGTTTACCTTCAATTGTTTTATCGCTAATTGCGGCTATTGCATTTGTCATTTGTTGGAATGCAACTGCCTTTTGCAATTGAGCCTCTTGGTAAAAATCTAAATGGGAGTAATCAGGGCAAATATCAAAAGGCAAATTCATATTCCCTCTCATTATATTCCATTCAGAAATATAGTATTCAAAACTTGTAATTGCACTTTGTGTATATGCTTCTTTTCTGGCTTCTGGAACGGTTTTAAACCTACTGCTTTCAATTCCTAACAGTTCTGGTGGTATCTCATAAGCATTGGCAATACTTTTTTTACAATCTTTTATTGTATCTGCAAACATCATATCAGACATTTTTGCAGTTAGAGGGCTTACCTTAGCGTCTGTAGATATTAATACGTTTTTTGATTGTCCTTTCCTTATTCCGTATCTTTCGGATAGTCTTTTCAGTAATGATTCTTTTTCTGACTTCAAGTTGTTTAAACTCATCATTCCAGCATCTCTTACGCCCATTGAAATAATGTTTAAAGCTCCTCTGTCACCGTACATCCCTGTTAGTACTTCCCAAAGTATCACATAAGTAGAAATAACATCACTTAGGCTTTCTAGCCTACTAGCACCGTACATTGTAAAACCGTCATCTTCTAAAGCTACGTCTTTATAAACGTGTATTTGATTTGGTAGTAACGCATAACTTTTTACACCATCGTTTATCCAATACTTTTTTACAATACGCTCATAATTCTCATCAACTTTACTTTCCCATTCTATTGTTACAAACTGTCTTGGAATTACATAGTAGTATTCCTCTTTTCCCGATTTGACTTTACGGACGTAACATCTTCCATGTAACTTTACTTGTTGGTCAAGTTTTTTAAAAAATATCTTCCTATCCTCTTTCGGATTAGGATGGTTTAGTTTTGAAATTTCTTGTTTTGCCAAAGCTGTTTTTACCTGCACTCCCGTATCAGGGTCTAAAGCCCAAACTTTTAAGTTAGCAATAAAACTAGAACTTTTGCCCAAAACGGAACGTACAACATCGCATTTACGATATGCTTTCAATTGTCCAGAAACAGTAGAGCAATCTATAAAATACTCATTATTAGACATTTCGTTCTTTAATGCTTTTTTAAAAGCAGAACTAAATCCAATAACGCCATTTTCTGTTGTAATTATATCCTGTTGAAATATATTCATAGATTGTACTATTTATTTTGCAAAGATATAGATTTTTTCTATAAGTATATAGTTTTTTTCTATATTAATTATTTTTAACTATTTACTCCTAAGAAATTATGTTGAAATCCATACCTTGCACCATCCCAAATATCGCAAAATTTGCTGTTTGGGTCGGGTTCATTTGTAGTTTCACCATTTACTGTTTTGTACATATAATTCTGCTGTTCAAGTCTGAATCTTGATAATTTACTTGAAGTGGTTTTTTGCTCAACCAAAAATAATCTGAATTTAAGCATTATTTCAACTCCAGCTAAAATAGAACGCTTCGATATTTTAAAGAAATTCCAATTAAGCCCTTTTGAATATGCAATTTCATTAAGTGATAGTACCCATGTTTCCGTTCCGTGTGTATCTTGGCTTTCGCAGCATATCCATAGCTCGTCAGAATTATTTCCTTCTGCTTTTCTACGTGCTAATTCCTTTTTTAATTGTGGCTCAATTAAATTAAATGTTATTTCAGGGGTCTTTGTTGGTTGACAGCACATCGCTTCGATATAAGCATCCATTCCACTACGTCCGGTACGAATAAGAGTAGTATTGTCTTTAGTGTACCCAAAGTCCATTGAAAGCACTACTTCATCAAAGCCGATATTTGGAAATTCTTGTACCCAACTTGCATCTGCAAAAATAGCTCCATCTCTAGCGATTGGTAGCCCCTCTGCCATAATATACCACCAAACACGATTAACACTATGCGCTTTTGTATTTACTTCGTTTATTCTACGGTGTATTAGTGGATCGTAAGTTTCATTTTCCCTACATTCTGGTTTATCCCATACTCTTTTTCTGAATCCATTAAAAAATACTTCGTTTTGTCCTATTGGAATAGCGGGAATCGGGTCAACAATCTCAATATGACTATCTTCAAGCATATAAGGACATTTGCTCTCGTAATCAGCCTGTAGCCCCTCAATTAAGTGGTCATTGTCTAAATAGGTAGTATTTGAATAGAAAGTATTAAATTCGTTCTCTAAGTGGAATATAAAATGCTCTGTAAGGTTCGGATTGGCATCACAAATAACCAATTCAGTACATCTTTGAATGATATTATCGAAAATATCCTTTGATTTTGTTTCTAAGATCTCATTTACGAACACTACATTTGAATCTCCTTCTTGTTTTCCGTCCTCAGGGTAGCCTTTAAATTCAATTATATTACCACAAATGGTAATTATTGGCTTACCTCCAGCACCTTCACCAACAAGTGTATAATCTAGGTCTTTTTCTAATCCCATGTAGCCAAAACACTTTTTGAAGTCTAAAAGTGTCTTTTCCCTGCAATCTACCAGTGTTTCACGAAAAACTTTGATATGTTTATTCTTTCCAGCATTGTCAACGCAGTATTTGTATATAAAATGTATCTCGTCATAAGTTTTACTGGAACGGGTTCCGCCTAAATTGATTAATTTTACCTTTCGTTTTTGTCCTAATGGATATTTTTCATTTGCTGAGTTTAAATCCAATATCTTACGGTTGGTATTATAAGTCCAAAGCATCCAATAATACAGATAATTTGGTTTAAAATTCAATACCCTTTGCTTTTTCTTAGCCATTATAGATTATTTCTATTAATAATTAAATCGTATAGATATTTTCTATACAACATGATACAAAAATAGCGCAAACGGATATTTGCGCTTAAAAAATTAGTTTATACTCTGCCAAATCTTATCAAAGCACCTTTGTAAATCCACACTTACAGCAAATTTACTTACTTCGCTTTGCTTTTTCGGTCTGTAGCCTACCACATATTTAATAACTTCGTCTACATGGTCGTAATTCTGAAACATGTACCAATTGTACTTTGAGTTAAACTCGTTGAATTGTAGTTCGTTCATAATGATAGTTTATTAATTTGTTCTAAGAAGTTATCATAACTTTTTGCTATAAAATATATACCACCAGCACTTTGAACATGTTCTTGAAATGCCTTTTGCTCTTTGCGCTGCTTGTCTTTACCAATTTTTACTTCGATATGAATAGCTTTTCCTTTGAATGTAGCCATTATATCGGCTGCACCTACAGTAGAACCGCTACCTTTGCGAAAAATGCCTAATCTAGGGTCAAATGTAGCTCCACTATTTACCCTTTGAGCAAATCCACCATTCACTTCAAACCATGCCTTAATTAGCTTCGTGAGGTCATTTGAGCCTTTATCGCTAAATTTAGCTTGAACCTGCATTGGTTTGTCAAAAATACGGTCTTTGTAGTACCATTCTTGATATTGAACTTCAAAATCTTTAATAGATTGTGATTTCTTGTAAACGTTTAATTTTCGTTGTTTGCGTACAGAAAACTCCGGTAAGCCTAAATCAGAATTTGGTCTAATTTTAAAAGTACCATTTTCTTCAAAAACAATGTCTTTTATGGAAATTAAATACATTTCTGAAATAGGGTCTTTTTTGCTACAGCAATTCGTATCATTTGATTCTATCTGACTGCACATAATTTCCGTTTTTATCCATTATATAACCTAATTCTCGTAACTTCTCTTTTGCCTTAACATACCTCGCTTTATTTTCAAACGAAGATGTGATATAAGCATTTAACTTTGAATTAAGACTTATGTTTGCAATCGCATAGTCATTTTTCAAACTTATGAAAGCTAATTTAAGCTCTCTAAGATTTCGTTTATTTTCTCCGAACATACTATTTGCATTTTTGGATTTGACCTTTTTTGTTTCTGAAATAACATCTCTCTGAAATAAAAGTTGATAACCTTAAATTGTCCCGAAGTGCTACTTCATACGATTTCAAAAGATTTTCGGCTGCTTCGTTTTTCTCTGTTGCTACTTTTAGCATACGCTCCAATTCACGTACTCGTTTAATGTTGAACATGATTTTTGTGTTTAAAGTGAATTATATTACTTGAAATTTAATTGCTGATAGGTATTTATATTTGTAGCCTTATCTATTGTGCTTCCCATAAATATAGTTTCTGGGTTTATCATGTAATCACCTCTACCAATTCTACGAATAACATCGTGCTTCAATAATATGCTTAATGCAAGATCAATTTGTTTTGGATTTTTCCATTCAAAAAACTCGCTTATTTCAGACTTTCTCAACGGACTTAAACTAACTACACAATTATCGTAATATCGTTCAACCATGAACATTAAAAGGGCTAAATATCCTTTTATGGGCTTTATCCACTCTATCCCATTTGTAGTTGTTACCATTATAAACTTTTCTGATTTACTATTATATACTATTGTTTTTGTCCTATCAGATACTATCTCACCTGTAAGGTTGTCTTTTATTAAAGCATTGCCTAAGTAAATCTGTTTCTTAGTCTGCTTCATACTCTATCCAACTTTTATATTTAGATATATTTATATCGTCAGAATATAGCTTACGCAAACTTAGATAAGTGAATTTACAATTAAACTCTTTCTCTATTTCAGAAATCCGCTTAATCATTTCATTCTTTAATTCCGCAAATGCTTTATCTGCTTTTAGCTCTTTCATTGTGCAAAGATAAGCATTATATCTTAGAAGTATATAATAATTATATATGTTTAACATAATCATTATATATAGTGTATATAATCAGTATGTATAGATTATTTTAATAACTTGTTGTAAAATAACTACTTACACCGTTTTTTTTAAAATAACCCTTTCTTATTATATTTATACTGATAATTACACCCAATGAACAACATAAATAGAAAAGCTTAAACTATCAACTCAAATGCAATAAATTACTTTTTTTATAATGTTAATAAAACGTTTTCGGATATTTGGGGAAAATCTTTGTGAGGGATGGAAAGACCATGTCGTCTCGGCTTGCGCAAAATAGGGGTGCCCTCCTTAGTGCTATCAATAAAATGAAATACTACTTAATTAGCGTATTTGACATAATATAAGTTATCGGCATTATACTATATTAAGTATTTAATTATCTATATATCAACACTTTACAACAATATAAACTCTATTATATTATCTTCACATATTAATTAAGTTACTATGTATTAATAACTTATAATTTAATGTTAACTGTCTAGCTTCATATCAATGCCTGCGATATTGATGTTGATAGATGGTTGTATGTCATTGCTTACTGCAATACTTTCATTAAGTCCGTTCATGCGTGCTACTATATTGGCATTATATATACCATTTGTAGCTCCGGAGAGTTGATAATCTTTAATTTCATTCTGCACACGTGTAATGACTTCAAATAACTCAATGTCGATATTCTCACTTTCATTGTTTAACCAATTGAAAAATGACTGTTCACTCACACCAATAAACAAACAGAATGAAGTAATAGATAAAACTTTTGGTAGTCTGACTTCATAAGTTTGTCCGGCCTTATCTCCTGACTTTATAGATTCATAGCGAACATCAAACTGTTTAGATCTATGTATTTTATAGTCTTCAAACTTTTGTAGTATTTCTTTTGCTGTAAATTTGAACGGTCGTGCCATATCATTATAGTTTTTAATTTTTTGCAAATATACAACATATAGATAATATCTATATGCATATAGATAAATTCGATTAAAGATTTAACTATAATAGTACATTAATAATTTGGTATTTCAATAAGTAATATTATCTTTGTGCATTAAAATACGTCTTATTAATAACAACCAAATTAACAATTAACATTATGACTACTTTAATGGGATCTCAAAAACAATTATCAATTTTAGTTCAAAACAAAATTGGTATAAATGCTTTTTTAAATGCAATAAACGAAATTAAAATTCAATTTGGGTTAAATTTTAAAGATGCTTTTTATTTCGCCGGAAATTTACTTGAATATACTTTGTATATTTAAGATTGCTCGAAATCTGAGCCGGGATTGGGCAAAGATAGTCGTAAACAGCTACAAAGATACCAATACTTCAGTGGTTGTCTTTGATAAACAATTTACGAGTAGCAAATACTACATTTAATAATTATCCGGGTGCAAATAATTGGTTTTATTTGCA
>JBMOGB010000140.1:0-10137 GCA_049318585.1 Bacteroidia bacterium | reverse complement strand
CGTATCCAACATATCCTGGAGGCGCTCCAATTAAACGGCTTACTGTATGTTTTTCTTGATATTCACTCATATCAATTCTTACCAAAGCACTTTCTTGGTTAAATAAAAATTCGGCTAAAGCTTTGGCTAATTCAGTTTTTCCAACTCCTGTAGTTCCCAAAAATATAAATGAACCAATTGGTTTTTTAGGATCACTTAATCCAGCTCTACTTCTGCGTATGGCATCACTTATTGCTGCAATGGCTTCTTCTTGTCCAACCACACGTTTGTGTAATTCTTCTTCCAAATTCAACAGTTTTTCACGCTCACTTTGCAACATTCTTGTAACCGGAATTCCAGTCCAACGAGCTACCACATCAGCTATATCATCAGCAGTTACTTCCTCTTTCACCATTGGCGAATGATTTTGTGCTTCGTCTAGTTTGACCTTAAATTCATCCAAACGTTTTTCGGCATCTTTTATTCGTCCGTATCTAATTTCTGCAACCTTTGCAAAATCGCCATTGCGTTCCGCTTGTTCAGCTTCGTGTTTTAAGTTTTCAATTTCCTTTTTAGTAGTTTGAATGCCTTCTACCACTACTTTTTCACTTTGCCATTTAGCTTTTAAATCGTTTCTATCGGCTTGTAAATTGGCAATTTGCTCCGCTAAATGATTTACTTTTTCATCATCACCTTCGCGTTTAATGGCTTCTCTTTCTATTTCCAATTGCATAATTCTTCTATCCAATTGATCTAATTCTTCCGGAACCGAATCAATTTCTAAGCGTAATTTTGCAGCTGCTTCATCCATTAAATCAATGGCTTTGTCTGGCAAAAATCTGTCAGAAATATAACGCTGCGAAAGTTCCACTGCAGCTATAATTGCATCGTCTTTTATGCGCACTTTATGATGTACTTCGTATCTTTCTTTCAATCCACGTAAAATTGAAATAGCGTCTTCGGTATCTGGTTCTTCCACATATACTTTCTGAAAACGTCTCTCTAAAGCTTTGTCTTTTTCAATATAGCGTTGGTACTCGGTTAAAGTAGTGGCACCTATGCTTCGCAATTCGCCACGAGCCAAAGCTGGTTTTAAAATATTGGCAGCATCCATGGCGCCTTCTCCGCCACCACCTGCGCCTACTAAAGTATGTATTTCATCTATAAATAAAATAATTTCTCCTTCCGCACCAATTACTTCTTTTACAACCGACTTTAAACGTTCTTCAAATTCACCTTTGTATTTTGCCCCAGCTATTAATGAACCCATGTCTAATGAGTAAATCTTTTTTGTTTTTAAATTTTCAGGTACATCACCATTTACAATTCTATGTGCTAAGCCTTCGGCAATGGCGGTTTTACCCACACCAGGTTCGCCTATCAATACAGGATTATTTTTTGTTCTGCGGCTTAAAATTTGTAAAACCCTGCGTATTTCTTCATCTCTACCAATTACAGGATCTAGCTTACCTGCTTGAGCTAATTCATTTAAGTTTTTAGCATATTTATTCAAAGAATTATATTGGCTTTCGGCTGTTTGCGATGTTACTTTTTGTCCACCACGTAATTCTTTAATTGCGGCCTTTAGTTCCTTCTCATTCACTCCAGCATCTTTTAGCAAAGTTGCTATTTGATGTTTCCCGTCTAATAAAGCCAATAAAATATGTTCAACCGAAACAAACTCATCGCCAAATTCCTTCAAATAACTTTGTGCTTTCAGCAATACTTGGTTGGCTTCGTTCGATAAATGTTGACCTTGACCTGTTACTTTTGGAAAGCTTTTTATAATGGCTTCTAAAGTTGATTCTATTCGAGATTGGTTTACATTTAGTTTTTTGAATAAAAACGAAATTACGTTTTCATCGGTTTGAATTAAGCCCAATAATAAATGAGCTGGTTCAATGGATTGTTGTTCGTTTTTTAAAGCAATTTGCACTGCTTCTTGCACAGCATCTTGCGATTTGATGGTAAAATTATTTAAGTTCATTTAGTTGGTTTTTTATAAAATGTAGTTGTTCTATTTTATAGTTATTTTTTATAAAATCAAATTCGTCAATATTAAATCCAAACCAAAAAGAGTGATTATTTGGCATTATTCAAAAACAATAAATGAATTGTTGACTTGAAAAGCAAGAAACAACATTATTTTAAAACAAAAATACAGCCAAAAAGGCTGTATCTGTAAGGTTTTCTATAAGATTTAGCCTTAAGTATTTAATTTATTTTTTGAGTTAAAGCTAAGTATGGAATTGGATAAGTTCTTGTTGTAACGCTGCTGCTTCCTGAATAATAACTGTTATAATCTTCATCGTAACTATAACTCATTAATCCAAAATCAAAACTTCCACTTCTACCTTTTATTCTCATTCCCAAACTGTATGACCTAGGATTTATTTTACTTAACACCCAAAAATTATCAGAAACTAAAGATGTTTTTTCATTGATATCCAAACAACCACTAAAAGAAAAACCTGCAATAGCTTCACTAGCATTTTGTCCCAAATTATTATTATAATATCCGTTTGCTATTGATACTGAAATATTGCCTTTTTTACCTGTCAAAGTAATTCCTCCTGATAATAAACCCAAATTATTATCCTGAGAACTGCTTCTGCTACTAGTTGAATTAAATAACATAAAATAATTGTAAGATGCTCCAATTTTTATGTTTTCATTTATATGGATTTGACCTCTTCCTAACACATTAATAAAACCTCCAAAACCCAAAAATAATACACCACCACCTATTGCTAAATTATCATTTATACCATAATCTAAACTGTTATATAAAACCCAAATATTATTATAAATTAACTCGTTTTTCTTTAAGCCAATATAATTATTACTGAAATTATACCTATTATTATTGGTAAATGGAGTAAATGGTCGGTTGTAATAATTAGTACTTCCTCCAAATTTCACAATATTCAAATCGTTTGGATTATTTGGATTATATATATTGGGAGTGGGGTATTGTTGTTTTTGCGGTTCAAAATACATTGAATTAACTATACTTATTATATTGTTTTGCTTAATGGTAATTATGCCCGCAAAATCAGTTTTTAAACTAATTTCTTCCAAGTTCATAGTTATAATAATTCCTTTTATTGTCGATTGGTCTTTTAAAGTAATTACTACTTGAGTTGTTGAATCTCTTAAGTATTTTACATTGTTACTCGTATCTTTATGTTGGGCATTTACATTATTAAAAAATACAAAGATAAAAAATGCTAGTGCTACTGTTTTTATTACTAAATTCATTTTGATTATTTTATTCAAATATATTTTTATTAATGATAAAAACAACAATTCAAAAAACTAATAAAAACACAAAGATGATTTCTTTTGGTTTTTATTTTAAAATCCATAAAATTTATTGAATCCTAGATTGAAAAAAAAAGTCCAATATTGTACAATATTGGACTTTAAATAGTTTATACAATATTTTTTATCCAGCCATTGCTCTAAATAATAGAAATAAAACACCAGCCAAAATAATAGTTACGGGTAAAGTTAAAACCCATGCAATAGCAATGTTTTTGATAGTTCCTCCTTGCAAGTTTTTTAACCCTTTACTTGCCACCATACTTCCAGCTACACCCGATGATAAAACTTGAGTAGTACTAACAGGTAATCCAAAAGCAGTGGCCATTCCAATTGTCATTGCAGCTACTAATTCACTTGTTGCTCCTTGTGCATAATTCAAATGTTGTTTCCCTATTTTTTCACCAATTGTTTTAACAATACGTTTCCAACCAATCATTGTTCCTAAACCTAGTGATATTGAAATCATAAAAATTACCCAACTTGGCGAATATTCAGTAATACTTTTTACACTTGTAATAGAAGTTTTTAAAGTTAATTTGTCTACTCCACTTAAAGCAATTGTATTACTTTTTCTAAGTTTTTCAATTTCCTTACTTAAATTTATTACACTATTTCTTACTTCAAATTTTTCGTTTACATTTAAATTTTCTATAGGTTTTGAACTTATAATAGTGCTAATTTTTGTTGATATAGAAATTACTTTAGCAATTTCTAAACTATCAACTGCCGAAACTTGAGTTACAATTGTTTTATTTAAAATTGCATCAACAACAGCTATTTCTTGTTTTACTTTAGGTAAGTCTACATTAGAGTTGATAGCAAAATAACTTGGTGCAATAGCAATTAAAATAAGCATTACTAATCCAACACCTTTTTGCCCATCATTACTTCCATGGCTATAACTTACTCCAGTACAGGTCAAAAGTAAAATCATTCTTATTAAGAATGGAGGTGGATCGTTTGTTTTTGGAGCTTTAAATATTGATTTGTTACTTACACTTAACCTTAAAATGTACATTAGCATAATGGTTAAACTAAAGCCAACAATGGGCGATACTAACAAACTTAAGCCTATATCGCCAGCTTTACTCCAATTAACATAATTACCACTTTTTTCGGCTATAAATGTATAGGCTAATCCAACACCTAAAATACTACCAACTAAAGTGTGTGAACTTGAACAAGGAATTCCAAAATACCAAGTTCCCAAATTCCAAATAATAGCTGTTAGTAATAACGACATAATTAGAGCAATGCTGTGGTAAACATTTTGATCTGCTAGTACTTCAATTGGAATTAAATAGCTAATTCCCATAGCTACTGTTATTCCTCCAGCAAACACACCAATACTGTTCCAAATTGCACTCCAAATTACTGCTATCCAAGGTTTCAATGAATTGGTGTAAATTACTGTTGCCACTGCATTTGCAGTATCGTGAAAGCCATTAATAAACTCAAAAGCACAAGCAGCAGTTAAGCAAACTATTAATAGAAAGGTTAAAGTTGGGTCTAATCCAAACATTTTTTATTGTTTAATTTTTATGCGAAAGTATATTTTCAATATTTCATATTTGTGTTAAGTAATTGTAAACAATAATTTGTTATATTGAAAGCAATATTTATAAACACAAAAATGCGTAAACAATTTTTGTTTACGCATTTTTTATGAAACTAGAATCAAGTCCATTTATTTACGCTTTTTTATTATTCTAAGCTTAAGTTGGTTTTGGCGCTTGAATTAGTAACCAATTTTACAATATAAAAATTAAATATTTATCTTATTTTATAAGTTAAAGCTAAAAATGGGTATGCAGCATATAAAAGTTTTTTTTGAATTATATAATTTCCAGTTCCATCATATGAATATTCCTCTCCCAAATATGAATTACCCATATAACCCAAATCAAATGTACTGTTTTTACTATGAAACCTAAAGCCAATACTATAAAATTTCATATCACTTTTTTCCATGTAGAAATTGTCTGTAATTAATGAAGTTGATTCATTGATTTTGTAACTACCACTCAATGCATATGCAAAATTATTAAATGAATTAGAAACATCTGATTTTGAGTCAAAACTATTAATATTTCCTTGTCCAAAACTAAAAGTAATATTTTTGTTTATGTCTCCTAAAGTAAAACCACATGATGTAATTCCAAATGAGGCATAGCTTGTATTTGTTGGGATAAAAAACACATGATATGCAGCACCTATTTTTAAGTTCTCTTTTAGCTCCATTTGTGTTCTAATATGAAGATTTAGTGTAGTTAAATTACCTAAGAAAACAAACCCTGCACCAGCCGAAAAATTGTCATTTATTCCGTAATCCCAATCGTTATATAACAACCAAATGTTTTGATATGCTAGTTCCTTTTTCTTTAAACCCCAATAACTATTATTTACAAAATACTTATGGTTTGCTTTATATGTTAAATAATTACCTTTTTTGTAATTGCTTGCACTTCCTCCAAACTTCATAATATCTAAATTATTAGGGTTTTTATTATTGTATGCAGTTGTAACTTCATTGTTTTCATTGTAATTAACAATACTAACAATATTGATTCTTTTCAATGAAATTATACCAGCAAAATCGGTTTTTACAATAATTTCTTCTATATTCATAGACAAAATATTTCCTTTTATTTTACCTCCATCATTTAAAGTAATAACAACTATTTTTAAACTATCAACAGCAGTATTTACATTCTTGAAATCATTGTTTTCTTGAGCTAATAATTTAGTTACACTCAAAAAACTAAATAAAAGTATTACTGAAATTATTATTAAATTTTTCATGTTTTTTATGGCTTTGTATTATAACCAAATGATACACCAACCCTAAAACCATCACTATTTGGAATAACACCCCAAATATTTATTGGTATATTAAGTTTACCACTTTTCAAGGTTTTTCCAAAAGCAATAATTAAAGCTGTAGTAATTTCAGCATCGCCTCGGCTATCCATTTTTGTTTCAAAATTTCCGATGTAATCAGGAGTTGATTCTTTTATTAATTCTGATTTACTAGTAAATTTTCCATTTGAAATTCTTTTGGCTCCTTCCATTTTTTTTACTATACTAAAAGTAGGTCCAAAAGCAAACTCCCAACCATTTTTGTTGTTTCTAAACCCATTTAAAATGGCAATATTTGGAATAACTAATTGTTGATCTACACCAGTAATCATTGGAATAAATTCGAATAAGGCCTGAAAATTTCCTTCATTTAAATATTGTTTTTCAAATTGATAACCAAACTGAAAAAAAGCTGGATTTACATCATAACCACCGTCTATTTTGCTTTTTCTTAAAGTTTCATTGTCTCTACCAAATACAAATACATATCCAAAACGTGGACCTTCTAAATTTACTTTGGTTTTTGTTGGATTATTTATTGCGTTTTCGTAATCAAATTTTTTGGTTAATCTGTCATATATTTCTATATCATTTTTGCGATTAAACATTTTATTAGTTGTTATTTTTACCATCGATTGAATTTCTAATGGCAAATTATTAAACTCCTCAATAGTTGTTTTTTCAATACTCTGTTTTTCTACATTGATCAGTCGTAAAGTAATTAATATCTTTTGATTTATTAACTCTGTTGAACCAGTAATCATATAATCAGTTTTTATTACTTTGGCTATTTCTAACAAACATGTTTTACCATAACAATTGCTTACATTTAACTTGTTTTTTTCTATTAAATATGCCACATCATATTTGTCAGTAACATCAAAAGTATCTAGTTTTTCTACTTCTGTTCTTAGCATATTTCCCATTTGCTGAGCATCTAATGTTAGCCCTTTGCTTTCCACATCTAAAATAATTACAGTAGGTTTTACTTTTTGAGCATTTACTTGGTTAACAAATACAGTTAATAAAAGTAAGAATGCTAATTTGCTTAGGTTTTTTAAATTTTTCATGATAGTTTTTGTTTAATTTTACGATACAAAAGTGAAGCATATTTTTATCCAAAAATAATTGATTTGGGTACACTAAAGGATTACTTTTATTATAAAATATAATAATTAATATTACTAGCACATAGAAAATCAACAATTTGCAGTTTTTGCAAAAAATTATTTACATTTTGCATATTTTGCAAAAAATATTAGAAGGTTTATAGATTAATTACTAAAAAAAATGGCACAAGTAGCAATTAAAAATATTCAAGATCAGTTTATCAATAAAATAAAAGCTGTAATTCCTACAAACGAAAACCTAGTTCAAAGTATTTCTGATGTGTTAAACTTGAGTGTTGATAGTACATACAGACGCATAAGAGGCGAAAAATTATTCAATATTGAAGAAGTAGCAATTTTATGCAAAACCTTTAAAATTAAGTTTGACGAAGAAGTGGAACTTTTTAGTAACAAAGCCACATTCGATTTTACTTTATTAGAACACAATAAAGCTAATTTTAAAAACTGGCTTTCTAATATATTAGGAAACCTAAAAGCCATTAGTTCAAGACCTGAAAATACCATACTTTATTCGGCCGATGATGTTCCAATTTGGCATCACTTTAACGATGATTTATTGATTCAATTTAAATTATTTTATTGGTTGAAAACAATTTTGGGCGATGCTGATTTTGTAAATAAAAACTTTGATCCCAATTTGATTGAACCAGAAATGGTTCAAATGGCTAAAGATATTTCCTATTATTATAACCAAACTACTTCGGTCGAAATTTGGACAGAAGATTCATTTAACTCTACACTTAAACAAATAGAATATTTTTGGGAAAGTGGCTTTTTTAAAGACAAAACAGAAGCTTTAAACATTTGTAATTCAATAAAAAATGAAATAGATATATTAATGAAAATGTGCATGAATAGCAGCAAATTATTAAGTGGAAAGCAAAATTTTACTATGTATCAAAGTGAAGTAATGGTAGGCAATAATAGTATTGTAGCTAACATTGGTGACACCAAAATTTCGTATGTAAGTTACAATACATTTAATATGATGACTACCACTAATTCTTTATTTGTAAATGAAGCAGAAGAATGGTTAAAAAACCTCATTAAAAAATCAATACTTATAAGTGGAGTAGGAGAGAAGCAAAGGAATCAATACTTTAAAAAATTAACCCAAAAACTGGAAAATACAAGAAGTAAAATTGAGTTGAGTTAGTCTCATAGTTTTTCAATAATAACCTTTAAAACTAATAGCATTGATTTATAATCACTGTGTAAAATAAAAACACTTTTTTGTTGATTATGTAATTTTTATAACTAATTTCGTCTATATGGATTTGAGTAATTTAATTAAACAATTTCTACAATATATTGAGTTTGAAAAAAAACATTCAAAACATACTTTAATTAGTTACCAAACAGATTTATTACAATTTGAAAATTATCTTCAGCACATTTATCAAATAAATTCAATTGAAATAATTAATCACCAACAGGTAAAAAGTTGGTTAGTTCATATGATAAATGAAGGAATAAAAAACAAATCAATTAACCGAAAAATTTCAACTTTAAAATCATTTTATAACTTTTTATTACGAGAACAAATTGTTTCAATTAATCCATTAGAAAAAATTCAAGCGCCAAAAATGGATAAACGATTACCCGAATTTGTAGAATTAGCAGCAATGGAAACTTTATTAGATGATAACGAATTTCAAAAGCATTTTACACCAGATTTTGAAGGCTTGAGAGATAAATTGTTGATCAATTTATTTTATACAACTGGTGTTCGATTATCAGAATTGCAGAACTTACAAAACTCAAATATTGATTTTTTTCAAAAACAAATAAAAGTTTTAGGTAAACGAAACAAAGAAAGAATAATTCCAATTACCACCGAAACCATTGAACTTATAAAAGATTATAATATTGAAAATACTAAACAAGAATTTTCAAGTCAATATTTATTAGTAACCAATAAAGGTGAACAACTTTACCCTAAATTGATTTATAATACAGTAAAAAAATATTTGAGCCAAGTTACAACATTATCCAAAAGAAGTCCACATGTATTAAGGCATACTTACGCTACTCATTTGTTAAATAAAGGAGCCGATTTAAATGCAATAAAAGAACTTTTAGGACATTCAAGTTTGGCAGCAACTCAAATATACACACACAATAGCATTCAACAACTAAAAGAGGTTTATAAAAAACACCCTAGAAAATAACACATATATAATCGTAACATTTAAAACAATCAAAATTATGAAAGTTAACATTCAATCTATTCACTTTGACGCAGATCAAAAACTGCTTGATTTTATTACTAAAAAAGTAGAAAAAACTAGGACTTTTTATGAAGGACTAGATAGTATTATGGTTTATTTAAGATTAGAAAAAGACGAACACAAAGAAAATAAAACAGTAGAAATAAAATTAAATGTAGGAGGTAAAGAAGTTTTTGCAAAAGAAAATAGCAACACATTTGAAACCGCAGTAGATTTAGTACTTGATAAAATTGTAGCTCAAGTAAAAAAACATAAAGAAAAAGCACAAGAAAAAGTTTAAAAATAGGGTCGAAATAAAAAGCCAGCATCAAAAAAGCTGGCTTTTTATTTTTAAAAACACACTTTTTCGATTTTAAAAGGAGCGTTTTTAAAGCAAAAAAATAAAAATGTCATTGTTTTTCAATACTTATCGAAAAAAAAACAATTTTTTTTGTAAACCTGTTTGTAATTTGCATAAAAACGCTACATTTGCAGTCCGAAAAAACGAAGAAAATAAGTTCTTTACATTTTGAAGTATAATATTTAATAAAAAAAGTAAGATATTACCAGTATCTTATAAATATAAAAACTAAAAGCCACTTTAGCTCAGCTGGTAGAGCAACTGATTTGTA
>JBMOGB010000139.1:0-10238 GCA_049318585.1 Bacteroidia bacterium | reverse complement strand
TCAGGAATTTGATGTTCGTTGTGCTTAAAAGCAATGAACTGCCAAATAATATGTGGTGTTTTTAAACCCAATTCTTTTTTCCATTTCAACAAGTTTTCAGTTCCTTCAATTACCTTTTCTATGTTTCCACCTATTCGGTATTTACTATAAGTTTCTTGAGTAGTTCCGTCTATTGAAATAATCAATCTATCTAAGCCAGATTGAACAGTGGCTTTGGCCATTTCAGAGGTAAAATAATGTGCATTGCTGCTAGTAGCTGTATATATATTTTTAGCAGCTGCATATTTTACAAATTCCAAAAAACTCTTATTTAAAAAAGGTTCGCCTTGAAAATATAAAACCAACCAAATCAAATCTTCGTGAATTTCGTCAATAATTTTTTTATAAAGCTCCAAGTCTAACATTCCAGTATTGCGAGTAAATTCGCGCAAACCGCTAGGACATTGAGGGCAACGTAAGTTACAGCTGGTAGTAGGTTCAATTTCCATGGTTAATGGCATTCCCCAATGAATGGGTTTTTTACTGGCTTTTGATAAATAATAACTACTCAAAAGCTTGGTAGCATTGAGCAAACGCCTGCCGTTTAATTTTGAAAATAAGTTAATTCCGTCTGTAATATTTCTGTTCATGTAGCCTTGCAATAATATTACTAATTTATTGGATTTTTCGGATAGAATTTTTGAGGAAAATTCAATTCAAAGCAACTATCCTTAGAGTTAGCGAAGCGCTCTACGGATTTTAAATGAATGTAGTGTCTCCGACACGGGCTAATTCAAACGAGTCTGGAGACTCTTTACTCATTTTAAATCCGTAGTCCCTCTGCAAAGGCTAGGCTTCATACTACAGACAGTAGGGCTAGCGATGATATAATTAGATCTTACAAAAAGTATAGTCAAAAGTATTGTTATTAGTGTGTTACTTTTTTTCATGGTTTAAACTATTTTATTAATTCGTACGTATTTTTAGCTGAAATAATTTTTATTAACCCAACTTTTGGTTTGGCATAAACGACAGTTGTACTATTTTCAATAATACTAATTGAATCAAACTTAATATTGAGAACTGTTTGACTTAAAACTGGTGGGTAGTAATGCAAAAAATCATATCTTAATATTTCATTTAATGTATTGTATTTATTTATTTGAACATTTACCATTTGAACATTGTAAAGACTACTGTAATAAAATATATCAAAAAAATCAGTATCGGAAGCAAACATTTTTAGGCTAAATTTTTGAAATTTAAAATCTTTTGGACATTCACTTTCTAATGTAGAACCGTCCAAAAAAGTTTCTTTTAAACCCTGGCTTCTAAAAACCAAAGTATCTTTTCCGTTTTTCAAAAATAAGCGAGTACTTGTATCACTATATGGAATAATTTCAGGCACATAGCCTTTATCTACATAATTGGTAGATGTACTTGGGTCTGGGCAGCTTTTACCACAACTGCTAATTAGTACAATAAAGCTAATAATGGTAATGAGTTTTGTAATTTGTTTCATAATTATTTGAGTTTTATTAGTTATTCAAAAGTGGTCTAAGTAATTCATATTTACAATACCTAGAGCTAGTTATTTTTTTTAAAAATATATGTTGTGTTTTTTTAAGCAAACCTTAGTAATAATTATCGCAAAAACAATAATACATATGTAGTATTTTTATTTGCAAACATTCACAATATAATTCAATAAAAATATCCCTAGAAGTAGTGAATTTTAAAATTCACTACTTCTAGGGATATTCAATAAAATACAATATTGTATTTCCTGTTTTATTTGTTTCTAAACAAAATTCTATATGAAGTGCTTCTAAATTAGTTTTATGCTGGATTTTCCAATTATATATTTGTTGTGGTAAAGTAGGAAAAAAAAAGAGGATTACAAATCCTCCAATTAAGCAATTTGGATTGCAAATGAAAACTAGCGTATTCATAAAAAAAGCTGCCTTTAATAAGGCAGCTTTTCTAATTATTTTGATTCGTCTAATTTTTTCATTTCATCGTTATAGATTTGTTCAAATTTCATTTTGTCGTAGTCTATATTCAATTTTTCTTTATCTGAAAGTGTTCTTTGCATTGCTTCTTTTAAAGCATCTTTATTCATTTCAACTGCAACATAAGTGGTATAATTACCATCTTTTTCACGAACAGTTTTTTCGCAAAGTACTTTTACATCATTCAGTTGTTGGTTTATAATTTCGCGAGTTAAATTATTGAATTTACCTTTCATTTCCAATCCTGTGTTGGTTTGATATTCATCTACATACCTGTCAGTAACCGATTTAATTTTAGTTTCAATTAAACCAGCTAGTCTTTGCTTAGCTACAACAAGTGCTTTCTCGCGAGATAATGACAAGTCAGAACTTTTTTGAGATTGAGTAGCTCTAAAAATTTTATCGGTAGAGGTTCTAAATTCATCACAAGGAATATTTATTACCTCCATGCCTGAATCTTTGTCTGTAGTAGTAACTTTTTTCGATTTACAACTTACCAATGTTGATGCTATGATGATGATAGCTAGTGATATTTTTTTCATAATTATTTCTTTAATTTTACTCAAAACAAATAGAAACTCACGTAAGTCAAAAATGATTTATATCAACTTTTTTGTGAAACATTTTTAAATGTAATTGCTTAACATTTTAGTGAAACTTTTCACAATGCTCAATTATATGAAAATCAAACTACTTTATTTTGCACTTATTTATACGCTACTTACATCAAGTTTGCTTGCATTTAAACCAATTACGGTTGCTATTGCAGAGTTCAAAACACAAGGTGCTTCTGAAGATAAATCGTGGCTCGGAAGTAGTTGTTCAGACGAGGTAATAGATATAATATCAAATGACCATTCGGTTAGGGTGGTTGAGCGACAGTATTTAAACAAAATAATAGACGAAATTAAACTTCAAAACTCTGGAGTTTTTGATGAAAATTCAGCGGTAGAAACTGGAAAATTATTAGGCGCTCAATATTTTGTTTTTGGAACAGCTACTTTACTAAATGAAAATTTAAAAATTAGGTGTAGAATAGTTAGTGTGGCTACAAGTGCAGTAATTGGAAGTGCTGATGTTACAGGAAATGTGAATAATTTATTTCAATTGGAAAATGAATTAGCTCAAAAACTAACAGCATTATTTAATATTGGAAATACTCTGATGCAAAGCACTTCAAAAGTATCTACCGATTTGAATAATATTTCGTTAAATACTTACAATAAATTAGATAAATTAAAGGCACAATGTAAAAACTTTCCATTATTTGGACTTGATGCTGCTAGGAATAGAAAATCGGCAGAATACCAATCTATTTCAAATGCTTGCGATGAATTAATAGTCAGTTATCCAAGGCTATATTTGGTATATTTATATAAAGCTCAAGTATGTTTACAACAAGAAAATTTTACTGAAGCAGAAGCTGCAATAAAAATAGCAAAATCGTTAAACTCAACCGATGCAGACATTATGCTTTGCAATGTGAATTTATATTTAGTTCAACAAAATGAAAATAAAGCATTGGATTTACTTACTTTTCTTTCCAATAAATTTCCTTTAGATGCCAGAGTTTGGTTTGGAATAGCCAAAGTGCAAGCTTCAGCTTTAAATAACCATGCGGCTATTGAAGCTTGTATAAATGCATTGCGTTATACGCCTAAAATGCCTCAGGCTGAAAAATTGTTGCAAACAATTTTAGGTGGAATGGAAGGGTTAAGTGCTACTCAATTTTCGAGTAACGATGCTTATACATTTGCGCTGTTTTATAAAAATTACTTTGATTTTGGTGCTGCTAATAAAACCACCAATGATTTAGCCAAACAAGTGAGTCAATTATGGTCTGATTTGTATTTACCATATTATGTTCAAGGTGTTTATCAAGCCAAGATGGGTAAAAACGAACTTGCTTTAATTTATTTGAATGATGGTTTGAAATACAATTTTACTTATCCTTATTTACATAGAGAATTAGGTAAAATATTGATTCAACATAACAATTGTAAACAAGGAAAACTGCACATAAACATTTATATGAAAACAGAAAACAGCATAGATGATTTTGAAGAAATGCAAAAGTATATAAAGAAATGCAATTAACTGTATAAAAACAAATTATGAAAAAACTTAGACTCAAAAAATTAATTGTATTAGTATTATTATCTAATGTGATTTTTGCACAAAATGATGATAGATTTTATAGTGCACCAAAAAACAAACAAATGAAAGAAGTAGTACCAACTACTAAAAAAGATACTGCAAAAAATAAGCCTGTAACTGAAATTTCATTTGCAATTGGTTTGACACAAACTAACGATGGAACAGTAAGATATAAATTTGATATTCCATGGGATACAAGTTTTTTAACTAATTCAAAAAGTCCTGGGTTTTACTTACATTTTGGGGTTCAAATTCCAATTAAAAACAATTTTTATATTGTGATTAGACAACAACTTCAATCGGAAACTAGTAGAAGTTTAGTGTTTGAAAAAGAAACTGATTTTTTAACTATGAGTTTTTTAACTAATATTGGAATAGAAAAGCGTTTTAAAGGTTTTTATATTGGGACAGATTTAGCTGCAGGTTTGGCAATAGTTCAGAACAATCAAATTGATGTAGTAATGGAATCTAATAACAACTTTTCTAAAAGTTTATTTGGAATAAATGCTAATTTAGGCTATCAATTTAACAATGGAATTCGACTTGGTTATTCCTACCGGTTTTCAGGAGAAACAAAATATGAATATGCTTATACTTATACACCAATGCTTGGCAATTTTGAATTTAATAGCTCAAGTTCAAGCTACAGTTCAAGTTTAAGTACATTTTTTATTGGGTATTCTATAAAAGTTAAAGATAAAAAGAAAACAACTCAGCCAATTATTTATGAAAGTAATAGAAATATACCATTAACTCCAACTGTAATTAATTACTCTAGTTATAGTTTGGAAGAGTTAAATAAAATGCTTGCAAATGCTACTAAAGACGAAAAATACAATGAAGCAAATAACATTCAAATTGAAATAGATAAACGTAAAGCTTCGAGTAAATACACTAATTTGAATGATGAAGAGTTGAAACAAAAACTAGAATCAACTTTAAAGATTGAAAATTATGTTGAAGCAGAAATTATTCAAAAAGAAATAGACAAAAGAGCTTTGTTGAAAAAAGACAATAACAAAAATTCAAGTGACAAACAACCCGCTAAAAAAACCTTAAAGGAATTGGAAGATGATTTGAAGAAAGCGATGGATACTGAAGACTATAAAAAAGCAGATGAAATTCAAAAAGAAATAAATAAATTGAAGAAATAAAATGAAGAAAGTAATTCTACTTCAACTTTTGCTACTCTTGATTGTATTATCTAATGCCCAAAATACTGATTTGCATTATGGTAAATCAACAAATAAACAGGCTAAAACTAGCGATGAAAGCAGTGAAATAAATCCAATAGAAAAGCCATATATTATAAATATTGGGGATGCTAGATCAATTATTGGTGTTAGTTTCATTAAACCAGTAAATAAAAATTTATTGTTTACACCTGGAGTCCATTTTGGATTCACAACTTACGATCATTATATATACAACTATTCTAACTCGAACAATTTGTATTCAAAAAACCTTGATCCAATTAGCGTTCCAATGATAAATTTGTCCTTCCTTTTTAGGACAAACAATAAGAATTTTAACTTTAAATGGGGGCCGTACATCAATATTCCACTAACTAAAAAAACTAATTTTGATGAAACAGATTTATTTGACGAATTTTATGTTGGACCCGGCATTGCTTTGGGTTTCGATTACATGTTTAAAAGTGGATTTGCATTGGGTTTAACCCAAAATATGGATTTGTTTTTTTTAAATGAACTCATTGATCTTGATTATAACATTTTTTGGCTATTGCCATCGCCAAGTTTTAGTTATAGGTTTGGAACAAAAAATACAAAAAGTAATTTTCAACCAGTTCCTGTTCAAAACATTAATATTCCTTATTCAAGTCCAACGCCAACAACGGATAAAAAAACAGATTATTCAAAATTTAGTGTGGAAGAACTAAAGAAAATGCTTGAGCAAGCTACTAAAGATGAAAAATATAATGAAGCAAGTAATATTCAAACTGAAATTAATAAAAGAATTGATGATAATAAATTTGCGAATTTTACCAATGAAGAATTGAAAACAAAACTTGAAAAAGCACTAAAAGCAGAAGATTACGAACAAGCAGGGTTACTACAAAAGGAAATAGATAAAAGAGTTTTATTGAAAAAAGACAATAAAAAAAATCCAAATGACAAACAACCTGCTAAAAAAACGTTAAAGGAATTGGAAAATGATTTGAAGAAAGCAATGGATGCTGAAGACTATAAAAAAGCAGATGAAATTCAAAAAGAGATAAATAAAATAAAAAAATAAAAGTATGAAAAACATGAAAACAAAAATTCAAACGTTATTTTACTTAGGACTAGTAATCGTATTATTTAGTTCTTGTACTACCACTAAATCTACTGCAAGACTTTATTCTGAGCAAAGTATTTCGGCTGATAAAGTAAAGTTTAGAACTGTAGCAGTTATTCCTAATAGAATGCCAATTACACTTCAAGATCCAGAATTTTGGAGACAACACAATTGGCAATTAATTGCCAATAATTTTACAGCAAGAGGTTATAAAGTGATAGATTATAATACTACAGTAAGTTCATTTACACGTTCAGGATTGCCACTAGAAGACACTAAAAGTTCAAGAGACAAATATGCAGATTTTGCTTCTGAATTAAACGCTGAATTGGTAATTATTCCTTATTATGGTACTTCATATAATCTGCAAAGTGGATTTTTAGCAAACACACATAATTTTGTTAGTATAGGTTCATTGCAATTTTATTACGCACCACAAAACGATTTTATTGCTCGTGTAGATTTTGATGGAAAAGTAGAAACAGAAACATCTGCTCCAGGTGCTTATATGATTGGATCATTATTTCCATTATTAGCCGACAAAACCGATCCAGAATCTATTTCAACTATGTCTACACTATCATTGCTCTATACAGCAATTTTATTTTTAAAAGATTTAGGCGCACAAACAAACCCAACTGTAAACTGGAAAACCGCATTCAATAGCGGTGCTTCTAAAGCTACAAGTGCTTTTTTTGAAAAATACAGCCCTGTTCCAGTAAATAATTACGAAGCTCCAAGACAAGCTGCTCCTCCAACTTCAAACTACTCGAGCTTTAGTTTAGAAGAATTAGAATTACTAAAGAAAAATGCAGTTGAGAAGAAAGACTTTAAAAAAGCTGCTGATTTAAAAGCAGAAATAGATAGAAGAAAATAATGAAAAATTGGTCTCGTTTTGTAACAATTATTTTGCTTTTTTTGGTGTTTGTTGGGAAGCTATTTTCTCAACAAACACCCAATTGGGTTTTACAGCAACCTATTGATAATAATAATTTTATTGGAATAGCAAGTGCAAATAAAAACAATCCAGACTATGTAAATATTGCAAAAAACAGGGCAATGGAAATGCTTGCTTCCGAAATTTCAATTAAGTTAGTTAGTCAAACTTTATTGAATACTACTGAAGTAAAAAATAAAATAAAACAACAGTTTGTTAAATCTATTCAAACCGAAACAGTTAGAGAGTTAGAAGGTTTTGAAATAGTAGAAATTTGGCAAGACAAAAAATCTTACTGGATTTATTACAAACTAAGCAAAGAAACTTACTATTTAAAGAAAAAAGTGAAAGTGCTTCAAGGAATTGAAAGGGCAAATTTTTATATTATCGAAGCAGAAAAATCGCTACAAAACAATGATGCTTTTCAATACATAAATCAATATTTTTTAGCAGCATATCAAGTTCAAAACTTTACTTCTTTTGAATTTGATGCTGGCTTAAGAAACCAATGTAATCAAATTTACAGCGATTGTTATTCAAAACTTTCGAAGGGTTTAACAAGCATTGCTATTCAAAGCAACTCTTTTCAAAATGGCCTGTTAGAGCCTCTAAATAAAGAATTGATATTCAATACTTCAATTACAGTTAATGAAAAGAAAATACGTTTGGCTAATGTTCATTTTAAGTTCAATATAAATGCTGGAAGTATGAATGAACAAAATGTAATTTCTGATAATGAAGGAAATTTAAGTAATAAAGTAAATAATATTTTACCAAAAGAAACTAATTTTTCAGTTCGTATTACATCCAATTTTAAAGAAACATTTGCAACATTTGCAAAACAAAACAATCTATTAGCTCTTACCCTTTGTGAAAATATTACGACTTCTAGCGCATTTAGTTTTACTAAAAAACAAGTCTTAGTATTTATTCAAACCAACGAGCAAAGCTTTAGTAAAACCCAATCGCCAAAGTTAATTGAAGCCTATATAAAAGAGTTGATTTTAAAACAAGGATTATTTTTAACAAAAGAAAAAATTGAATCTCAATTTATAATAAAAGTGGCTTCAAATACCAATAATTTAGGAGAATCATTCGAGTTGAAAGTTGTAGGAAATAACACTGAAATAGAAGTGTTAGAAACAAAATTGAACAAACTTATTTATAGCAAACAATTATTGAATGTTAAAGGCTTGAAAAAAGATTTGTCTGCTGCTAACATTGATTCATACAATAAAGTTATTTATAAAATAAAAGAAGAAGTTCAACAAGAAATTTGGCAAAGTATGGGCTTAACATTTTTGCAAAATGAAGAGTAATATTTGCTATTGGTAATTGTTTTTATTAGTTAACGTATTAATTCTATTAAAAAAAACAAATAATTGAAGCCATAGAATACATGCCAATTGAATCAAGTACAGAAGATTTAATTGAACTTTTAGTGACTATTCGAAAATTAGAAAATGGTACTTTGGATAATGATTGGAATTGCAATTTTTTTATTGAGAATGCATTGCTTCATTGCTTATATTATCTATTAATTGATGAAAATTTGTTTTCAATTCTACCGTTGTCATATCACTATATTTGAATGCAATATAATATTTTACACAAACCTATTTATTCAGAATAAATATATATTTCCTTTGTAGTTTCATTTTCAAACTTAAGTATTCCATACTTTGAATTAAAGTAAATCTTACTATCAGGATAATTTTTTACATAAAAACACTTACCGTAGTTTTTGCCAAATAATACAATACTATCTAATTCATAATTTGAATTGCCTTCCTCAATTACCATGGCTAAATTATAAAAAGAAAAATTATTGTAATTGAATTTTAAATTCAAATAAGTTAAATCTTTATCTGAATCATATAGACCTTTCGCATAGTTACCCTCGTATTTAATTACAATACCTTTATTAGAATCACTATCACAGGTAATATTCATTATATATGTTTCAGTTGTGTCATAACTATAACAACCATAGTCATTAATTTTTATCATATTTGATTTTTTTAGAAAAAATGGAACATTTATCGTGTATAAAACATCTTCAACAAATGTAGTATCCTGATATTTTTTAAATAATAGTTTTTGACCAGCTTTATAGGGAAAATACTCTTGTAAAATAGGACGAACAATTTTTCTAAAATTTTTAGCAACACATCTTTCTTCTTCTTTATGACAACAAAGAAATATTGACACAAGAAATATTAATAAAATATTTTTTTTTCATTGCAATAAATTATACAACAATATTAATCAATTATAGTAAGAGTCATTATAAAAAATAATTTTAAGAATCTAAATCTTAAAACAATCACCTAAAAAAACCTATTTTAAGTAAATGGATATTCTTACTTTCGCGGCTCGTTTTTAAAAGGAAATATTTTTTATGAATCAAGCTCGTAGCATGCAAAATGCTTTAATTTCAGTTTTTTACAAAGATGGTTTAGATGTGTTGGCAAAAGCCTTGAACCAATTAGGAATCAATATTTACAGTACTGGAGGTACGCAAGATTATATTGAACAATTAGGAATTAAGGTAAATAGGGTAGAGGATTTAACTGAATATCCAAGTATTTTGGGTGGACGCGTAAAAACATTGCATCCAAAAGTATTTGGTGGAATTTTAGCACGCAGAGCCAATGAGCAAGATCAAAAAGAAATGGCTGAATTTAACATGCCTTATTTCGATTTAGTAGTGGTTGATTTATACCCATTTGAAGAAACTTTAGCAAGCACCAACGAAGAAAGCAAGATTATTGAAAAGATTGACATTGGCGGTGTTTCGTTAATTAGAGCAGGCGCTAAAAACCACAACGATACTTGCATTATTTGCAACAAAA
>JBMOGB010000138.1:0-10260 GCA_049318585.1 Bacteroidia bacterium | reverse complement strand
TCAGATTGATTGGAGTTGATGAATACCATCCTATTCTCAGTTCGTTTCCATTTACTGACCATTGAAGTGTTCCATCAACAGTGTTAATTACTACATCCTGTATTTCTACCAAATCATCTGGAAAATTTAACACCAATGAAGAAGAAGCTATCGAATATTGACCCATAACACGAAGCAATAGATCAAATTCCTCATTACTGCTCACTTGCATATTAGCTGTGTTGATAAGATTAAGCGAAGTACTACTTGATTTTATTAAATTAGGGCGAAAACTTCTATTAAAATCACCCATACATAATCCATACATATTTTGAACTAAATCACTATTTTCAAGTGTTACAGTTGGAGTGCTTTGTGCTGTTAAAGTATTGCTATTAATAGTAGCCTCACCAACTTTCCAGAAAATCCAGTTGGAAGAACTTTCAAAAGCTGTTCCATTGACAAAATTCTGTTGAATTCTTTGTGCATCTGATGAGTTGAGGAAATAATTATTACCTTTTACATCTCCGGCATAAAATCTTCCATTCTCTATTACGTAAGGGTTTACGCCCCAAGCATTCACTTGAGCTGCATCAGTAGTATTTACACTTCCTGCGGTGGATGCTGTTGAACTAGCTCTGAGTTCATAGATCCCAGGTGAAAGTCCTTTAAATACATAAGTCCCATTGTTTACTGTATAATCACTCCCAACCTGATTATTATCCTGATAAAGTTTAACTGTTACTCCTGAAGTGAGAGGTGTATTTCCCTGATTATTATATGTAATACTCCCACTGATCTGCTGATCGAATACTCCAAATGGTGAAAAGGATGTTATCCCACTTATAGTTTGAGTATAAGGATCTCCTCCTGTTACAGCCGAACTCTGAATACACTTCCATGAATTTCCTGTATAATGTGAAATATTGCATTTAGAATTGTCAAAATTTGTTGTCTGATCTAATGCATTCCATTGTAATTTAATGGTAGCATTGCTCCCTCCGGCAGTGGCTTCTTTCAGATACCAGGTTTTGGTTACTACACGATTTAATATAAGATTGCCTGTTGGAATATCACTTGAATTATATGCAGAGTAAAGCCCTTCTGAAACCCTTGCTTTGATATCATCAGCAGCAGTTCCATTGCCTAATGCCAATTTTATTGTTAATGGTAAATATTCTGATTCCAACCCAATGGGATAAATAACATCTGAGGCATCATTATTTACTCTTTGAATTAATAAACCTGATCCATTGGTAATTATATAGTTTGAACTGCTACCTCCTGTTATTGTTGCTAATGAGCCTAATGTAAGGTCGTTGTTTCCAATAGTCAATTTCCCGTTCGTTAATTCGAGAGTATGAGCAACAGCTGAATTTACACTTAAACTGGCTCCGTAACCAGAATTATTAAGGACAAGATTATAAAAGTTTGATGGAGTGCTTCCACTTATTTCTTGTCCATATAGAGAATTTCCATCTAAAGCAACAGTACCAGTTCCAAAATCAACAGTTCCATTTACATTATTTGTAAATTCATCAACTATATCAAGGGTAGAAGGCAAAATTTTTGTACCTTCTCCACTAAGAATTAAATTGTGATACCCTGGAGTTGATCCATTTGGATTTGGAATATTTTGAGTCTCACTTCCGTTAAATTCAACAATGTTTTCATTAATTGCAGCATTTAATACACCAGATCCTTGAAAAGTTAAAGTGCCTGCAATTCGAATAATATTATTTGTCCCTAAAGTTAATTTTGCTCCATTAGCAATGGAAAGATTATAAAAATTGGTTGGATCGGAAATTGTAGCATTTGCATTAGTAAAAATTACAGTACTATTACCTGGATTGAAAGTTCCCATATTATCCCATGCACCTACACTACCATTTAAGGTTAATGATGGGTATCCGCTTGCAACATTTAAAATGCCTCCTGGTTCTATTGTGAGTGAGCCCAATGTTGTTGTGTCAACATTGGGTAGCATAGGGCTAAATAAAGTGGTACTCGCATCAGGAATAAAAGCATGATTACCTGAATGAGGAACACCACCTACCCAATTATCAGCATTAGTCCAATCCGAACTATTTGCACCAAGCCATGTATAACTCGATGAGGTTGAAGTACCCAGTGTCCAAAACTTACTTGGGAAAGTTGATTTTGGGGCAATATAGGTAAGCTTTCTATTGGCTACCCCAACCCAATTATTGACAATATCATCGTTGGAACGACCGTGGTCATCTAAAGCAGTAATAGTATCACTTACATGATAATCGAATACATCAAGATTATTTTTATTAGCCCCATTTAATTCGCTGCTTAAATAATGTAGATTTAAAATAACTAATGTAGAACTGTTGCCTCCTGTTTGCGAAATATCATAATAACGATTAATAGCATTTGATTTCCAGGTATGGGTAGGTGTCAAAACAATATTAACACAAATTCGGCTTGGCAATGTGCCTCCTGCTGCCAGATTAATCGTGGTATATTCATTTCCAAATGAATATGGCGTGTTTACTAAAAATGATGTCCGTTTCACATAACCCGTAACATCACCAATGCCAATTGTTGTGGCTAAAGCTCCCATTGTAAGTGTATCTTCACCCATATCCAAACTTCCTTTTATATCTGATGGATTAGCATTTTGTAAATTTAAAATCCCATTAATAGTAAAATCACTGGATGCAGTAACTCCTCCTGTTCCGGTTATTGACATATTATTTACATTGTTGCTAAAAATACTCGCAGGCAAAACAACTGCAATTGGATTTGAAAAACATAAAGTGGCATTTGAATTGCTTGCATCAATTGTACCACTTGTTCTAATGGGAGAAACCCCATTAATTGTTAAAGTATTTGTTCCAAGATTGAAATCTCCGGATGTCAGATTCAGAATACCATTTATGGTCATGTTTTGATTTCCTAAAGTAAGACCACCGCTTTTATTGATAGTAAGATTATTGATTGAAGGATTAGAGGTAAACAAGTTATTGGGTAGCGTTAAAGCAGAAGAACTTCCAAAACTAAGAGAAGATGTTGCATCCACCTGAATAAAACCTGAAGTTTTATTTATAGTCCCATTTATACTCAGAGTATCAGCACCAACATCCAGATTTCCTGTAATAAGAGTAAGCGTATTGTTCACATTTGCATTCGAAAATAAGTTTACACCGCTATTATTATTTATTGTCAAGTTATAAAAATCTGTAGTCATCCCACCATTAATCATTTGGCTGGAGGAACCATTCATGGTAATAGTACTACCAGTGGTAGCTGTAAATGTCCCTTGATTGTGAAAATTACCTCCAAAATTATGATTATAAGCACTGGTTACAAAAGTTGAACCTTGTTCAATTGTTACATCTCCTGTAATTGTGATTGAATTATTTGCTGTTGCTGTAGCCGTTCCGGAAGTAAGAAAATTGCCAGCTATTGCCAAAGCTGATGAAGGCATTGTTTTGGTACCTGAACCACTTAATATAAGATTATAGTAACCAGGTGTTAAACCATTAGGGTTTATTATTGTTTGGTCAGAACCATTAAACTCAATGGTGTTTGGAAGTAAAGCTGCCCTAAGTGTACCATTATTAGTTAAAGCACCTGCTATTCGCATAATATTATTGGTTCCTAACGTTAAACTTGCTCCACTGTTTATTGTAAGGTTATAAAAATTTGTAGGATCTGCCATTGTAGCGTTGGCATTTGTAAAAATAATGGTACTTGTACCCGAGTTAAAAATACCTTCATTTAACCAGGCACCTGTAGAACCTGCAATTGTTAGCGATGTTGTATCTCCACCATTTAAAATCCCATTGGGTTGAATGGTAATTGTTTTTACTGAAGCTGAAGGACTTGTTGGCAAAACCGGATCATTAGCTGTTGTTGCAGCATCTGGAATTACAACATCACAAGTGCTACTTGGTACTGCACCTGCCGACCAATTATTAATGTCGTTCCAATCAGAACTTGCCTGTCCCTGCCATATATAATTTACAGATGCTTTATTAGAAACATACCAGCGATGAGTATCGAAAGAAGTGCCAAAGTAAGTAATGCTACGATTCGAAATAGCTACCCAGTTATCCGTTGTACTTTGGTTTGATTTGCCATGTTCTTCATCTTTAATAGGATCTGTGTGATAATCCCATATTATTAAATTGCTTTCGGTATTACCTTGTAATTCACCATCAAGATAATGCAAACTTAAAGTAACTGTTGTTCCGCTACCACCTGTACGTACTATATCATAAACTCTATTAACTGCATCTGACTTCCATAATGGGGCTGTTCCAATACCTATTTTGAGACTTACATCATTGGGCATAGTTCCGCCTGCTGCAAAAGTCATTGTTGTAAATTGGTTCCCGAAAGAATAAGCAGTACTAGCAACAAAGGATAAGCGTTTTACAATTCCTGTAACATCTCCAATACCAATAGTTGTGGCATTTGCTCCCATCGTCAGAATGTTTACTCCCATATCGAGAATTCCCTTAATTAAAGATGGGTTTGATGCAGCTAAATATAAAACTCCATTCACTGTAAAATCGTTGCTTGCTATAATGCCTCCTGCTCCATTTAAAGTTATATTATTAACAGCACCTGCAAATATTGAAGTGGGAAGCGTTATGGCAGAAACATTATTAAATATTAAAGTCGCTCCGGCATTGCTTGCATCAATATTTCCTGTTGTTCTTATGGGTGAACTACCTGAAATAGTTAATGTGTTTGACCCGACAGTCAGAGTTCCACTCGTTAATGTCAAAGTCCCTAGTATGTCTAAATTGCCGTAAAGACTGACGCCACTTGCACGATTAATCGTTAAATTATTCAGCAAAAAAGAAGGCATACTTATCGTTGCACCCGAACCACCAATTATCATATTGGTAGAACTACCTCCTGTTACGGTTCCTGTCATTGCAGTAACCACTCCATTAAATGTTAACGTATTTGGACCAATGGCAAAATTACCTGCAATAAGTGCAATACCACTATTTATTGTCAAATCTCCATTTAATGTCAATCCGTTTATATTATTAATTGTCAAAGAGTCGATTGTATTATTTAAAAATGAACCAGAAGGAATAATTTGAGTGATTGTACTTGCAAACACAACTTTAGAAGAATTAGCTGATGCGTCAATCTGTGCACCATTAGAAAATAGTAAGGAATCATTTATTGTTAGTTGTTTCCCATTTACAACTAATTTATAAACAGATTGAGTATTAGTAATTTTCCCTACATTTCTATTTTGATCTAAAACGCAATTTCTGTTTGGTGTTGCTGCAAATAATATGTCAGCTCCTCCTGGAGGCACAACTCCGCCTGACCAGTTTGAAGCAGTTCCGAAATCAGTACTTGTGCCCCCTTGCCAAGTATAATTATTAACTTCTAATGCACCCATTTTTGGAGTTGCCCCTCTTGTTAGCCCAGCATAATCGGTGGTGATAACAGTTATTGAAATAGCCGGCAAACTTGCTGAAGTATAATAATCAAGAGCATTGGTACTGCCAGCATTGGTAAATCCAGGATTTGTATTTAAGCTATGAGCATCTTGAAGGGTTCCTAATTTCCATGCAGCCAAATTGGCTTTATCTAATAAACCAATTCTGCCAAGAAGCGTTCCTGTAACATAATAGTCGTTATTATCTATAGTTAAATTGGCTACACCTTCCAAACGTATAGCATAATGAACTCCGGAAGTACCTCCTGTTCGCACATTCATCAGAATATTATTACGATAATTCCGGGTTGAAGTATTGTTCTTATTCCACAAAGCAGCAGTAGATGAGGTTACTCCTGAAGCTACTGTGCCTCCAATGTAAATTGAGTTGAAATAAATATTATTATTATTGGTAGCACTGCTTTCATCCCAAATTCCATTAATTTTATAACCAACTGTAGTGCCAGCACCCAAACTAATAATATTGTTTGAGCAGGTTGTTAAGCCATTATTAAAAAGTATCCCTTCCATATCACATATTGTATTGGTGGAAGAAAATGAAAGACTATGGATAAAATTCCCATTTACAGTGTTATTACCAGAATTAGGCCCTGCATAATAAATTCCATAGACAACACTTTGTGCAGTAGGATGAGTATTATTTAAATTATAGATTTTGTTGCCCGAAATAGTTTGTGTTGTGCCGTCAAGTGTCGCAGAAACAGAAATACCTATAACAGCTGCGGTTGACATAGTTCCGGTTTGGCCGCTTGAACTGATAATATCTCTGATAATATTATTTTGAATTATATTTGACCCGGCTGTTGCAGCTATCGGACGTGTTCTGGACGAGCCATTAGTTCCTTTATATCCATTGGTTATATTGGCTATTGTATTTCCGCTTATTATTGTTGTTCCTCCATTTGCATTGTAAAAACCATAAATATCCTGTTTTTGCAAGGCAAAAACCGCAGGAGAACTTGTAAAAATGCTATTTGCTGTTGTTAAACTTCCAATTAAATTGTTTGTAATAGTAGTGGTTCCTGCTGCAGCTCTGTTATATAAAGTTTCGAAACCATGCGAGTAGTAATTTGAGCCTACAGTTGTTATTGAACCAAAATTATTGCTACTAATCAGAACGGTTCCAAAACTAGCGTTTATTATACCATGCGTAGTTGAATAATTATTTGATTGTCCATCAAAAATAACACTAGGGGCAGATGTATATCCACTTCCAGCACTATTTACAATAATACTTCCTATGGAATCTCCAATTAAAACAGCCGTTGCCGTCGGATATACTCCCCCTATGGGTGGGGCTGAAAATGTAACAAGTGGAGCTGTTGTATATCCTTTGCCCCTGCCATTAATATTAATAGTGGCTATACCATCACCACTTAAAGTAGTTGTAGCTGAAGGAAGAGGAGTTGTAATAGTTATTGAACCCGTTCCCGTTGTGGCACCTATTGTGTTGCCAATAACATTTATATCACCTGAATTAAGAAACATTAAATCCAAAGGATTATCTTCAACACTTGTATAATCAATATTTGCAATCAGGTTATTTTGAACTATACAAGGTGCTCCAGTTACTCCATTGATAAATAATGCACAAAAATAATGTGGAGTATTTGATTTAATTGTCATTGGTGAACCTCCACACATAGGAGAACTACCTCCTAAATAATTATTGCTTAAAAGATTATTATTTCCGGTATTCGAACGTATCATATAATAACTATATATACCGGTTGGTGCAATTATCGCAGTTTCATAAAAACTATTTTGTGAAACAATCCAATCTGTTGAATTAAAAGAAATATTTAGTCCAGTGGTTGATGCAGATGCATTAAAAATATCATAAATATTATTATTTCTAATAATCACCCCACTATTTTCTCTACCGGAGCCTCCTGAAGAAAAAATTGCATTATAGGGTCTATTACCTCCCATATTGGTGATATTGCAATATTCCAAAATATTATTATCATTTCCATTGCCTATTGCTGCACTTGCAAAATAAACAACCCCAACACCAGCATTATTACATGACCCTTTAATGGTACAATACTTAATTAGATTATTTTCTGCAGAGTTTGTTAAGCGAATTGCAGCCGCATAAGTACTAACCAAACTATTAGTAATATTCATGTTTACTGTGCTTCCGCTTGAACCAACCCTGCCATCAATTATAATATTATCTGCACCGCTTAAGTCAATTGTAGCTGCGTCAAAATTGCCTGAAATATTAACTCCAGCTATCGTTGGATAAATTAGAATGGAACTATAGCTTGAAGTATTTCCCTGATAACTATATCCCGATTGATATAAAACTGCTGAAGCGGTTTCTGTGGTGCTTGCTTTAATTCTGATTTCAAGAGCACCAGTATGTGAACCCAAATTGATTTTGTCGAAAGCAGATTTCAAGGTTGAATAACTTGCCTGAAACACATTCGACTTATAAACATCGATATTCAGGTTTAAAGTCACCTCAAATGCTCCTTGGGTTGGAGTAGCTGCTCTATTAGTTAGCGAATAATCGAGAGAAACTGTATTAATTGTTGTTCCTTCCAACTTGTCAGAGGTAGGTGTAAAATTAGTGGCAATGATCCCATTTGCATTAATAAAAGCAGGATTGATATTTATACTTCTGGTATCTAAACCTGATATTATTGGAACACTTCCAACATCGACTGAATTATAATAACCTAACATACCTCCGGTACCTGAAACATAATAATCATTATAATCCATTGTCAGTCCTGTACTAACACCATAATTAAAATATGCAGCAAAATGCTTGCCTAAAGCTCCATTATTTGAACGAGCATTAACAAAGATATTGTTTTTAAAAATTCGCGTATTGTTAGATACATCACTGTACAAATCGTAACTATTTAAGCTTCCTGTAGTAGGATTTCCTCCAATATAAATAGTATTATAATATAGCGTATTATTATTGCTAGCAGTTCCTGTTTCAAAAATCCCATAAATGGTTGACGTAGTATTACCTCTAATACTTATTATATTATTTATATATGAGGTTTGACCTGTATTAATTTTAATACCATACAGACTTGCATTTGTGGATGAGGCTCCGGTAACTTCTAATCCATAAATAAAATTATTACTCACAATATGCGAGTTAGTTGTATACATTCCTGTAGCACCAAAAAAGACACCTATCACGCTCCCATTAAATGATTCATAGTTGTTGGTTAAATTATATATTGTATTTCCGGTAATAGTATTTAGGGCATTGGTACTCGTTAATACAATTCCACTAACTGAGGCTGTACTCGCAGAAGAATTATTAGCATTACAATTCTTCAAATTAAATATATTGTTATTTCTTATTGTGATAACTCCATAACTGGATGCAATTCCATTAACTACACCAGCAGATACAACATCTGTATTTGTGCTAAAATTGGTTAAATTGGCAATTGTATTGTTAATAATTGTTATAGTGCCTCCGGTTGAATTAAATATTCCGAAAACACTCTGTGGATTTGCTGAACTTAAAGAAATTGACTGAAGACTATTTGCCTGACTGATGCTTCCAATTGTATTATAACTAAAAGTTGAGTTTCCGTTATTACTCCTGTTTATAGCATACAAATTGCTTCCAAATGCAGAATTAGCATTAGCTACAACGATTGAAGCTATGGTATTGTTTTGGCATACTATGGTTCCTGATCCCGCTAAATTAATACCATACACATTTTTACCAGTGTTTCCTCCGGTTACAGTAATAGAACCCGTTCCTGAGGCATTCCCAATCGTATTTCCGCTTGTAGTTCCAATATTTACAGAACCTACTGTAACCTGAATACCAGTCCAACTTGCACTACCTGAATCACTCCAGACAATATTTTGAATCGTATTATTTTGAACACTTGTTGCAGGATTATCTCCAACATTCAAATTGATACCGAAGAAAATATTATCTCGAGTAGCTGTTTTTGTAAAGGCAGTACCGCCACATAATGAAGAACTACCACCAATATAATTTCCTAAAACTACAAAACCATTTCCACCAGAATTATTTATTTTAATTGCGCTATATGCAACACCTGCAATTGGTGAAAAAGTGGTAGTTTCGTAAAAACTATTTCCTATAATATTACATGTAGTGGTGTTAATCCCAAAGCTTATACCATTCGATAAGTATGCTTTATTCAGAAAATTGTAAATATTATTATTACTAATGGTGATATTATCGTTGCTTTTGCTGTTGGTTCCGGCAGAATATACTGTATTTATTGGACGATTCTCATTTGCAACATCAGCGTTGGTCAAATTATTATTATCAATAGTAATATAATCATTACCTGTTGTAAAAGCAGTATTGCCAATAAAAATAATACCGGCAGAAGCATCTAAGGACGAACCTTTTATAGTGCAATATTTTATTGTATTTGATGTAGCATCATTATTAAATCTGATTGTACTTGTACCGACGGTGGAAGCAATACTAGTATTGACAATAGTTAACTCCTTCAAACTTCCGCTTGCAGAAACTCTGCCATCAATAGTGACAAAATCTGCACCATTCAAATCTATCAATGGAGCAGCTATATTCCCAGTTATTGTTAAACCTGTAAAAGTGGGATAAATATATACAGAAGTGTAGCTCGCATTACCAGTTCCACTGGCATTGAGAAGAACAGAAGCAGTTTCTGTAGTGTTGCTTATAATTTGCAATGTAATATTACCTGTTATGGCACCAGAATTAATGGAATCAAAGGCTGTTTTCAGAGTAGTATAGTTACCACCTATTCCTACTGTTTTTGTTGTTTGAGCTTGTGCAAACTCAAACAATACAAATAAAATGC
>JBMOGB010000137.1:0-10277 GCA_049318585.1 Bacteroidia bacterium | reverse complement strand
ATTTTTGAAAGTGTTTAAATCCATTTTTTGCGTTAATAAATTGCTCCACATCAGCATTACCTTCTATTGGTAAACTTTGATACGATTGGTTTTGATCAAGGTTATTAATTAAAATATGTGATTGAAAATTGGATAGTTTTTGACTAACTTGCTCCTTGTAACCACGTGAAATAGCAATGGCTAAAAGCATGACTGTAACACTAATGGCTACCGCCAATGTAGCTATTCGAACGATAAGTTTAGAAAACGAAGTTTGTTTACTTTGGCTTAAACGTTTTGATATAAAATAACTTAATTGCAAATTGAATGAAAAATAGAATGGTCAAATATAATATTAGCATTTGTTTTATAGTGCTTTTGCTTTTAAATTCTGAAATAAACGCACAAATTATTTTAGGTTCGTCTAGATTTGATGCTTATTTACCATTACTTAAAAATAAAAAAATTGGTTTGGTAGTCAATCAAAGTAGCTTGGTAAAAGCAACCCATTTAATTGATACGTTGAAAAGTTTGAAGGTAAATATTACCACACTTTTTTCGCCCGAACATGGCTTACGTGGCAATTATTCAGCAGGAGAAAAAATAAAAAGTGGTATTGATGAAAAGACTGGCTTGCCCATTGTTTCATTGTACGGAAACAATAAAAAACCGAGTGCTTTGCAATTAAAAAATGTTGACATTATTATATTCGATTTACAAGATGTGGGCGCTCGTTTTTATACTTATATCAGCACTTTGCATTATGTAATGGAAGCTTGTGCCGAAAGCAATAAAACATTGATTGTTTTAGATAAACCAAATCCGAATGGGGACATCATAGATGGACCGGTTTTAGATACTAATTTCCATTCGTTTGTTGGCATGCATCCCATTCCAATTTTGCATGGTATGACCATGGGCGAATATGCCAAAATGATAAATGGACAAGGTTGGTTAAAGCATAAAGTAAAATGCAAATTGATCGTAATTTCAATGAAAAACTATACGCATAAATCGGTTTATATGCCGCCTGTTTTTCCTTCACCTAATTTAAGAACTTATGCCGCCATAAGGTTATATGCGAGTTTATGTTTTTTTGAAGGAACTGACATAAGTTTAGGCCGTGGAACCGATAAACCGTTTGAATGCATTGGAGCTCCAAATTACAATATTGGTAATTACGAATTTACTCCTAAATCAATTCCTGGTGTGGCAGATAATCCTCCGCAAAAAGATAAACTTTGCAAAGGTTTTTTACTGAGTTATGAAGCAAAAAACATCAATAAAATTAACTTGAATTGGTTGATTGAATTTTATAAAACAAGCAATGATACCGCCCATTTTTTCAATCCGTTTTTCGACAAATTAGCAGGTTCCAATATTTTACGGAAGCAGATAATTAGCGGACTTTCAGCCTATGAAATTGAGAAAACTTGGCAAGCAGATTTGGCAAAATTTAAGGTAACTCGTAAGAAATATGTTTTGTATAAAGATTAATATTGCAGCTCAATGAAAATATTAATTATCCGTTTTAGTTCCATTGGCGATATTGTTTTAACAACACCCGTTATTAGGTGTTTGAAGCTTCAATTGAATGCCGAAATTCATTATTTAACAAAGCCCAATTTTGCCAGTATTTTAAACACAAATCCTTATATAGATAAATTACATATTTTAGATAAAAGTTTAATAACAAAAGCAAAGGAATTACAATCAGAAAACTTTGATTTTGTAGTTGATTTACACAATAATATTCGAACACTCATTTTCAAAAAAACTTTGGGTGTGGAGGCTTATTCATTTCCAAAACTGAATTTTGAAAAGTGGTTATTGGTGAATTTTAAAACCAATAAAATGCCCAATATTCATATTGTAGAAAGGTATTTTAAACCAGCTGAAAACCTTGGAATTACTAATGATAACAAAGGATTAGATTATTTTTTACCAAGTGATTTTTCGTTTAACTATCCTTTAGATTTAAACAAACCATTTATAGCTTGGGCAATTGGAGCACAACATTTTACCAAACGTTTTCCTATTCATAAAATCATAGAAATTTGCAATAAAATTAACTTGCCCATTTACTTGTTAGGTGGAAAAGAAGATGCTACAAATGGCGATGAAATTGCAAAGCAAACCAATGGAAATGTGGTAAATTTATGTGGTAAATTAAGTTTACATCAATCGGCTTATGTTGTTAAAAATAGTGCTTTACTTGTTACCAACGATACAGGCTTAATGCATATTGGTGCTGCTTATCAAAAACGTATAATTTCGCTTTGGGGAAATACCACTCCATTGTTGGGAATGAATCCATATTATGGCAATAATGAAGTAAAACAAGCCTTGTTTGAAAACAAACATTTAGGTTGCAGACCATGTAGTAAAATTGGCTTTCATAGTTGTCCTAAAAAACATTTTAAATGCATGGAAGATTTGGATGTACAAAGTATTGAAGAAGAAATAAGGTTGATGATTAAATAACACTCAATAATAAATTATGAAGTACAAATTACCATTTGATATAGAAGACTTAGATGAACTTGAAGCTGACGATATAAAAGCTTTTCAAAAATCAACAAAGTACTTATTGGAAGATTTGGATGCAATAGCTGATAACAAATTTAAATATGATTTGTCAGGTTTTCAATTGTTTCAAAGTAATCCTGAAATTAGGTGTGGTTTTTTGTTAAAAAAAAACAAATGGATAATTTTTGCTGATGTAGAATATAAGTATATTGGAGTCAAAGGTAGAATAAATGAAGATGAAGAATGTCAAATATGGGGGATTGCGGAGCTTGAAAAAGATTTTGGACATGTAATTATAAGAACTGAAAAAATATTAGATAAGATAAATGAAATATTCAATCCAATTGAGCTAGATTTTAAAGAGGATAAAACATTTAGCAAAAAAAACTATGTATTATTTAGTGAAAAAGAAAAGGCAATAATTGGTTTAGATTCATTTTTCAGGAATACGATAAATTCAATACCTTTAAATGATTATTATATAGAAATAGTTGGAAATATATTAATCATTGGCACCAAAAAAGTTGTGAATTTGAAAGATACTAAAATAATCTCTGATTTTATAAAGAAAATATTTTAAAAGCATTGAAAAGGAAATAAGAATATTATTATAAAAAATGAAACAATATCCATTTAAAACTTATAGTAAAACATCGTACTCGGAAGCTGAAACTATGCAAAGAAGTATTAATCACTTGGAATATTATGTTCAGCGAAGAACTGTACGCGAGTTTTCTGCTCAATCTATTCCTGACGATGTAATTCAAAATATTTTATTAAGTGCATCAACCGCGCCTTCGGGAGCACACAAACAACCTTGGACATTTTGTGTGGTAACAAATCCTGAAATGAAAAAGCAAATTAGAGAAGCAGCAGAAAAAGAAGAATTTGAAAGTTATCATAGCCGCATGCCAGCAGATTGGTTAGAAGATTTAGCGCCATTAGGCACTGATTGGCAAAAGCCTTTTTTAGAAATTTCACCTGCTTTAATTATTGTTTTTAAACATTCCTATGAATTTAAAAATAACCAAAAAAAGAATAATTATTATGTAAGTGAATCGGTTGGTATAGCCTGTGGTTTTTTATTGGAAGCTATTCATTTTTGTGGATTAGTGGCTTTAACTCACACCCCAAGTCCAATGAGTTTTTTAAGCAAACTTTTAAACAGACCCGAAAATGAAAAACCATATTTACTTATTCCAATAGGATATCCATTAGCAGAAACAATGGTACCTGATATTAAGCGAAAAGAGTTAAGTGAATTAGCTGTTTTTTATAAATAAATTACTAAACTAATTTTCAGCATTTTTTTTAAATGATTACTTAAAAAAGCATTTTACCAAACCAATTTTTCTTTATTCAAAAATGCGTTTATTCCACGTTTACAATCGCTGGTTTGACGGGCATAAGCATTCATTTCAGAGGCATAGTTTAAAGCGTCAATTAAACTTCGATTTTGAACCTCATCTATCATTTGTTTTGTTAATGCTAAACTCTGTCCTGATGTACCTTTGCAAAGTTTTTGAGCAAAATTAAACACATGGTTTTCTATTTCATTTGCCTCAATTACTTCGTTAATTAGTTGATAATTTTTAGCTTGTGTTGCATCAAATAATTCAGCTGTTAATAATAATTTTTTAGCAATTTGTTCGCCCACTTTTCTAATAAGAAATACCATTACAATAGCCGGAACAAAACCTATTTTTACTTCGGAATACGAGAATTTACTTTCTGGAGTTGCAAAGCAAAAATCGCAAATAGAAGCCAATCCGCAACCACCAGCAATGGCAGCACCTTGCACTTGTGCAATTACAATTTTTCGTGATTGATAAATCATGGCAAATAAACTTTTTAAGTTTTTACTATCTGCTAAATTTTCATCATAAGTATTGTTTTGCATTGCTTTTAAACTTGCTAAATCAGCGCCACTACAAAATGCATCACCATTAGCTTTTACAACTATAACTTTACAGTTTTCATCGCTTTCGGCTTGTGTAAAAACACGTTTTATTTGTTGTACAAACTCAAAACTTAATGCATTGCGTTTTTCTGGTCTATTTAAGGTAATATAGCCAACTCTATCTTTTACTTCATATAATACTAGTTTGTCCATTGCGTTTTAAATTTATGGTTCAATATTAAATGTAAAAGCACTATTTTCTATTATATTATTTATTTTTATTTTTTTATTTTTCAAAAGTTTTTCAATTTTTTTAGCATAATTTGTTTCAAGTTTTGAACTTATAAGAATTACATTGTTTTGGGTTTTAATTGAATTAGTGTCTATAAAAGATTTTTGAGTTAAAATATTGATATAATTTGGCAAAATAGTTTTACCAATATTTAGCTTTAAATTATTTAAAGTAATTTGTATGTTATTTGTAAACGCAATGGTGTCAACAGCAGTAATTCCGCATGCCCAAATATGTTGTTGTAAGTGAAAATGAAACTTATCTGCATCGTTTAATAAGGAAGAATCGGCAATTAAAATGCTTTTATTACCATCAAAAATTTGCATAGCAAAAGTTTTATTAATATTGTAAACTGTAACAAATTTTTGATGTTGAATTTTATAATCTTCATAAGCATTTACCATAAAAACTAAGATAAAAAACAACAAGCCCAATTTTGCCAAATATTGTTTTCTAGTTATAAAATAATTACAAGTGAATGCTACTGCAATAAAAATAAGAATGGTTTCTATTTCATTTATTTGAATTCCTGAAATAAATGAAAAAGGAAGCTTTTCGAGCCAAAGCACAATAATATTTGTAATGAAAATAAGCCATTTTACTAACCAACCAAAAGCCATAGCTGCATAAGTAAAAAAGGAAAATAATTGAGCTAATGCTGCCATAAAAATCATTGCAATGGCAATAAAAATAACTAAAGTGGTAAGAGGAATAATTAACAAATTTGAAGCAATAAAGTAAACTGGAAATTGGTGAAAATATAACAAACCTAAAGGAAAAGTTGCTAATTGTGCAGCTATGGAAACTGAAATTATATTCCATACTTCATTACCAAATTTATGGTTAAAAGTGAACCATTGTTTAAAATATTTTTGAATGCTAACAATACCGAAAACTGCTAGAAAACTAAGTTGAAACCCTACATTTGAAAGCATATTACTATCGAACAAAAGCAGCACAAATGCTGATGCCGCCAAAGTATTATTAATGTTTGGTTTGTTCTTTGACATATTGCCAAGGGCAACAAAACTAAACATAACACTTGCCCTTAAAATGGATGGAGAAAGTCCACACAACAACGAATATGCCCATATAATAATCAATGAAATAATGGCTTTTATAATGCGCTGGTACTGTCGTTTATCAAAATATTTAAGCACTAAATTAATTAACCAAAAAATTAACCCAACATGCATTCCACTAACTGCCAAAACATGTAAAGTTCCAGTATTAGAATATGCTCGTACCAATTCAGGATCTATTTCATCGTCATAGCCATAAAGTAATGCTTTGGAAATGGCAATTTCATTTACACCTTGTACATATTTTAAAAGTGAGGTATTGAAAAATGCTTGTGCTTGGTAAGCAATTTTCCAAAGAATATTTCCACCTAATTGGTCAATTACAATAAAATTATTTTTAGTAATATATGCTTGTCTGTATATTTGGTTAAATGCAAGGTAACGCTTGTAGTTAAATTCATAAGGATTTTGTGGTCCTTTTATTACTTGACTTGTGTTTTTTATTAATATCCTAGTTCCATATTTTAGTTTTGATAAAATTGTTGAATCTTTTTGAAAATAAATTAACAAATTCCCATCTACAATTATTGGTTTACCTTTATTTATTATTTGTAAGACTGAAGCTTTGCATTTAATAGAATTTTTTCGCATTTGCCCAGGTTCAGTAATTTCTACTAATAAATATTCACCTTGGGTTTTTGTAAAATGCGTTTTATAATTTAAATGATTATGGCTTGTATGTAATGCAATTCCACTGAAAAAGAATACAAGATTAATTGAAATTCCGAAAATATAATTTTGAAATTGGTAATGAAAAACTTTCCAAATAATGAATAATGCAATAATTGAAAGAGATAAAAGTATTGAAATTGTTGTAATTGGAAAAGGAAAAAACATGTTTATACCAATCCCAATTGTAATTGGGATAACAATTCTAACAAATGGTATTTGATGCCAATATCCTGCTAACACAAAAACAAATTAAACGCAAATGAATTGAATTATTGCATACAATTTTCAAAAAAAGTGAATAAACATAATTTTACCCTTACAAATAATTTGATTAGTATGTTATATTTGCCAAAAAAATAAAATAATTATGGGATATACAACATTACTTTTAGTACACAGTTGGTTACGTTGGGCATTTTTATTTGCAGCATTGTATGCAATTATTCGTTCAATAAATGGAAAAATAAATAATAAACCATTTGGAAAAGAAGACAATACAGCAGCTACGGTTTTGGTTGCACTAACACATACCATGTTGTTATTAGGTTTAATTCTTTGGTTTATTAGTCCTTATGTTCAAAATGCTTTGTCTCAAGGCGCATCGGTATTTATGAAAAATTCAGTTTTAAGATCAATGGTAATAGAACATCCATTAATTAATATTATTGCAGTGTTTTTCATACAATTTGGTCGCATTGTAAGCAAAAAAGCATATGAAGATTCAAGTAAACACATGAGAAGTTTAATTTATTATGGTTTAGGTTTACTATTAATTTTATCAAAAATTCCTTGGGGAACTGCTCCTTTATTTAGAGGAATGGAATAAAAAAAATTAGAAATATATTGTTTTAAAATAGCTGTAAACTCTTGTTTACAGCTATTTGTGTTTTTATTTATAGTTTATTTTTTTTCTGAAACTTATTTTTGAGATTAATCGTTTAAACTATTCAAAATGATTAATGTTTTTTTCTGCTTTTTGATTCAAACAATTTTATTATTTTCGTCCGATTTTGCTAAAATCAATATATGTCGAAAAAAGATCAAATAGATAAAAATAAATTACCAAAACATGTTGCTATAATTATGGATGGCAATGGCAGATGGGCAAAAGGTTTTGGTAAATTCAGAATTTTTGGACATCATAATGGAGTAACGGCTGTTAAAGAAACCGCAGAAGCTGCTGCTGAAATTGGTATAAAATTTATTACACTTTATGCTTTTAGTACTGAAAACTGGAGCAGACCAAAAAAAGAAGTGGATGCTTTAATGGAATTATTAGTAGATACAATTAGAAAAGAAACACCAACTCTTCAAAAAAATAATATCAAATTAGCATCAATTGGCAATGTGAACGATTTGCCAGCCAAATGCCAAATTCAATTACAAGAAACCATAGATGCAACTAAAGATAACAATGGATTGACAATGGTTTTGGCGTTAAGTTATAGTGCTAAATGGGACATGGTAAATGCCATAAAAAGCATTGCAACGCAAGTAAAAAATAATGAGATAACTGTAGATGAAATAAATGACCAATTAATAGATAAACATTTATCAACTAAAGGAATGCCTCATCCAGAATTAATGATTAGAACTAGTGGGGAACAAAGAATCAGTAATTTTTTACTATGGGAATTAGCTTATGCCGAGCTATATTTTACCCCTAAGCTTTGGCCTGATTTTTCGAAAGAAGATTTATATGAAGCAATTTTAGATTATCAGCAAAGAGAACGCAGATTTGGCAAAACATCGGAACAATTAAATTCAAACTAAAAAAAGAAAAAGGGGGTGTGTTTTATTGCTGCTTTGTTAATCAAATTGGCTTTCAAAGTAACTAAACATCACTTATTTCGTTATAAACAAATGATAAAAAAAATTGCAATTTTTGCATTTATTATTTTTACTTTTACTAAAGTAAGTTTTTCACAAACCGATAGTATAAGTCCTAGTAATTATGCAACCATAGATTATAGTTCAGCAAAAACGTATATAGTTGCAGGCTATGAAGTTTTAGGTACTAGTTATTACGATAAAAGTGTAATTCAAATTATTTCGGGCATTACTGTAGGACAGAAAATTAAAATTCCATCGGATGATGTTACTAAAGCTATTACCTCGCTTTGGAAGCAAAAATTATTTGATGATGTGAAAATTAGGGTTCAGAAAATAGAAGATGATAAAATTTGGTTAGAACTTGTTTTAAAAGAAAAGCCACGTTTATCTACTTTTAGTATTTTAGGAGTAAGAAAAGGAAAAGCCGAAGATATTAGCAATGAATTGACTATAAAAGCGGGCCAAATTATAAATCAAAATTTGCTGGTTACTATTGAAAGAGAGATCAAAAAATTCTTTGCCGATAAAGGTCGTTCAGACACAAAAGTAAAATTTGAACTAACCGATTATAATGGTGTAAAAAACACCAATAAATTAAAAATATTTGTTACTCCTGGTCCTAAAATAAAAATTGATGACATTATTATTTTAGGAAATGAAGCTTTAAGCGATAAGCAAGTGAGAGCGCAAATGAAAGACACCAAATGGAAACGTAGATTGTTTGCAAAATCGAAATTTATTGATGACAATTTTACGGAAGACAAAAAGAAAATTGTAGAAAAATATTTGAGCATGGGTTACCGTGATGTACAAATTGTTTCAGATTCTGTTTGGAGAGGAAAAAACCAAAATGTAAATATCAAATTGGTTTTAAACGAAGGTTTGAAATACTATTTTAGAAACATCAAATTTATTGGTAATTCAAAATATAAAGATGAAGATTTACACAGAATTTTAAATGTAAAAAGAGGTGATATTTACGACCAAACTTTGCTTGATCAACGATTAAACATGAGTCAGCAGGGATTGGATATTAGTACACTTTACATGGACGATGGTTATTTGTTTTTTAGAATAGAACCTGTAGAAGTTTTAATTGAAAACGATAGCATAGATTTAGAAATTAGAATAAGCGAAGGCGAACAAGCCAGAATAAATAAAGTTACTGTAAAAGGAAATACTAAAACCAGCGACCATGTTATTTTACGTGAGTTAAGAACAAAACCAGGCCAGTTATTTAGCCGTAGTGATATTACTAGAAGTTTGCGTGAATTAAGTCAAATAGGTTATTTTAACCCAGAAGCTTTAGGCGTAAATCCGGTTCCAAATCCAGCTACAGGAACAGTAGATATTGAATATAAAGTAGAAGAACGTGCCAATGATCAAATAGAATTATCGGGCGGCTGGGGTGCAGGAATGATTATAGGAACATTAGGTTTAACAATTAATAATTTTTCGGCTCGAAAAGCAGTTAAAGCAAGTGCTTGGAATCCAATTCCAAGTGGCGATGGCCAAAGAATTTCATTAAGAGCGCAAACCAATGGAACTTATTATCAATCTTATTCCGCATCATTTACCGAACCTTGGTTAGGTGGAAAAAGACCAAATGCTTTAAGTGTTTCTATTTTTCATTCTCGACAAACGAATGGTTACGCAAGTGAAAATGATTTAAGCACCGGTTTATTTACTTCAGGCTTAACTGTTGGTTTGGGTAAGCGTTTAAAATGGCCTGATGATTATTTTGTGTTACAATATTCAGGTAGTTTTCAGCAATACGACCATAAATACAGTAAAACTGGATTGCCCTATATTTCATCAATTGGGGCTGGTGTTTCAAACAATATAAGTTTTAAAGTAGTTTTAGGTCGAAACTCTACCGATCAAGTAATTTACCCAAGAACGGGTTCTAATATTTCATTATCGTTACAACTTACGCCACCTTATTCATTATTGTTTGATAATGCCGCTCTTACCAAAAGTGACTTGCGTT
>JBMOGB010000136.1:0-10304 GCA_049318585.1 Bacteroidia bacterium | reverse complement strand
GGAATTTATATTGTTCAAATAGCGACTGAAAATGGCATTTTGAATAGTAAGTTTGTGAAACAATAAACAAAGTTTGAATGATAAAGTATGAAATTGCTTTTCGTTTAGTAAATAATAAGCACTTCGACAAGCTCAGTGTCCGTGGTCGTTGAGCTTGTCGAAACGATTTATAATTATAGAAAAAACCAAAAATATGAAACATAAATTACTCCTAATAACCTTGCTTTTTTGCAAGTTTTCGTATGCACAATTTGATCCTCAAGTTTTGTTTGGAAGTACAAAAGCCATTAACCGCGATAGCAGCATTATTAAAGGCTGGGCTACTATTTGTAATGTAACCAGAGGTTGGCAAAATTATTTGGATACTACTCTTGGAAAAGCAACAGTAGGAAGTGAATATTATGGGACTTTAAAAGCCGATGGCTCTGTAATTAGTTTGGGCGATTCAGGCATTGCCATTCTCCAATTCGATAATCCGATAAGTAACAAAGAAGGTCCCGATTTTTGTGTGTTTGAAAATGGTTTTACATTGGGAAATGCTCAATCAACATCTCACATGGAATTGGCATTTGTGGAAATAAGTAGTGATGGCGTTCATTATGTTCGTTTCCCATCAACATCATTCATTGATACAACAATTCAAAAAGGAAATTTTGATGGGAGTAATGCTACATTGGTGGATGGTTTGGCTGGTAAATACATTAGTGGTTACGGAACACCTTTCGACTTAAACATTTTTGCTGCTTTATCGTCTATAAATATCAATAAAATTACGCATGTAAAATTAATAGATGTAGTTGGAAATAAAGATGCACAATATCCTGCACGAGACAAAGACGGAAGAAAAATTATTGATCCTTGGCCAACTCCTTTTGCGGCTAGTGGCTTCGATTTAGATGCTGTTGGTGTCATCAATCAATTATATCAAACTACTGTTTTAGAAAATGAAAAGTTAGCTATTTCTGTTTATCCAAATCCGGTAAAAATGGGTGAAAATATAGTGTTGAACAACTTAAAAAATAATGCTCAAATTAGTTTGGTAAATAAAATAGGAGTAGAGGTTTTTTATGAAACTGTGAATACTAAAACAGTAATAGAAACGAGTAGTTTTGAAGCTGGAATTTATATTTTAACGATTACTCAAAACAACCAAACAATTCATCAAAAAATTGTAATTAATTAATTACAAAAAATTCAACTTTCTAATAGTTAATTTAATTATACACCAAAAGTTGTACATCAAATGAACATTATATATAAAAATCACCTTCAAACAAAATAAAACCTTTTTATTATAAAAAACCAATTACCCAGAATACGCATTAGAACTTTGTTATGAGAGTTAAATTACATAAAATCAGTTCCTTAAATTTGAAAATCATAACAGCGCTAAGTTTTTCAAATTTAAGGAAACACTGATTTGAAGTAGATTTGACTCGTAATAGATTTTCTAATAAGAATTTTAGGTTTAAAATTAACGCACAAGGTAAACCGAATTCTAAAAAAAAATTAGAATATTTATTTATAAAACAACTAAAATGCACCTTTATTTTGTAGTTCAATAAACACCAACACTGAATAACTATTTAGATGATTTTTTTATAGACCTAAACCCATTTGGATTACAACTATAATTTGAATAAAAAATAAAAATAAACGGATAAAAAAAATATGAGAATTTTAGAAAGAAGTGCAATTACCATTTCGTACAAAAAAGCATTTGTAGATTGGAGTAATAAATTATCGTCTGAAAACTTTTTGCACGAAAATATGCTTGGTCAATCAAAAACCTACCTGACAAAAGTTGATTTTGATGACCCAGAAAAATTGATAAAAAAACATTACAAAGCAATTTTTGAGTTAGAATTAGAAGGGATTTGGACTGACGAGAACGATTGGCCCCAAAAGCTAGATTTTAAACTATTTAATGAGTGGTTTAGCTATGAAATTAGCGATTGGGTTACAGATTTAGAAAAAAGCAGTTTGTTTTAAAACTGGTAAAACTTAAGTTAGAAAGCAAGAAGTTTGAAATGATAAGATTGCTATTACTAAACTGTTACTTTACACTTTTTTAAAACAAAAAAGCCTGAAAACAAAATTGTTTTCAGGCTTTTGTAATGTACCCGGGGCGGGACTTGAACCCGCACATCTTTAAAGGATACAGGATTTTAAGTCCTGCGTGTCTACCAATTCCACCACCCGGGCCTACTAACTATTTTTCTAATAAAAGAAAAGTGAATTAATAATGGAGCGAAAGACGAGGCTCGAACTCGCGACCTCAACCTTGGCAAGGTTGCGCTCTACCAACTGAGCTACTTTCGCATTGTTTAGGGAGTGCAAAAGTATAAAAACTATCAAGTTTTACAAATGCTAATCACTTTTTTTTCTGCTTTTTTGTTTAAGTAGCTAAAAATCAATTTTACAATTTTAAAAATCAATTCAAATTTACTATCTTACTTGCTCTAAATTCTTTAATTATTGATAAAAAATTACGAGAAACTAGTTTTTATTCAAAAAGGAAAAAACCAATTCGTAAAATTCCTTTGGCTTTTCGGCATGAAGCCAATGTCCAGCTCCTTCTATGGTTTCAATCTGAGCATTTACAAAATTTTCTAGAATCTCCATCTCATCTTTTGGTTGAATATACAATGAAAGTGAGCCACGTAAAAACAATGTTGGTTTTAAAAACACCCCATTATAAATAATTGGCCTAGTAATTTCATCGTATTCTTTTTCTAAAACGGGTAAATTTACTCGCCAATTATAACCACCACTTGAATTTTGAGTAAGGTTTTTCAATAAAAACTGACGCGTACCAAAATCTGGAACCAAATGAAACATCATGTCTTCGGCATCTTTTCGTTTAGTAATTTTGTCGAATTTTACAGCATTTAAAGCTTCAAAAACTAAGTCGTGACCACGTTTGTATTGCCTCGGTGCAATATCGGCAACAATTAATTTTTCAACTTTATCGGGATAATCAAAAGCAAATTGCATGGCTACTTTTCCTCCCATACTATGTCCTAAAATATTAGCTGATTGAATTTGATGTTTATCCATGAAAAGCACTAAATCATTTACCATTAATTCAATATTGTGATGATCGGAATGTGGCGATTTTCCATGATTTCGCATATCGATGGTATAAACTGAAAAGTGTTTACCAAATTCAGTTGCCAATGTGTGCCAATTATCGAGCGAACCTAAAAACCCATGAATAATAATTAAGGTTTCAGGCGAATTACCGTATTTTTTAAAGTTTAATTCCATATTTTGCTGCTGGCTTCTAGCACCTAGCTTCTAGTCAAATATTTTGATTAAAGTTATCATTAGAAATAAAAAAATTGCTGGCTGCCAGAAGCCAGTTGCCTAAAACTAGTTGCCCATAATTTTAGCTTCCAACATTGCCAACTCGTTAATTGAACCTTTTTCACATTTTATAATTCTTCCAGGAAATTTGGTTATCAATCTATAATCGTGGGTTGCCATTAAAATAGCTGTTCCACTTTTTGCAATTTTATGTAACAGTTCCATTATTCCATTGCTAGTTTCCGGGTCCAGGTTTCCAGTTGGCTCATCGGCTAAAATTACGGATGGTTTGTTTAATAATGCCCTAGCAATTACTAATCGTTGTTGTTCGCCACCGCTTAATTCAAAAGGCATTTTAAAACTTTTGGTATCTAAGCCCACCATTTCCAAAACATCATTTATTCTAGAATCCATTTCTGCTTTATTTTTCCAATCAGTAGCTTGTAATACAAAATATAAATTTTCATACACACTTCTATCGGTAAGCAATTGAAAATCTTGAAAAACAATTCCAATTTTTCTGCGTAAATAGGGTACTTCTTTTGGTTTAAGTACGTGTAAATTATACTCTCCAACTTTACCTTCACCTTTGTTTAAAGCTAATTCGGCATATAAAGTTTTAAGTAAAGTAGATTTCCCACTTCCAGTTTGACCAATTAAATATATAAATTCTGAAGATAATATTTCAAGATTTACATTGGAAAGAATTAAGGTGTTTTGTTGAAAAACGCTTATATTGTTTAGTTTAATAATTACAGATTTGTTCATTTTCGACAATTTTTTTTATGAGATAATTTATTTAAAATTCAAAAGGTGTTACTTGACCAAATGGAACTTGGTTCATTAGGTCTTTTATTTTTTCAATTTTTAAACCTAGTCCGCACTTCTCTAGTGCCTTTTCAGGCCTATCTGTTCTGGTATAACAAATAAGTGTAAAGTTATTATCTCTTATTTGTAAATAATCTGGAATTTTTGCAACTCCTTTTATTTTAACTAAATACATAAATATTTTAATTGGGTTATTTTGAACGAAAATAATTATAATTGCGGCTACAAAACTATAAAATAATATGAGACATATGAAACAAGTTATTTTTACTGCTTCTTGCATTAGCCTAATAGCTGCATGTAGTGTAAAAAACAACTTTACAAAAAACAATTACACTGTTACTCCAAATCCTTTGGAATTAAAAGGCGACAGTGTTGAAATTACTATCAATGCAAATGTACCTGCAAAATCAATTAATCCAAAAACAATTGTTACTTTTTCTCCTTATTTAAAATGTGAAGATGGAACAGTTATCAACTTAAAAGAAACTACAATTAAAGGTACAAAAGCTAAAGGTAGTGCAGATGAAACAGTTGACACTAAATTAGGTGGTAAAGTTTCATACAACACAAAAATTTCATACTCTCCAAGTATGAAACGTGCTCAGTTAATGCCTAAATTCACCGCATTAGGTGTTGAAGTTCCTATAACTGTTGGTGCTATAGCTGAAGGAACAATTGTTACACCTTTATTGTTAAACAATAGTGATCAAACAATTTTTACTAGCGATGATTACAAAGTAGAATTAGTAAACAAATCTATCAATATTTATTTCCCTTTAGATAACGATAAATTCAATCCTAGTTTTTCGGCAGGTAAAAATTTAAGCAACAAAGAACAAATAAAGGCTTTAGGTAAATTATTAAAAGCTGATACTAATTTTGTAGCGCGTGGAATTGCAATCAATGCTTATGCTTCACCTGATGGCGAATTAGATAGAAACACCAATTTATCGAAAGGAAGAGAAGAGTCAACTTTCAATTTTTTCAAAAAAGAATTGAAAAAATTAGGCTTTTCTGAAGTTAACGATGAAAACTTTACACGCGGTTACAGCAGTGCTGAAGACTGGTTAGGTTTTGAAAAAGCAATTGTTTCAAGCGACTTTAAAGAAAAAGATGCAATTCTAGAAATAGTAAGAAACAAAGGAATTAGTGATGAGGAAAGAGAAGGTTTATTAAGACGTAATTTCCCTAAAGTTTGGGAAAAAGCTAAAACTAGCGTATTGCCAAGCTTACGTAAATCGGAATTAGTAATAAAAGGTGCAAGCCCTATGAAAACTGATGCTGAATTACAAAATTTTTACGGAATGTATGATAAGTTAACTCCAAAAGAATTGTTTCATTTAGCAGTAATTACTACAGATGTTGCAAAAAAACAAGATATTTTAACTGCTTACAATGCTGTTCAAGGCGATGATTGGAGAAGTTACAATAATTTAGCTGTTTCAAATATTCAACAAAATAATTTTGATGCTGCTAAAACAAATTTAGATAAAGCGTTAGTTTTAAGTCCAGAAAATCCAACTTTATTGGCAAATTATGGTGTAGTTTATAAATTAACAGGAAACTATGCTGAAGCTGTTAAATATTATAACATGGCTGGTACTAAAGGTGCAGACGTAAGTTACAATTTAGGTATATTAGCAGTTAAAAATGGTAATTATGCTGAAGCTGTTTCTTCATTTACAAAAAGCAAAATAAACGATTTCAATACTGCTTTAGCTCAATTATTAAACGGAAATGCTGCTGGTTGTAAAGCTACAATTGATGGTTTAAATCCTGATGACTTAAAATGGAATCATTACTATTTAAGAGCTGTAGCTGCTGCCCGTACAAGTAATGCTGACGATGTAGCTGCTAATTTAATTAAAGCAATTGGTGCTAATAGCGAAGTAAGAAACATGGCTAAAAGCGATATGGAATTTGCTAAAATGTTTAGCAACCCATTATTCCAAGGTGCAATTAGATAGTTTCGTTGCAAACAACGCAAACTCTTTGTAACAAATTACAAATATAAAATTCAAAAAAAGCCATTCGTTTTTAAAACGAATGGCTTTTTACTTTAAAAAGCTAATATTTAACACAAAATATGCTAAATATTTTAATTGTGTAATTAAGTATAACTGCTATTTTCGTACCCATTAAACAACCCTCATTTAAAATAAAAATGAATATACACGAATACCAAGCCAAACAAATTTTAAAATCGTTTGGAGTTGCTGTGCAAGAAGGCATAGTTGCTGAAACTGCCGATGAAGCATACACGGCTGCACTTAAATTAAAAGAACAATACGGAAGCGATTGGGTAGTTGTTAAAGCACAAATACATGCAGGCGGACGTGGTAAAGGAAGCATTATTGGTTCGGAGCAAAGAGGTGTTGCTGTTGCTAAAAATGCCGATAAAGCCAAAGAAATTACTAGTAATTTAATTGGTGGTACTTTGGTTACTATTCAAACTGGACCAAAAGGTAAATTGGTAAGTAAAGTTTTAGTTGCGCAAGATGTATATTATCCAGGCGATAGCGAACCAAAAGAATATTACATGAGTGTAATGTTAGATAGAGGTCAAAGCAAAAATATTATTGTTTATAGCACAGAAGGTGGTATGGACATAGAGCATGTAGCTGAACATACTCCTCATTTAATTCATAAAGAAACCATAGATCCTAAAGTTGGTTTGCAAGCTTTTCAAGCTCGTAAAATTGCTTTTACTTTAGGCTGCGAAGGTGAGGCATTTAAACAAATGGTGAAATTTGTTACTGCTTTATACAAAGCTTATTCAAGTTCCGATGCTGCAATGTTTGAAATAAATCCTGTTTTAAAAACCAGCGATAACAAAATAATTGCAGTAGATGGAAAAGTAGATATTGATGATAACGCTTTATACCGCCATGCTGATTACGCAGCAATGCGCGACACTGCTGAAGAAGATCCTACAGAAGTAGAAGCTAAAAAACATGATTTGAACTATGTGAAACTTGATGGAAACGTTGGTTGCATGGTTAATGGTGCTGGATTAGCAATGGCTACTATGGATATTATTAAATTAAGTGGTGGCGATCCTGCAAACTTTTTAGATGTAGGTGGAAGTGCTAATGCCACAACTGTAGAAGCTGGTTTCCGTATTATTTTAAAAGATCCTAACGTAAAAGCTATTTTGATCAATATTTTTGGTGGTATAGTTCGTTGCGATAGAGTAGCTCAAGGTGTTGTTGATGCTTATAAATCGATTGGTAACATTCCAGTTCCAATCATTGTTCGTTTACAAGGAACAAATGCCGAAGCTGCTAAATTATTAATTGACGAAAGTGGCTTAAAAGTATATTCTGCAATAGTTTTAAAAGAAGCGGCAGATTTAGTTCAAAAAGCAGTAGCTGGAACTTTATAATATTTAAAAATTAACACAAAAAAAGAGGCTGTCTCAAAAGCTTCAAAAAGCTCGTCAGTTCGAGCGTAGTCGAGAACGTAATGATCACGTTTTTAAAACATTTCGACTCCGCTCAATTTGACAATACCTATTGAGGCTGTCTTTTGAGACAGCCTCTTTTTTATTGGAATAAATATAATTCAAAATTTTGGGTGAATTCAAGTCATGAATTCAACTTATTTGATAAAATATTCTAATCGATATTACAGTCAAAATTATTGATTATATTAGCCTTGAGTGATTCTCTTGCTCATACTTAATACTACAAATTTTTCTTTGCATTCAATGGCTTTTAGAATTCACACTATTTGATTTCAATATTTAATCAATAACAAAACGTTTTTTTATAACTGCTAGAATTTGGGATATTATTATTTCCAAAAATTTCCTTCACAAAATGCATGGATTCATAATATTCGTTTTCATAAGCCAATAACAAATAAAACATTGCCATATTATAGGAACAAGTATCTAGTACTTTTCTTCCTTTATTTGAATATAAAATAAAGAATATATCGAAATACGCCTTACTATAATGATATTTTGTAGCCATTTGGTACGATATCAAAAACAAGTTTTCAGGTTTATCTATATTAAACAAATAAAATCCAGATAGCTGATAATAGGCGCTGGTATCGCCAAATTTGAGTGCTCTGTTTTTTAAACTATCAATTTTATAATAACGTTCTAAATTGGCTTCATTATATAAAATGATAGTTTCTAAACTATCAATTTTTCTTAAGTAAAAATCTGAAATATTCTTGGTTTCATTTGAGTTTTTTTTTATTTCAGTACATGATGAAAGTATAAGAAGCATCACTAAAATTCGTTTCGAAAACCTTAATATTTTAGACTTTTCGCAGTTTTGAATTATAAAATATCGATTCATTATTCTGTATTTCTATTTATTAGTGTCTAGCAAATATATTTATTAGTTCAAGTTATTTTAAGCAAAATTTGAAAGATTATTGTTTGCAAAAGAGCTTTGTTTTAAATGAAATGGCCTTGTCTTAAAAACCAAAAAGCCACTAGTTTATGCTAGTGGCTTTTGAATTATAAAAGTTGTAATTGCTTTAAAAAACTAAGCAGTTCCCATTGCTTTTAAATGTAAAATATGTGAATGTAATGCACTTGCTACAGTAGGAAATTCACGGTATTTAACTCCAAATTCTTTACAAGCTTGCTTTACTATTTTATGTATTTGTGGGTAATGAATATGGCTAATTTTTGGGAATAAATGATGTTCTACCTGAAAATTTAATCCACCCATAAACCAAGTCATGCTTTTGCTTTTTGTTGCAAAGTCAGCAGTAGTATGAATTTGGTGAATTGCCCATTCTGATTCAATTTTTAGTGAAGTTCCGTTTGAATCAATAAAAGGCATGTCTTCTACAATATGTGCCAATTGGAATACAACTGAAATAACAAACCCAGTTACAAAAACCACTATTGAATAACCCACTAATGTTGGTACTACACCAGCAAAGAAAAAAGGTAAAACTAAAAACAATAAAACATATCCAACTTTTGTAGTCCAAAATATAATATGTTCTTTCGTATTCATTTTTCTCATTGGAGTATAATCAGATATTTTTCCTACAAAATACTTTTTAAAATCGTTGAAAAACACCCAGAATAAATAAGTTAAACCATATAATAATAAACCATAAATATGTTGAAAACGGTGAAACCATTTTCCATCTTGATCAGGGTGAACTCTAATAAAAGGTTTAATATCAATATCGTCATCCATTCCTTCAATATTGGTATATGAATGGTGGTTAATATTGTGTTTTTGTTTCCATAAATAACTGCTTCCACCCATTACATTAAGTGAAAGACTCATGGCTTCATTAACCCATTTTTTGGTTGAATAACTTCCGTGAGCACCATCGTGCATTACGTTAAAACCAATAGAAGCTAGATTTATACCTAAAATAATACAAACAACAACGCTTAATAAAACAGATTGCGGAGTAAAAAATACTAGAATAGTATAACAAGCAATTAGAATAGCAAACAAGATTGCAGTTTTGGTAAACAACTTATAATTTCCTGTTTGTTTAATTTGTTTTGTTTCAAAATAACTTTGAACTCTATCCTTTAAAATATTGAAGAATTCTGGGTTTTTGTTGTCAAATTTTATTTTCGTCATTTGTGTTTTAAATATGTTGCAATATGAACTTATTATTCTCTTTATAAAAGAACAGTTGTCATGTATTATTGTTTTAAAAATATTAAAAATCCATCCTAAAACGTTCGCGTTTAAATTGTTGAAAAGCCAATGGGTTTGCTTTTAAAATGGCGTTGTCAGTTCTTCGGGCTATAATATCTAAAGCAAGGTAAAGTGCATTTCTCATACTGCTTTCATCAGCTTTATTTTTTCCTGCTATATCGTAAGCAGTTCCGTGGTCGGGCGAAGTTCTTACCATTTTTAATCCTGCGGTATAATTAACTCCATCGGCAAAAGCAAACGACTTAAAAGGTATCAATCCTTGATCGTGGTACATGGCTAAAACTCCATCAAACTTTTCGTATTGTTTCGATCCAAAAAAACCATCGGAAGGATAAGGACCAAAAGCCATAATACCATCTGCTTGTGCTGCGGTAACTGCAGGAATTATAATTGATTTTTCTTCATTTCCTATCAATCCATTATCGCCAGCATGAGGATTTAAACCTAAAACAGCTATTTTTGGTTTAGGACAATTGAAATCGTTTTTCAACGATTCGTTCATTA
>JBMOGB010000135.1:0-10321 GCA_049318585.1 Bacteroidia bacterium | reverse complement strand
TCAAAGAAAACCATTTCAGGTTCTATCATCCAAAACTCTGATAAATGCCTGCGCGTTTTCGATTTTTCGGCTCTAAAAGTAGGTCCAAAAGTATAAATTTTCCCCATTGCAAAAGCCATTGCTTCGCCATATAACTGGCCGCTTTGACTTAAATAAGCGGTATCGCCATAAAAATCTGTTTCAAATAAATTACTGGTTCCCTCACATGCATTTCCGGTAAATAAAGGCGCATCCATTTGAATAAAACCTTCTTTTTGGAAAAACTGATGAATAGAAAAAATGATTTGATTTCTAATTTTCATAATCGCCCATTGGCGTTGGCTGCGCAGCCATAAATGGCGATTATCCATTAAAAAATCAACACCATGTTCTTTTTTAGAAACAGGGTATTCATCGGCTACAGTTATAATTTGAACATCGGTGGCTTGAACTTCAAAACCACCCATTTGTTTTTCATCTTTGGTAACTGTTCCAGTAATAATGATGGAAGTTTCAATGGTAATTTTTTTGCATTCGTTAAATACTTCTTCGCTTACACTTTCGGCACTTACCACACACTGACACCAACCTGTTCCGTCACGTAAAATGATAAAATAAATTCCTTTGCTATCTCTTCTGTTACTTGCCCAACCTTGTAATGTAACTTGTTGACCTTCGTAATCTTTTAAATTTTTAATTAAATATGCTTGCATGAATAAAATAAATCCTTTTTTATAAAATGTAGCTACAAAAGTAATTTATTTTAAGGTATTACCCATCATCAAATTTTGGTTTTGTTTTGTCATAAAACAGGATTGGTTTTTGTTTTAAAACACTTTTTATTTTATTGCAGCACACTAAAATAAAATATATGATAAAAAACTACTTTACCAATGGAACTAAGTTTTTGTTTTTAACTTTAGCTTTCCTACTAATTTCCTTCACTATTCAGGCTCAAGAAATAGACAGTACACAAATTTGGAACGACCAAATAGAACAATCATTTGATTATAAAACTGGTGTTATTGATTTACAAGAAGGTAACGCAAAATTAACAGTTCCGTTTGGTTTTAGGTATTTAAATAAGGAACAAAGTATTTATGTACTTACTGAATTATGGGGAAATCCTGCCGATAGCTCTGTGTTAGGAATGTTGGTGCCAGAGAACAGAAGTGTTTTAGAGTCAAATGGCTGGGCTTATACCATTTATTTTGATCCGATGGGTTATGTAAAAGATGACGATGCAGACGATATAAACTATGACGATTTATTAAAAGAACAGCAAAAAGAATTTGATGATGAAAATCCTCAACGCATAAAAGATGGATACCAACCTATTAAATTTATTGGTTGGGCTTCCACTCCATTTTACGATAAAAACAAAAAGGTTTTACATTGGGCCAAAGAACTTAAATTTGGAGATGACAGCTTAAGCACACTAAATTATAACTTGAGGGTTTTGGGCAGAAAAGGTGTTTATATGTTAAATGCAATTGCTTCGCTACCCGAAATGAATGAAGTAAAAGCGAGTATTGATAAGGTAATTACTAGTATTGATTTTAACGAAGGCGATAAGTATGCAAACTTCAATCCTGACGTTGACAATGTTGCTGCATGGACTATTGGTGGTTTAGTAGCTGGAAAAATTTTAGCCAAAGTTGGTTTCTTTGCAGTTATTTTAAAGTTTTGGAAGCTTATTGCTTTAGCAGTTGTTGGGGCTGGAGGAGCATTTCTTAAATTTTTTAAAAGAAAAAAAGACAATGACGATACAACAGTAAGTTAGTTTATGAAATAAAAAAGAGACTGTCTCAAAAGCTTCAAAAAGCTCGTCAGTTCGAGCGTAGTCCGATAGCTATCGGACGAGAACGTAATGGTCACGTTTTTAGAACATCTCTACTGATAGCTATCGGGATTCGCTCTATGTGACAATAATTAAAGAAGCTGTCCTTTTGAGACAGCTTTTTTTTTTGCTACGTTTTAAATTGAAAAAAACTCCATTATTGTATCATGATTTATCAATTAATAAAGCTGCTTTTAAAAGGAACTATTCGGGTGTTTTTCCGTTCTATTACTATAAGCAATGCTGATTTTGTTCCTAAAAAAGGGCCGTTAGTTTTATTGGCAAATCATCCAAGTACGTTTATGGATCCAATAGTTTTGGCAAGCGTTATAAACCGAAAAGTTTATTTTTTGGGTAAAGGCGAAATGTTTAAAGGAGCTTTTGCAAAATGGTTTTTATCAAACATGAACATTATTCCTGTTTACCGCAAACAAGATGATCCAACTGAATTAAATAAAAATGCCGATACTTTCAGGAAATGTTACGAGCATTTAGAAAACGATGGTGTAATTCTTATTTTTCCTGAAGGTGTAAGTGTTACCGAGCGTAAACTGAAACCCATAAAAGGTGGCGCATCGCATATTGCACTAGGTACAGAGGGAAGAAATGATTTTAAATTAGGCGTAAAAATTATAAATATTGGTTTGAATTATGCAGACCAACATAAATTCAATAAAGACTTATACATTAATATTCATGAGCCAATAGAAATAGCTAATTATGCTGAAAAATTTAAGGCCGACAAAACCAAAACCATTAAGGAATTAACCGAAACCATTACCCAACAATTAGAAGAAGTAGTTATTTCGATAAACGATGCTAAAACCGATGAGCTGGTAAAGGATATTGAAACGCTTTACATGCAACAGTTAAAAGAAAAAAGAGGTGTTGACCAAAACGATTTGGAAGCCGAGTTTTCTATTACTAAAAACATAGTGAAAGCGGTAAATTATTATTTGAAAAACGAACCGCAATTTGTGGAAACAATGCAGTTAAGAATAAAAATTTACTTGAATAATTTAAGCAAATTGCAGTTAAATAATTCAACTATTGAGCAAAATAAATCAACTGTTTTTGTTGAAAATGCCAAAAGCTTTTTGTTGTTAATTTTAGGTTTTCCGTTGTATTTATTTGGTTTAATTAATAATTTTTTGCCTTTTGAAATTCCGGGTTTTGTGGCAGTAAGATTAGTTAAAAGCAAAGATTACAAAGGTGCCATTGGAATGGTATTAGGCATGTTTACTTTTATAGTTTTTTATAGTTTGCAAATATCATTTTTCAAACATTTTTCACAAAATAACTTGCTTACACTTATTTATGCGTTAAGCCTTCCTGTTACTGGGTTTTTTGCCTATTATTATTGGCATAAATTCACAGATTATCGTTCAAATTTGTTCTTCAATAATTTGTTCAAAAACAAACGAACTTTAATTGATCATTTAATATCAGAACGGAACAGTATTATTTACGAATTTGAGCAAGCAAAAGAGGATTTTTTAGCTAAAAATAAATAAGGAAAAATAATTATTGCAATTACTCAGCCTCCGTTCAGTAATACCTAATTCTTTATTGCCACAGATTCACAGATTTTTCATTTCTTGAAGGTGAAATAAAAAATTACAAATCTGTGAAATCTAATCTGTGAATCTGTGGCTTAAAATAGCTGAATAGAAACCAATTTTTTAATTTTCAGTTGTCTTCATGGTTCTAGTAACATCTGCTTTTTTAATAAAAGTAATTTCACCATCTTTAGGTTTAAATTTATAACTGAAATCCGATTCTTCTAAAATTAAACCAGTTAAAATATTGCCATTTTTCAAGTAAATTAAATCAAAAGATTTATTGGTTGTTTTGTAGTCTTTAACACTTGCCGGACAGCCAATATAATCAATGGCATAACTAAATATTTTATAGTTTTCTTGGCTTATTCCTTTTTCCGAAACATCGGGTTTCCAAACTGCTCCTGAAAGCAAATCGGTTATGGCACCAACTCCGGTAAAAGCAGTTGCAACAAATGCATATCCCCTAAAAGTTCTGGATGTGTAATTAAATGTTTGATCTTGGCAGCTATCTTCTTTTAAAGTTACTGCAAAATTATTGGCTTCGCTGCGTTTTATTTTCAGCATAGCCGTTCCAGTTCCTTTCAAAGCATTTTTGTAGTAAATTTTTGTCAATGGTTTTCCTTTTACTTGCACATTGGCGTAATAATAAGAGCCGCCAACTGTAGTAGCGCAACTTGAAATAATGAAAATGATTGCTAAAAAGGAGAAAATATTTGTTTTCATGTTTAAATGGGTTTTGTTAGTTTTTTAAAATTGGTATTTGGCTCCAACACTCAATCCTAGGCTGTTAAATGAAACATTTTCTTTCAAATCTTTTCTTGGTTTATTGGTATCTATTGGATTGCTGGAATTATAAACGTAGTCATCAAAATATTCCACTTGGTTGTCATAAACGGTTCTATCGCCCATAAGGCTTTTGCCATCTAATTCTAAAGTTTGCACTTGACTTTTACTGGCTGCATACGATAAATTAACAGCATTTATTTCGAACAAAAAACAAATATGTTCTTTGTAAAAATAAGAAACTCCCATGGAATTACTCAAACCAAAGGCAATCCCTCCATCATATTTGGTAGTGCTTAAAAGCGATTGTTTGCTGCCATTTTTATACTCAAATTCTTCATCTGATAGTAGCTTATAAGAAGCTGAACCTATTATAAAACCCAATTTGGCATAAGGATTTATTTTAGGCAAACCTGCTGAAATAACTAAAGTGGGAACAAGCTTTATAACAGACGAAGCATAAGTTTTAGAAAAACGATTCACCGAAGAACCATTGTTTAAAACACCTTCAACGGTTGAGTTAGTTCCGTATAAATACGAAATACCCAATTCCGCAGCTAAGTATTTGTTAAATAAATAGCCAAAATTACAATCTAAATTAACACCTTTTCCTAACGATAAATCGAGCTTTTTGTTGGAATAATCTATTCCATTTGTAGATGTTTGGAAATACAAAGAAGTACTAGAAACTCCAAAATTATAACCTGTATTTATTGAAATATATTTGTTTTGAGCAAAGGTATTTTGGGTAAATATTTGCAAAAAACAAGTCAGTAAAAAAACAGATTTCATCATAAATAAGTTGAGATTTTTCGGTTTATTAAAAACTATATCTTGCTCCAATATTAAAGCCAATGCTACTAAACGAAATGTTTTGTTTTAAACCTTTTCGCGGTTTTTCAATGGTACTATAGCTCGATGAATAACTATCAACAAATTCCTCTTGTTTTTGCGAAATGGTCATTCCAGGAAGTTGGTCAACACCGTTCAGTTTACTTTCAATTAGCTCGCTTTTTTCGGCTGCATACGACATGTTTATATTGGTTATTTCGGCTAAAATGGAAATGTGTTTGTTAATTTTATACGTTGCACCTAGACCACAATACACACCTATTGCCAAACCACCATCATATTTTGTTGTTTGAGTGCTTGAACTTGAAATAATGGAGTCTACTTTTCCTGTTTGATTTATTAAAAATGAGCCTGAACCTATAACAGCACCAATTTTAACATAAGGATTCAAGGTTTTATAATCACCAGAAAAAACTAAGGTTGGTATAAAGCGAAACATGGTTGAAGAGTAATTCCTAGAAATATAATTAATGCCGACCCCACTTGTATAAAGTGAAAAATTCCATGTGGTTGTTTCGCCTATTAAATACGAAACACCCATTTCAGCACCAATTATTTTGTTGAATTTATAACCAATCGCTGCATCAAAATTGAAACCTTTGCCTAACGAAACTTCCACTTTATTTGCAGATGAATTATATTGATTATAATTAAAACTATAATTTGTGGTTGTATTAGCTGCAAAATTATAACCTCCATTTACGGAAACATACAGTTTTTGAGCAAAAATAGTATTAGAGAAAACCAGCAAAATAATAACAAAACAAATTGGGAAATGACTAGGGATTTTCATGTGTTTAAAATAAATTTGAAACACAATACTAGTATTTTATTTTATAAAAACAAGATTAATCACTAGGCTGATTTTTTATTTCCATTTGTTCAATTCAAAAGTGATGGAAGCATAAGCCATTCGGCCAACAGAAGGACCTCCATAAACTTGATAAACCAAATTATTTAACGCATTGCTTGCACCTAATTTAAACACTGCGTTTAGTTTTGAAATGCTGGTATTCCATTGCACATCTAACATTCCATAAGAGTTAACAACACCTGTAAATTGAGGCGAACCTTCAAACAAAAATCCTTCTTGCCACTTATAATTGATACCATAACCCCACTTTTCTTTTTTCTTAAAATACTCAATATCGCGGCCATTTATGCCTAAGTTAAACTTGTGTTCTGGGGTGTTAAATGCAGGAATAATTGGGTCTGTACTATTTCCTCTGTCTAATTTATTCCAACTATAATTTCCCGAAAAGCCTAAGTAATTTTTATAATAATAATTCAAGCCAATGGTAAAACCTTGTGTAGTTACTTCGTCTTTTGAATTGGTGGTAATTCTATACGCATTTACCGAAGTAGGATTAGGGTTTAACGAATCCCAAACTACTGAAGCACCTATTTTAAAACCTAAAAAATCGGTGTACCAACTGTAATAATAACTGGCATCTACAAATAGTTTTTCGGTAATATTTCCCCTATAACCAAATTCTATCGATTTACATCTTTCGGGTCTAATGGCATCTATGTCAAACGAAGCAGCTTTAAGTCTGTCAACACCTGAAGAATTGTATCTTCCGTTGTTAAAAATATCTATCAAAGTATCAATGGCAATTAGGTTTTTGAATCCATTTAAATTACCCAATAAAGTAGCTCTTCCTACATTTAAATTAAAGTATTGATCGGTAAGAGTTGGATTACGTATAGCCGATGAAAGTGACATGCGAAAAACGTTTTTATTTTTGGTGTAAACCATTGTTGCCGCAGGCGACCAAAGCCAATTAAAGTTTTGGTTTTTATCCATTCTATTGGTTACGCTTACCTTTAATTTATTATCCAAAAACTTACGTTCAAAACCAATATACATGCCTACTTCCTGATTGGTAATTTGATTATAACTTTGGTTGGCATTGCTTAAAATTGAATCAGCTCCATCGCTTTTTTGTTTTAAAATATTTCCTAATGAATCCTTTGCATACAAAACATCTTTTCCATCTTTAAAAATAGTTCCTTGTGAAAACGGTACATAAATTCTATAATTTCCTCCAACTGTTGCATCCCAACTACTAGTAAATGATGAAATACCATTTAATATATAAGATACATATTTAACTGGATATGAATATAATTTGGTTGCAATATTTTTTTTGTTTGCTTCAAAAATTCCAATATTATAGCTTGGTGTACTGAATTTATATTCAGCTGCTGCATGATATAAAGCCGATTGGTCAAAAAAGCGTGAACCACCTTGCTGATTGGTTAAAGTAGTAATAGATTTAAAAGCCGAATCGAAACGAGCAGTGCCTGGCACAAATCTATCCAAAGCTGAGTTACTTCCTACACCACCAGCATTGGCAATATCGCGGGCTATGTTGTGGTATTTTACCAATGAATCGGCTAAGGTAGTTCTCCAATAATTTTCTATAAAATTTAATCGTCTGTTATTAGCACCAGGAATAGTGTCAAGCCTTACACCTGCGCCATAATTATCTTGATACCATTTTTCAACTATTGGCGACAAAGTAGAAGTTAATGCATAGTTATAATCTTTACCCCAAGCCAAATCGCTTTTAGCAGCTTTTTGCAAAAGCAATGCAGTGTTATAAGCATCGTAACTGTTTCCAGCATCTTCATTGGTGGCATAAACCCTCACAAAAAACCTGTTTTCTTTTTTAAGCTCTAACTTGTTTTGAAAAAACAAAATATCACGTAAACTGAACCTATTTTCACCTTGGTAAACTGTAGTTCCTGTTCCAAAATTAGTTCCGTAAATAAGCTCTGTATTTTTGGTTACTTTATAATGTGCAGCTGCACCAATTTTCAAATTCTTTGAATTGTAATCTACTAAATCGCTTTCGTTATAACCGTTTCTTAAATAATAACCTTTACCTACAGCCGAAGGCAAATCAAGTGGCGTATAAAAAATTCGGCTGGTGTATTCATCGCCATAACGGTTTACAGCATCATATCCACCTGGATTTCCATTGCCTACTGGCGATTGAGAAGTAGTGTTCATGTTGGTAGCATTCCAATCGTTGGCACGCATGTAAAACAAGTTTATTTTATAGGCAAATTTATCATCACCCTTTTTGTTTTTGATAACCTTAGCCCAACGAATAGCAGTTTCGGTTAAACTACGTTCGCCTACTTTTATCTGCGCACTTAAACCCGGATATAAAAACGGGTTTTTGGTTTGCATATTTATTACACCATTAAATGCATTTGGACCATAATAAGCCGAACTTGCACCAACTACTAAATCTACTTTTTGAATATCGAGTTCAGAAGCGCCTAAAAAGTTACCTAAACTAAAGTTCAAACCTGGCGATTGGTTATCAACTCCATCAATTAATTGTAGCGAACGAACAGGAGAAGTAGAGTTAAAACCACGGGTATTTATTATTTTAAAACCAATACTTGCCGATGTAATATCAACTCCTTTTAAGTGAGCCAAACCTTCGTAAAAATTAGCTGCTGGAGTTTGCTTAATAGCAATGGCATCCATGGTTTCTACTGTTAAAGGATTTTGTTTAATTTTTTCAGTAATACGGCTATCTCTCACTGTTACTTCTTTTAAAGCCTTTTCCGATTTTGAAAGTTTTATAGCAACTTTTACTTTAGCATCGTTAATATTTATTTCTTTGGTTTCAAATCCCAAATATTTTACCACTAAAATAAAAGGTAAATTATTGGTGGTTCTTAAAACAAACTGCCCATCATAATCGGTTTGAACACCTTTGGTTGAGCCTTTTACCAAAACCGAAACACCAATCAGTTTTTCATTTGTCTTTGCATCTGATACACTTCCTTGCAGCGTAGTTTGTGCATTGGCACTTATAAAACAAAGGAAAATGATAGCAATAGAAAGGATAAGTTTTTTCAAATTATGATTTTTATTAAGGTTCGAAAGTATCTAAATAATTCAAAATACAAACTAATTGATATAAATTTAGCAAGATTTCACTTAAAGTAAAACTACACTTTACATAAAAGGTTTTGGTTTATTAACTAAAAAAAGCACATTTGCTTCATTCAAAATAAATATATATGCGTAAATTTTCCTTGTTAACCATTGCTTTTTTAATAGTAGCATCTTGTGCTACCAAGAAAAAGCCAATTGCTGCAGCACCTGCGCCAGCTAAAACCGTTTCTATTGCCGATAAAATTAAATCGTGTAAAAAAACTGACGGTTTGTTTCCTTTATACCAAGATACTGTTACTGGAAATGTATTCATGGTGCTTAAAAAAGAGCAATTAGACAAAGAATATATTTACTTTTCGTACACTGTAGATGGTGTGGTGGCAGCTGGCCATTTCAGAGGTAGCTTCCGCGATAATAAATTATTTACCATTCGCAGGTATTTCGATAAAATAGAATTTGTAGTTAAAAATACTGGCTATTATTTCGATAAAAATAATCCAATAAGCAAAGCCGCCAATGCTAATATTAGTGATGCCATTTTGGTAAATCAGAAAATAGTAGCCGAAGATGTGAAAAAAGGTGAAATATTATTAGATGCTAGCGCGATTTTTTTAAGCGAAAGCATGTGCCAAGTTAAACCTTCTCCATTTTTTGGATTGCCTCCAGGATTTCAAATGTTTAGTTTGGGTGGATTGAGTAAAGAAAAAACCAAGTTTTCGAGCATAAAAAACTACCAAAAAAACACGGATTTAATTGTAGAATATGTTTACGATAATCCTATGCCAACTGTAGGAGGTGGTAAGGAAGTAGCCGATGAACGCGCAGTAAGCATTTTTTTACAACATACTTTAATTGAAGCACCAAAAAATAATTTTAAACCTAGGGCCGATGATCCTAGAGTTGGATATTTTAGTGAGCAAGTAGAAGACATGACTACCACCAACGCAGTGGCTTTTAAAGACATGATTCACCGCTGGAATTTAGAGAAAAAAGATACCAATGCTGCCATTTCGGAACCAATAGAACCTATAACATGGTGGATAGAAAATACTACTCCGCAAGAATTTAAAGCAACCATAAAAGAAGCAGGTGAAAAATGGAATTTAGCTTTTGAAGTTGCCGGTTTTAAAAATGCAGTGGTTATAAAAGAACAACCCGATACTGCCACTTGGGATGCAGGCGATATTCGTTACAATGTGTTGCGTTGGACTTCCTCGCCACAGCCGCCTTTTGGTGGATACGGGCCAAGTTTTGTGGACCCAAGAACAGGGCAAATTTTAGGTGCCGACATTATGTTTGAGTACATTTTTGTTACTAATAAATTGCGCCAAGAAGAGTTATTTGATGCCAATGCAATGAATATTCAAAAGCCATTTAGCA
>JBMOGB010000134.1:0-10347 GCA_049318585.1 Bacteroidia bacterium | reverse complement strand
TTTTTCTGTCTGTCCGTTTATTTTTATGCTGTCGTCTTTACAATGAGGCATAACGTTCTTATTGAGGTAGTAGATACTAAAGCATTTATAATATTTGCATTCGATGTATGCCATCCATTTGAATTTGGATCGCCTAATACCGTTCCTGTACCTGGTCCAGTTACATAAAATTGATTCATCCAATTAGCAATGGAAGCACCTGAAACTGGACTTGAAAAAAACCTCCATTTTCTACCTTGTCCTGATACATATCTTTCTACATTTACATTTCCAGTAATGGTTCCAGCACTTGTGCCAATGCTTGCAGTTCCGTTAGCATCCGATTTTAAAGTTAAGAATCCTCCAGAAACCAAAGTTCCTGAATTTACAATTACTATACCCGGAGTTGCTCCTTTAGTAATGTTTAAAGTATTTGCAAGTGAAGTAGTGTTGCCATTAATGGTTAAATTCTTCAATAAATTAGTTGTTCCAGCTGTGGTTTGGTCGAAATAAATATTGCCCGTTGTGCCACTGCTAACTATGTTTGACATTGATGAACCAGTAAATGAATTAGTAGCAGTCGAACCACTAACAGCACCACCTAAAGTTAAGGTATTGGCTCCAATAGAAAACTTACCACTAGTAAGTGTAAGTGTTCCGCTTATAGTAGTGTTATTTGCTAAAAGTAAACCTGTAGCATTGTTTAACGTAACATTGTTAAATGTATTGGCACCTGTTATAGTTTGAGCAGTAGTTCCGCTAAAAGTAACTGTTCCTGCACCATTAGCCATGGTTCCATTATTGGTAAATTCACCTGCTATATTTAAGGTAGAAGCAGGTAAAGTTTTAGTTCCTGCACCACTAAGTATTAAGTTATGGTAGCCCGTTGTTAAACCATTAGGATTAACTATTGTTTGTGGTCCCGACCCATTATATTCTACCGTGTTATGGTTACTTGCTGCGTTTAAGGTTCCATTATTAGTCAGTGTTCCTGCTATTCTCATCACATTGTCGGTTCCTAAAGTTAAACTAGCGCCATTATTTATAGTTACATTATAAAAAGTGGTAGTTCCTCCAATGGTTGGAGTGGTTCCTGTAAAAATTAAGTTACTTGTTCCATAATTAAAAGTTGCATTATCGCTCATCCAAGCCGAACCCGAGCTAGCTGCCAAGGTTAAGGTTGTAGTAGTTCCTCCATTTAACACACTGCCACTGGCTAAACTAATAGAATTTACAGTGGTGCTGCTTGGTAAAGTTGGGTCAAAACTTGTGGTAGTAGCATCTGGAATAACTACATCGCTTGTTGCTATCGGCACACCTGTTGACCAATTATCTGCTAAAGTCCAATCGGTGCTAATAGCTCCAATCCAAGTATAATTTGGCATGATGGATTGAGCCAAGGTCCAATATTTATCACCAAACACAGTTGGGAAAATGTAAGTTAGCGATAGACCACTTTTTCCAATCCATTTATCTGTAGTATTTTCAGAATTATGTCCATGGTCATGACCAGAAGCATTTGAAACATGGTAGTCAAAAAAATCGATATTACTATTTTCCAAAACTCCATTTAATTCACTTGCCAAATAATGCAATTGAACAGCTACTTTGTTCGAAATATCACCTCCTGTTCTTATAATATCATAATAGCGATGTATGGCTTCACTTTTCCATAAATGATTTGTTGTTAAAACTATTTTCACTGTAACATCTGTAGGAAGGGTACCTGTATTTGAAAAATTTAAAACCGTAAATTGATTACCAAAACTATAATCTGTGGTTGCTGCAATGGTGCTTCGTTTAACCATACCCGTAACATCGCCTGTACCAGCAGTAGTAGCTGCTGAACCCATGTTTAAGGTATTTACGCCCATATCTAATGCACCAGCTGTTGCAGATACATTGGCACTTGTTAAAGTAAGAATTCCGTTAACGGTAATATTATTATTAGCTATAATTCCTAAAGCATTGTTAATTGTTAAATTATTAAATGTGGTTACTCCTGTAATGGTTTGTGCGGTAGAACCAATAAAATTATGAGTACCTGTACTAGTAAAAGTGTTAGCATAATTGGTTAAGTTTCCAGTAAAATTAAACGTGGCAATTCCAGTTTCATTCCAAGTAGCACCCGCATTTAGTGTTACATCACCTGTAAAGATTTTTGTAGCAGTGTTTGCTAGGGTTAATGTTCCTGTAAGATCTGTTGTTCCTGTAACCCCTAATGTCCACGTATTTGTTGCACCAGTAGCTAATGTTGTGCCCGTTCCTACAGTTAAATTTCCTCCAATTGTTAAAGCCGCACCTGTTGTAGCAGTTGCGGCACCACTTAATGTTAAATTTCCTGAAATGGTTGTAATAGCCCCCAATGTTTTAGCTAATGTTCCTGAAAGACCTAAGTTATAATAAGGAGTAACTTTAATAGTTTGTGCTGCACCAGTAAAGTTAACTGTGTTTCCAATTGCAGTTGCAGTTAGATTACTTATAGTTGAAGTACCACCAATATTTAATGTTCCTGTATTTACCAAAGTTCCTACACCAGTAAGTGCAGTTCCAACTGTTAATGTACCGCTGTTAGTAATAGTTCCTGTAATTGCAACGCTTGAAATAGTAGTTATTGATGATCCACCAATTGTTTTTGAAGTGCCACTAAAAGTATGAACTCCGCTGCTTGCTGTATAGGTTCCATTTTTAGTCAAATTCCCCGCTACACCAATTACTGCATTTCCACTTTCTGTTAATGTGCCATCTATTGTTACATCATTTCCAAATGTTATTGCTTCTGCAACTGTTTCAGAAAATAGTCCTCCCGAATTTATGGTTACTGCGCCTGAAAATGTTTTAGTACCAGTAGTAGATGTAATTGTTAATGTGCCACTAGTTCCACTTCCTATGGTTGTTGAGCCAGAAGCTGCAAAAGTAAAGGCACCAATAGTAAGAGTGCTGCTATTATTTATAGTTAAATTAGCACATGCTGCATTAGCACCAAGAGAAACTGAAGAGGAAGTATTTGCAATAACAACATCATCATTGGTTAAAGGCACCACACCTCCAACCCAAGTCCCAGTAGTTGCCCATGCACCGCCTGCTGCAACACTGGTTATTGGACTTGATGCTGCTACAGTTAAAAAACCTGTTGTGTTTGCAAAATAAGTTGTATTGTTATTTGTTTTTCCAGAATACCCCCATGTTCCGATTACTTGATTCGTACCTACAAAAAATAAAGAGCGAATACGTAAATTAACACCTGTAGCAATACTTGCAGTAGCAGTGCCTGTGGGTGCAATACTCATTTTGGCAGTAACCGAAGTGTTATTTAAAAGACTCTTAACTCCGCTACTTGAAAGAGTAAGGTTGCTGTATGCAACTGCCTTTACTGTTTGAGAACCTGCTCCATTATAGTTAACTGTATTTCCTGCTGCTGTAACAGTTAAATTGGTAAAAGTAGGAACAGTAGGTGTAGTGCTAATATTTAGCGTACTTAAACTTGTAGCATTGTTAAAACTGCTTATAGTACTCGATCCTGAATGATTTACAATTCCATTAGCATTATTTGTTATTCCTGTTATGTTTCCTGAACCTGAAATATTAATGGTGCCTGTATTGGTAAAATTAGCCAAAATAGTTGTTGTTGTGCCAGTTCCCGACCTATTAATAGTTCCTTGATTGGTAAGTGTTGTAACAGAGCATGTACCTCCAATATTTAAGGTTCCAGTTGAACTATTAGTTAAAGTTCCTGTTCCTGAAAGTGCTGTTGTAGCTGAAATGGTTCTATTATTAGTTATTGTACCTGTAATTTCTAGACTTGGAAAGGATGCATTCGTTGAACCACTTATTGCTTTTCCAGTTCCACTAAATGTATGTAATCCAGTTCCTAGCGCATTGAAAGTTGTTGCATTATTTATAAAATTACCAGCGAAGCTGTATGTGTTGGCGCTACCATTACCTGTTGCAGGTTCTGTCCAAACCGCACCAGAATTAAGAGTTATATTCCCACTAAAAACCATAGCCCTCCCAGTCCCTGAACTTGATGAGAAAGTAATTTCACCTGTTATTTCCACATTTCCTGTAAATGTGGTTGGCCTAGGAAAAGTTGCAGAACCATTTGTATTAATTGTAAAACCACCAAAGGTGTACGAAACATTACCCGATGACCAAGTAAGAGTACCAGCATCACCTATTGTTACACTTCCGGTTTGGGTTAATGCTGTTGTGGGTAAAGTTACAGAGCCAACAATAATAACCACATCTGAAGTAGCAGGTACAACACCACCTACCCAAGTTGTGGTAGTTGCCCAAGCCCCACCTGTACTTGTACTTGTAATTGTAGCTGCTCTCGCTTTCCAACTCGTTCCAAAAAGGAGAAAAGTAAAAACCAATAAAGTAAAAAAACCTTTTATGGTTTTGTTCGTTTGGTTTTGGTTAATAGTTTGGTTTTTGAAGTTCATTTTTTATTTTTATTGAATATTTTATTGAAATCATCAATTAGATTTCAGCGTATTTTTTTTATGTGATATTGTTTAAAATTTCAAGTTTTGATTTTTACCAAAATCAAATCATTTAATAAAGGCGTTTGATGTAAATTTTCAGTATTTTTTAAAACAAACTGAAAAGCAATCTTTATACAAATAGATGCTTTGCGGTGCTTATCGGTATATTTTTCAAGATAAATAGCACAATGATTAGAAAATAGCGCAACAATTGTATTAAAATACAAAATAGTACAAGAAGTATATAAAATAGTTAAAAATAACGTGGAAAATCAATGAAGTAGGAATAGGAAAAAAGGAAGATTTCTTTTGCCAATGTTGGTGTTTTAGGGAAGCGACTTTAACAATTCCCACTATCCGTAGAGTTAGTGAAGCGCTCTAGGATTTTAAATGAATGTAGTGTTTCTGACACGGGCTATTATAAAATCCCACTATCCTTAAAGTTAGCTAAGCTCTAAGGATAGTTGGAAACCTATAAGGTTTTTAAAACCTTATAGGTTTTTTGCCGTTGTTGCTGCTTTAGCGAAGCGGCACCACTATCCTTAGAGTTAGCGAAGCGCTCTACGGATATTAAATGAATGTAGTGTCTCTGACAGGGGCTATTACAAAACAAGTTTGATTCCGTCCCTAAAGCTATCGCATATGCGTCAAATTAATTTTGAGTTTTTCCTTGTAAACGGTTATAAACATTAAAGTTCCGGAGGAACGAAATATTTATAGCAACGGGTTTTAACCCGTTGAAAAAATGAACAAGACTTTCTGTCCGAAAACCTCAAAAACTTTGCGAAAGCCTCTGGCTTTCGCAAAGTTTTTGAGGTTTTCGGTATGTTTATTTTATTTATTAAACCACCAGTTTCACTGGTGGCTATTTAAATTAAACTCCTTCGGAGTTTTCCATAGTTATTCCTTAGCTTGATGCACATGCGATAGCTATCAGACCCTTTTCAAAGGTTTAGCTTCGGAATATGCATATTTTAGTTTTAAATGTTGTATATATTATTTAAATGAATGTTTTAGATATTTGAGTAGACGAAACAAGGTTAAATAAAGATCAATTAGATGGAAATACAAAATAGTACAATAAATATGTAAAACCTTACAAAATAGTGCTTGTTTATGAATATATTTATTGGAAAATGGATATAGAAATATGACTTGGATTCCTATCTGTTTTACCAATAATTAGTAGGAAAGAAAATGAGCAAAATTGAATTAATTTTCAAAATCATCATTCAAATATTTTGTTGTTTTTATTGTTTTGGCTAAAAAATACAAAAGAGTACAACTAATTTATAAAATGGTACAAATAGTTTATTAAATCAAATAGGGTGTATTTGTAGCTTTGTAGGATTGAATTTATAAATGGTAAATAAATGAACACACAGCTATTAATAAATGGGTTAGTAAGCTCTACAAAACTAATATTAGATGGTAACTATTTACCCGAAAAAATGTTAGAAATTATTGGTATAAGTACAAATTCAAACAAGGTTAGTTTGTTTGAAAACAACTATGAAAACGGTAATCTAAAATCGTTTGATTGGATAAGCGAATGGTGCAACAAAGATGCTAAACCTTTTATAAACAATGATCAATTAAAAAATACAGAATGGGAAACAGTTGAGGCGTTAAAAGCAACACTTATAACTAACAATATATACCCAATTCATGCTATAAAAACCAACAATGAAGCGCCTAAATTGTTGTTTTTTCAAAACTTTCAACACAGTTTGTATGTACCTATTTTTTCAAATTCCATTTTTTGGGGATTTATAGGCATTTTAGATTGTGAAAACCAAAAACATTGGAGCGAATTATCAATTAACACAATAACTGCTATTGCAGAAAATTGGGGAACGTATATTTTAAAAAACAACACAGAAAATAGCCTAAAGGAAGCTCAAAATAAAATAGTTGAACAAAATGATTTTTACAGTAATATACTTAACAAAATACCCATAGATTTTGTAGTTTTTAATACTGAAAATGAATATGTATTTATCAATGAAAACACTATTTCGGATAATGAAATAAGGGAATGGTTAATAGGTAAAACTGACTTTGATTATTGTAAACACAGAAGCAAGCCAATAAATATAGCCATTGAAAGAACCATTAAATTAAATGCAGTAAAAAAATCTTTAGTGGCTTTAACATTTGAAGAGAATTTTGAATTGCCAAATGGAATGGTGAAAACTCATATGAGGGTGTTACACCCCATAATTGGCAATAATAACACAATAGAATTAATTGTAGGTTTTGGAATAGATATTTCGGAAATGAAGCAGAAAGATCAGCTTATTTTGAAACTACAAAACGTAATAGAAAAATCGCCAGTTGGTGTTGCATTATTAAATAAGGAAGGCCAATATTATTACATGAATAAATCGCATTCCGATTTTTTTCATTACGAGCAAAATGAATTATTAGGAAAAAGTTGGAAAACCATTTATGGACCAACTGAAATAGAAAACATAGAAAAAAAACACTTTCCACTTTTAACGAAAAATGGCAACTGGAAAGGAGAAACAATAGGCATAACAAAAACTGGTGAAAATGTAGTTCAAGAAATCGTATTATCGGCATTTGAAGATGGAGAATTAGCTTGTTTGTCGCTTGATTTGACACAAACAAGAGAGGAATTAAACAAATTTAGAATTACAAATGAAAACCTAGAATTGGCTTTAAAAGCTTCCAATTTAGGTATGTGGATTCTGAATTTTTCTACCTTACGATTTGATTTAAATAGCATAACACGAGACATCTTAAACATTTCAAATGATGAAAACGAGGGTACATTTACTTTCAATAATTGGATTAAATTAATTCACCCCGAAGATAGAAAAACGGTACTAAAAGCGGTAAAAAAACACTTAACTAATTACCTCCTAGATAATAGCGATATCTATTCTGTTGAATATAGAGTAATTCAAAAAAACGGTTCGTGTAAATGGGTTTTAGGTGTTGGTAGAATTACGGGTTTAAATAATGAAGGTAAACCAGAAAGCATGACTGGTTTTTTGCTAGATATTAACTTACAAAAACTTGCCGATGAATCAATTAAACAAAACGAAGCGCGATATCGCGATGTGGTTGAAAGTTTAAAAGAAGTATTTTTTAAGCTAAATTTGGATGGAAACATTGAGTTTTTAAACAAAAGTTGGACTAAAACCACTGGGTTTTCAATTGACTTTTCATTGAATAAAAACATCATGAAGTTTGTTCATAGTGATGACAAGATATTGTTTGTTAAAAAAATAAACTTATTGATAACCGAAAAAATTACTTCTATGAATGAAAAGTATAAGTTTTTTGGTATAAACGATCAAATAATCTGGTTTAATTTTAGCGCATCTATTCAAAAAGATGAGCAAGGAAATGCTATAGCAATTCTTGGTTCTGCTGAAAACATTACCGAAAAAATGGAAGCTGAAATGGCTTTGATCAAAAATAAAGAAATATTAGACAAAGTTGCTTCATCAATTGATGATGTAATTTGCACCATTGACATTATCAATAATAAAATACTTTATATTAGCTCATCGTGTAAGAAAATGACTGGCTTTAGTGATGATGATTTTTATAATAATAAAATAGATTTTAGTGAATTGGTTTGTAAGGAACATTTAGATTTATACCATCAATCAACAAACGATTTAGTAAATAACAAAACCTTGTATAACGAGATAGATTATAGAATAGAAGTAGGCGATAACAAAACAATTAAATGGATTAGAGATAAAAAAAGTTTGATTTTAGATGAATTAGGAAATCCAGTTAGAATAGATGGGGTAAAACTAGACATTACCAAAATAGTAATGGCCGAAGTGCAAATGGCTAAAAGTGAAGAAAAGTACCGACTTATTTCAGAAAATATTCAAGATGTAATTACTATTTTAGACGCTAAAGGAAATTGTTTTTATGTATCGCCATCTGCAATAAAAAACACAGGTTATACCGAAGATTATTTTTTGTCAAATAAATTAACAACCATGGTTCATCCAGACGATATAGAAAGGGTGAAAAACTTTTTGATTAGCGAAATACTTCCAAATGGTATTAATAAAATAATTTTTAAATACATTCTTGCAGACAGCAATGTTATTAGTGTTGAAAGTGTAATTAATTATTTAGAATCAAATGATGAAAAGGTACTTATTTTAGCTTCATCAAGAGATATAACCTTACAAGTAGCAGCAGAATTAAGCTTAAAAAAATCGTTAGAAAAAGAGAAAAACTTAGGTGAAATGAAAACACGATTTGTAAACATGACCTCGCACGAATTTAGAACACCTTTGTCTATTGTTAAGTCAAGCACACAGCTTATTCAAATGTATTTGGATAAAAATGAGGGTGAAATTATAAGTGAAAATAACAAAGATAAAATTATACAAAAAACCAATAATATTTTGTTTGAAATAGACAGAATAACAGCTTTAATGACCGATGTTTTGACTTTAGGTAAAATGGAAGCAAATAAAATTAAAGCTAATCTTCATCCAATCAATTTAAATGAGTTTATGGTAGATTATTTAACTTTTGATGCCATTAACTTTTTAAACAAGAGGGAAGTTTTTTATAGTGCTACAAGCTGTGATAATTGTATAGTAAATATTGATACAAAACTTTTTTCGCAAGTATTGCAAAATGGATTAAGCAATGCGATTAAATATTCGCCTATTGAAAGTGTAATAGAAATAAAAATGGATTGCAATGAACAATATTTAAAATTAGTAATTAAGGATGCTGGAATTGGTATTCCTGCTGACGAAATTGCTAATATATTTGATTCGTATTTCCGTTCTAGCATTGTTGAAAATATTCCTGGAACAGGAATTGGAATGTCAATTATAAAAATGTTTGTAGAATTGAATGCTGGAACGGTTGCAATAGAAAGTAAACTTGGTGAAGGCACTTCTTTAATAATCAATCTTCCGGTTTTTAGGGCATAATATTATTGCAGCTTTGCATTGCTTGGGTTGTATCCAAAGTAATTTTTATACGACTTAGAAAAATAAGAAACGCTAGTAAATCCTACAGCAAAAGCTATTTCCGAAATGCTTGCATAATTTGCTTCAATCATTTGTTTGGATTTTTCTAATCGGTATTCTCTGATATATTGATTGGTTGATTTGTCTGTAATTTTCTTTATTTTTTTATGAATGGCAGAATGACTCATGTTTAAATCAACCGCCAATACACAGGTTTTTAAAAAATTAGAGTCAATGTGTTTATCAATTACTGTTCTTAGTTTATCTAAAAATTGATGATCGTTGGAATCAAATTTTACTTTAACTGGTTTGGTAATGATATTGGTAATTTGCGATTGAACTAAATTGGTTAAATTTTTTATTTTATAAATAAGTTCTGCTGTAATAAATGGCTTGGAAATAAAATCAATGGCACCAGCTTCAAATCCAATTAAGCGATCTTCAATTGAATTTTTTGCTGTTAAAAAAACAATTGGAATATGAAAAAATTCATTTGTTAATCGCAATTGTTTCACCATGTCAATTCCATCCATTTCGGGCATCATAATATCGGTAAGTACAAGTATTGGTTTTGTTTTTTTTATTAGTTTTAAACCATCTGCACCGTTATCACTCGACACTGTTTTAAAATGGTTCATTTCTAATAAAATGATAAGGTTTTTTCTTATCATTTCATTGTCTTCAATAACGGCAATTAGCATGTATTATTACGATTTAATTGTTAATATAAATGTTTAAGATTTTGTTGATTTGTGTGCTGAATATCGTGGTTAAAAATCAATCATTCATTGGTGTTTGCATTCAATTTGGAATGAATGGTATCTATCAATGTTTTGGCTAAAAATGGTTTAGTAATATAGTCGTCCGCACCTTTATCCAACCCTTTTTGT